>JAJDET010000088.1 GCA_029259655.1 Planctomycetota bacterium
CGGCGCCAGGACGGCGTCCTCCACTCCGTCGCGGCACCTGAAATCCTCGCCGAAGCTACGGCTTCGCCTGCGGTTCCAGGCACCACGACGAAGCGGATGCCACCATCCTGGCATCCGAAGCACTTCTTCAACGGGCTCCTAGGAGTCGGAGACCGGTCGCACTCACACGAGGGCCTCGCCGCTGGGACGGCGAAGCCCTCTCGCGTTTCGGTCGGGCTCCGTGGACCTAGTAGACTCCGCGCGTGAGGTGTTCCGCGCTCCTCCTGATCGTGCTCGCCTGCTCGCCCGGTCCATCGGATGCGGTCGCGGAGCACCCGAACGTCGTCTTCGTTCTCACCGACGACCTCGGCTGGGGTGACCTCGCTTCCTTCGGCCACCCGCTCATCCGGACCCCGAACCTCGATCGCCTCGCGGAAGAGGGGACGTCGTTCGAACAGTTCTACGTCGCGAGCCCGTCGTGCTCGCCCAGTCGCACGGCGTTCGTGACGGGGCATTATCCCGGGCGCCACGGCGTACACCGGATCTTCTCGCCCAGCCCGCGCAAGAATCGCGAGCGCGGGATGCCCAACTGGCTCGATCCCGACGTGACGACCGTCGCCGACCTGCTCCGCGACGCGGGCTACGCCACGGCCCACTTCGGGAAGTGGCATCTGACGGGCGAGGGCTTCGAGGGTGCGCCGGCGCCTTCCGAGTACGGATTCGACGAGAGCACGGTTCTCCATTCATCGGAGTGGGACGAGGAGAGGCCGGAGGACTGGCGCGCGCGCTCCACCGGCCTGCTCGTGGAGGAAGCGCTGCGCTTCGCGGAGGAGAATCGCGGGCGCCCGTTCTTCGTCCAGCTCTGGACGCTGGTCCCGCACGCACACCTGAAGCCGACGGCGGAGGAGCTCGCGCGCTACGAGGACCTCGACGTGGACCCCGAGCTCTTCGAGGGAACGATGCGCACCTACCTCGAGGGCGCCGAGGACGCTCGGACCCAGATGAAGGTCTTCGCCGCAGCGGTCACGGGACTCGACGACGCCCTCGGCCGTCTTTTTCGCGGGCTCGACGAGCTCGGCCTCACGGAGGAGACGATCGTGTTCTTCACCAGCGACAACGGGCCCGAGGACTACCACGTCGCGCACGCCGCCAACGCGGGCGTCGGTTCCACAGGACCGTTTCGCGCGCGCAAGCGCAGCCTCTACGAGGGTGGGCTGCGCGCACCGTGCATCGTGCGGTGGCCGGCGCGAGTCCCCGCCGGGCGCGTCGACGAGACCTCGGTCGTCTCCGGTGTCGACTTCCTTCCGACAGTGTGCGCGCTGGCCGGTGTCGAGCCGCCCGCGGGGCTCGACGGCGAGGATGTGAGCGACGTCCTGCTGGGTTCGCCTCGGCCGCGACGCGGACCGCTCTTCTGGGAATGGCGCGCCGGCGTTGCGGGAGATCAGAGCTACCTCTCTCCGGGCGTCGCGATCCGCGACGGCAGCTACAAGCTGCACGTGAATCCCGAGGGCGGCGACGTCGAGCTCTACGACGTCGTTGGCGACCCCGGTGAGACCGAGGACCTCGCCGAGCGCGAACCCGAGCGCACGGCCGAGCTGGTCGAACGAGCGCTCGCCTGGCATCACACGCTCCCCTGAATCAGCTGTCGGTGTCGCGCGGCAGCGAGCGCCCCGGACCTCCCTCACGAGGCCCGGGGCGACGCCTCTCCAGATCAGCGGACTTGAGCCTGTGGCACCGGAGAGGCGCACAGGATGCCGATCGTGCAGAGAACGTTGTCGTTGTTGTGCTCGAAGCAGACCCGCGACTTGAACGGGACCAGGCTCTTGCAGATCTTCACGAAGTGGAAGTTGTTGGTGAGCGCGAGCGTGCATAGCTCGCCTGCACACGGGACGCGCTCGCGAACGCGCACGACGACGCCGCACTTCTCCTTCGTGACGCTCCGGACTTCCATTCCGTAGCAGCCGTTCGAGCGTGAGCCCGAGACGACGGCGATCACCGCGTACTTGTCGAAGTCGACCGACGGCGGCGGCGGCGGCGGGAACACGTTCGACGCGTGCTCGTTCCAGAAGTCGATCCAGGTGCAGTCGTCGCGGATCACCGCCTCGAACGCGGGCTGGGCGACCTTCGCATAGCAGGGCGGGTTAGGTACGGGGACCGGCGTGATCGACGGAGCCTGAGCCGTCGCCGGCACCTGGCAGTAGTAGCCGAAGCCGCTGTACTGGCCCTGGGCGATCGTCTCGAACGAATAGCACGTTCGGCCGGGAACGATCGCGGGGGCGATCGTCGGGGTTCCGATACCGGAACCGCCGCTCACCGCTTGCGCGTCGACGAGCTCGAGCTCGGGCGGCGCCACGTCCGCAGGATCGAGCAGCACGAGCGCCGGGTTCCCCTCGATTCCCTCGAACGGCAAGCGCCCGTCCGTGAACGCCCAGAGAACCGCACCGGGACACAGGACCGCCGCCGTCGCGGCCAGGATGGTTCGCTTCATCTTTCCTCCTTTGGGTTGCCGGGAGACACGCGGATCGTATCTCCGACGCAGCCGCTGCGGAGTGTCGCGGAGAAGCCCGGCGGTTTCGGGAACTCCCGACTTCCCGGGAGCGGTCCTGCCCTCCGGGGGGGAGGAGCGGCGGGACGCGTTCCCGCCGCTCCGTTCCGTGTTCCTAGACGATCTGGCGAGCCTGTGACGCTTCGTCCTCGTCCTTGCCCTCGATCGCGCCTCGGCGGCGTCGAACGTCGTGTTCCTCGAGCTCCCGCTCGCGCAGTCCGGAACCCTCGATGGCCTTGCGGATCTTCTCGTGGAGGTCGCCGTCGATCCGGATCTCGTGCGTGCCGTCGTCGGACCGGCGGTGGTGCACGGAGCGGAGCACGTCCTTCAGGATCTTCGGGAAGTCCTCGTGCAGGCGGATCTCGCGCCGGTGCCTTCGGCCCTCTCCGGAATCGCCGCCGCCGACCGCGTTCAGGAACCCGCGCACGTGACCCTCGATGCCGAGGTCCTGGAGGAGCTCGCGAACGTCGTCGTGGATTCCCGCGTCTCCGAGGGCCTTCCTGAGGTGTTCGTGTGCCTTCCCGAGATCCGGGAGGCCGCTGATCTCGATGCCTCCGTCCTTGTGGCGCGCGCGAATGCCGACCTGCCCGAGCGCCTTCTTGAGGTGCTGGTGGAGTTTCTCCGCGTCGAGTCCGCGGATCTTGCCGGCGCGCTCTCCGTCGCCGTGACCCTCGTGAATCCCGAGACCGTGCACCATCTCACGCAGGTGCTCGTGGAGTTTCCCGGTGTCGAGCCCCTGGATCGTGATGCTCCGGTCGCCGTCCTCGCGGAGGTCTCCGTCGTCGTGTACGCGGACCTCGACGTCGCGCGGGTGGAACCCTAGGCCCTCCAGGGCCCCACGAAGGCGCTCGTGCAGGTCGTGGCCGAAGTCGTGTCCCTCTTCGCGCTCGTGACCTCGCCTGCGAACACGCACGTCGCGGTTCTCGCGGTCGCGCTCCTCGCGGTGAAGCCGCTCCGCCTCATGGCGATGCTCGCGCTCCCGCTGGTGCAGCCACTCCCGCTCGTCGCGATCATCGCGTTCTCTCTCGTGAAGTCGCCCGCGCTCCCGCTCGTGCTTCCGCTCCGCTTCTGCCTCTTGGAGATCGCTCCCCGTTCCGTCCAGGAGCGCACGCAGGTCGTCGATCTGCCTCTGGATCTCGCTCAGCCGCGCCCGGATCTCGCGCATCTGATCGGGGTCCTGGCGGACGAGACCCGCCGGAACGGAGTGACCGAAGGCCGTCGCTCCGAGGACCGCGACGACGGCGAGTGCACCGATGGCCGATAGCGGACCCCGGCGCCTCCCCGCGGGACGGATGCCGATCGTTCGTTGGATTCGCTGCATGAAGGAACCTCCCAATGTGGACATGCCGGTTTCTAGTTGAGCGCCGCGCCAGCTCTCCAGTGTCGTGAGCGCGCGCGCGTACGAGACCCGGTCGGTGGTGGCGGAGAGTGCCGCGTCGTCGCAGCAGTACTCTCGTTCGGTGCGGATGCCCTTGGACACCCACCACACCGCCGGGTGATAGAAGAGGAGTGCCTCGAGGGCGGACTGCACCAGGTTGACGGCGAAGTCGTGCCGCCGGACGTGCATCAACTCGTGGGCGATCAGCGCCTCGACCTGCTCGGTCGTGAGCCCCGTCAGGACGCGCGCCGGGATCAGCACCACGGGGCGGAGCCAGCCGATGACCGTCGGCACGCTGAGCACCGCCGACTCGATCACGCGAGCGACGGCCTTCACACCCATTCCCGACGCGAGCGCGTCGAAGCGTGCCTGCCACTCGGCCGGCAGGTCCGTGCCGACTCCGCTCCTCTGCAGGCGCCGGACCCGCAGGTAGTTCCGCAGGAGCCGTGTCCAGAGGACGATCACGCCGGCCGACCACAGGCCGACGATTGCCGTCAGCCACGGATCGCCGTCGAGGACGACGGAGGCCGCCAGCGGGTCGCTCGCGAGGAGGTGCAGGATGTCGTCCGTGGCGGGCCGTTCGGCCGTGCGGAGGGCCCAGAAGGTGACTCCGGGCGCGGCTCCCATGAGGAGCAGGGCGCCGCAACGCATCGCGTAGCGGAGCTCGACCCGGCTCTTCCGCGCGAAGAGAAGTGCGAGCTCGAGCCCGATCGCGATCAGGACTCCTTGCCACAGGAAGTGCAGGAGCGCCCAGGCCAGCGCGCGGATCGTTTCTTCGAGCCCGATCATCTCCCCTTCCTCCGGCCCCGTTCCAGCTCGTCGAGCAGCTCCCGCACCTCGTCGAGCTCGGCCTTCGTCGCGCGCTTGTTGGAGAGTGCACGGAGCGCGAGCTGTGCGCCCGACCCGTCGAAGGCCTTCTCCATCAGGTCGGCGACGAGACGATCCTTCATCTTCTTCTCGGTCGTCGCCGCCGAGTAGACGTGACTGCGTTCGGACTCGTCGCGCTCGACGTGGCCCTTCTCCGCCATGATCTGCATCAGCTTGAGCGTCGTCGTGTAGCCGCGCCGGCCCTCTGCGGGCAGGCTCTCGTGTACCTGGCGGACGGTCGCGGGGCCGATGCGCCATAGCACGCTGAGGATCGCGAGCTGTGCGTCGGTGGGGCGGTGGGTCATGGGGACGGGGCTCGTGCCGGTTCCTTTGGATCGACGCGATCGTACGAAAGCTTTCGTACTCTAGTACGACGAGTTTCGTAATGGCTGGGCAAGGACCGGTCCTTCCCCTGAAATCCCTCACAAGGTCCTTCCTGGAGCGCGGTTAGGGGCGAGCGGGCTACCGAAGCCCGCGCCGCGCGCTCGCCGGCGGGGGAGCACCCAACCCCTGATGCTCGAGACGCCGTCAGTCCGGTAGCGCCACGCTCGCGGTGCCGTTGCGCGGGACCGTGACCTCTAGCAGGCGCTTCATCTTGTGCGGGTCGTCGTAAGGCGGCGCGGGCTCGATCAGGTGGGCTCGGCCGGCGGGGACGTGCACGAGCCGGGCGACGCCGTCGGGGTCCGGACGCAGCTCGGAGAACATCATCCGCCCGTCGTCGTCCTCCCAGAAGTAGAGCACGGGCGGCATGTCGTTCCCGCTCGGCACCGGGACTCCGGTCACCTCCAGCGACCCCAGGGCGAGGTCGATCTCCACCGGATCCATGTCGGGCACCACGTCGATGGGAACGTAGAGGTACTGCTCGACCTCCTGCTTCCAGGCGGCGCGGAACACGAGATAGCGCGGTCCCGTCTTGTCGCTCTCGAGCGCGAACCGGCCGTTCGCGTCGGTCGGATCCTGGGGGCTGTCCGCTGCGCGAAGGAGCGAGTCCCGCTTCGAGATGCCCACCACCCACGGCAGCGCGTCGGCCCCTCGGATCGTCACGCGACCCGTAATGCCGATCCCGCTCCCCTTCGCTTCCCCCCCGACCGCGAGCTCGTACCAGGTCGTCTCGCCCGCGTAGACCTCGCAGTTCCACTCGATCTCCTCGTCGAAGGAGACGATGCCGCTGCCCGACGAGACGGAAGTCGTCTTCGTGTTCGGGCTGATCTCGCTCTCGTTCGTCGTGACCGACCACGAGCCGGGGCTCAGGTCGCCGAATCGGAACCTGCCCTTCGCGCCGGCTCGCGTCGTGCGGGGCCGTCCGTCGCCGCGGGAGACCCCGACGATCGTGCCTTCCGCGTCGCTCCCGTCGCGGAGGGTGACGACTCCCTCGATGCTGCCCGCTCTGTCGAGCCTGATCTCGATCGGAGCGTGGCTCGCGTTCGACGCGACCGCGAACGGGCCCGCGAACGCCGGCGCGAACGACGAGCTCTCGGCCTGCACGTAGTAGGTTCCTCCCTTGCGGACGGTCAGCACGAACCGTCCGTCCTCCTCCGAATCGACCTCGTCCAGGGCCGGGTTCTCCATCAGGCAGCGGAAGCCGTTCAGGACGTAGCGCGTGTCGTCGCTCACCGCTTGGTGCAGCGTCACCCGCGCGCCCTCGAGGGGACCCTCAGGTCCGCGAACGATGCCGGAGATTCCCGGTGAGCTCTCGAGCGCGAGCGTCAGGACGTCGTCGAGCACCTGCGGTCCGTAGGGACCCGCCTCGAGCTCCCGGTAGAGCGGCGCGCGGATGCGCAGCAGGTATTCCCGATCGGGCACGCCGATGCTCGTGAGCCCATCGGCCCGCTCTTCGAGCGGAATGCTCTCATGTTGGAGCCGACCGTCCGGCGAGACGACCTCGACCTCGTAGCGCGTGACCGGCTCGCCGGTTCCATCGACGATGGCGAGGTCGACTGCGCGCAGCTCATCGAGCGTGAGGACGAGCGGGTCGAGACTCCCGGTCGCGACACCGTACGCTGCAGCCGGCGCATACCTTCCGTCCGGATCACTCGCGGTGATCCACAGGAGCGCATCGTCGTGCAGAAGGAACTCGTACGTTCCGTCGGGGCCGGCCTCCGCGCTGCTGCCCAGTCCGAAGCCCGCTTTCTTCGAGTCGTGCTGGAAGCGGAGCTCGGCCCCCGGCACGCGTTTCCCCGTCGGATCCTCGACGGCGACGAGGATCCTGTTCTTGGGCATCAGGGGCTCCATCCGGATCTCGTACCCGAGCGCTTCTTCCCCCGAACGCACCTCGATGGAGCCGGTGTAGATCGGCGTCTTTCCTGCCGCGCACGCGAAGAGCCGCACGCTGCCCGCGGGGAGTCCGTCGAGCGCGAACGATCCCTCCTCGTCGGTCGTGTCCATCGGAGTGCTCGGTTCCGGCTCGCGGAAACGCGTCGAGCGCATCTGTTTCGGATGGATCGTGCCGTCCACCCACACCACCGTCGCGTCGGGGATGCCGAGCCCCTCGGTGTCGACGACGCGCCCGCGGATGGCGCCGCCCGAGGCGAGCGTGACGCGGCCGAGGCTGGACGTCTCGCCCGGCGCGAGGACGACGTCGCCGCGGTAGGGGACGCGTCCCGGCGCTCTGGCGACGACGGCTACCTGCGACGGGCTCTCGAGCCCGACGTCGAAGCGGACGGAACCGTCGGACGCGCTGTGCACGGGGTCCTCCGGTCGATCGGGAAGGACAACCGGGACATCGGGCAGCGGATAGTCGTTCTCGTCCACGAGCGTGAGCTCGAGCGTCGCGGGCGCGAGCGCGGTCTCCACGGGAGCGGCGACGGGCGCGGGCGCGGGCTCGCGCGTCGCGATCGCACGGCGCGCGCCGCGTTCCTCCGGGGCGGTCTCGGGAACGACGTCCGGAGCCGCGCTGCGAAGGTCCTCGACCGGTTGGTAGGGAGGCTCGACCGGCGCCGGCTCCGAGGCGGCCGACAGCCACGTCGGCGGTGCGACGTACAGTCCGATGGAAACGGCCAGGAAAGTGCCTGTCGCGGCCGCGATCTTGAGGGTCGTGCTCATCGTGAGGGCTCCGGTCAGCGTTGCGGTCGACGACGCGCCGTTCGGCGCGGCTAGCCTGGGTCGCGTGAGGGGCAGGAGCGCGAGGCCCCATGTGCGGCGGTCGCCGTCGTGGCGAGCGTCCAACCGCTCGCGCATGAGCTCGAGTCCGCGCTTCAGCCGCCAGCGCACCGTGCCCGCGGGCAACCCGTGCCGGTTCGCGATGTCCGTCGGCTGGAGTCCCTCGTAGAAGTGCAGGATCAGGGTCGACCGGAACGGTTCGGAGATGGCAGCGAGCTCCTCGGTCAGGAGCCGCTCGGAGTCGAGCCGCGCCGAGAGCTCTTCCGGGCTCGGTTCGGCGCCGTGCTCGACCTCGCGCGAAGGTACTTCGCGAGCCGGACGACGCTTCGCCTTGTTGGCGAAGTTCACCAGCACGCGTCGCAACCAGGGGCGCAGATCCCGGCTCGTCTCCGGTCCGTGCACCAGCGCCGCCACCCACGTGTCCTGGACCAGATCCTCCGCGAGCCCCGCATCGGCGACGACCGAGCGCGCGAGCCGCTGGATCCAGCTGGCGTGCGCGCCGAGTCGCTCGACGAGGGGGTCCCGGGAGGTTTCGTCCATGCCTGCGTCCTACTTCATCCGCGGGTCCGCACGGCGTTGGGACGAAACCCGAATTCCCGCAGCGGGGGCGAACGGAAAGCGGCCGGGGGCGCCACGAGGACGCTTCCCGGCCGCGCCGTCTCCGGCGTCGCCCTCCTCAAAAGCGACGCGGGATCAGGCCAGTAGTCGCAACGCCACGGCAGGCCTGATGTTTGCCTGGACGAGGGCGGCCATCCCGGCCTGCTGCAGGATCTGCAAGCGCACGATCTCGGAGGTCTCCCTCCCCATGTCGGCGTCGCGAATCCTGCTCTCGGAGACGGTCAGGTTCTCGGTCGCGACCTGGAGGCTCTTCTCCGCGCTCGCGAGCCGGTTCTCGACGCTGCCGAAGTACCCGCGCAACAGGCCCAGCAGGTCGGTCGTCTGGTCGAGAATCACCTCGGCCGTCTGCCGCCCGACGGTCGTGTCCAGGTCCTGGAAGCCAAGGCCGATTCCGATGATCTGGAGGTTGAGCGTCTTGATGTCGATCGTCTCGCCGGCATCGTCGCCCGCGGTGATCTGGAGCGTCTGTCGGGCTCCGAGGAGGGAGATCACGTTGAACTCCGAGTCCCGGGCCAGGCGCTGGAGCTCGCTCGCGATCTCGTGGAACTCCACGTCGAGAGTCTGTCGGTCTACTGGAGTGAGGGTTCCGGTGTTGGAACGGACCACGAGCTCTCTGGCTCCGATCACGAGAGCGCTGAACTCGTCGAGTGCTCCTTCTGCCGTGCGGACCACGGAGATGCCGTCTTGAACGGCCCGGGCGGCCGCCCCGAGCGAGCGAATCTCGGTGCGCTGACGCTCGGAGATCCCGAGCCCGGCGGGGTCGTCAGCCGCCGACTCGATTCGGAGTCCCGAGCTGATGCGTCGGAAATGCTTTCCGAGGTTCTCGGTCGAGTTGTGCAGGTGCCGTTGGACGCCAAGCGTCCATTCCGGCGTGTGGATGCGTAGGCCCACGGTTGCGAAAACGACAGCGTGAGCCGTCGCTGGGGGGGCAGGTGTGGGGAGCCTTTTGGGCTCGGAGTGAACTTCTTCACGACCGTGATCGGAGGACGCGCACGGGGCTTCAGCGTCAACTGGGGTTTATTCCCCAGCCGGAAAGAGTCGCTTGAACCTCACGCGGCGCCACGACGATGGTGCTCGTGCACGGAGCGAACGCCGACCGCACGCACTGGCACCATCGAGGCGCTCGTCCGCGCGATGGCTCCTCACGCCGAGCTGCACACATGGAGCGACGCAGGGCACTTCCTGATGCTGGAGCGGCCCGTGGAGCTCAATCGACTCGTGGCTGAGTTCGTGGGGCGCTCTTCCTCGAGATGATTCGAGTGCGGATGAGTTTCCAGATCAGGGAGGGGGCGTGGATCGCGAAGCTGGCGAGCACGCAGAGGGCGATCTCGAACGGGATCAGATTGTGGCTCGCCGGATAGGCGAAGAGCTCATACGCCATCGCCGCGTAAAGGGGGCTGAACAACAGCACCGCCGACAGGGCGTAGTAGCCAAGGGGAAACCACGCCAGGGCGAGCAGGACGATTGCGGCCAGGAGCGAAGACTCCACTCCGATCAGCTCCCACATGGCCTCGGTCCAGTAGTACTCGTGTGAGCTCTCCGGGCTCAGGCCGTCGAGCACGTATCCGACTCCGAAGAGCGCACCCACCGCGAGGAGCGAGATCGCCATGGCTGCGCTGGCCGTTCTTGCTTTCATGTATTCGGAGATTCGCGGTGGCGCGATTTCGGGGCTGCATCAGGGGCCCGCGGCGGGTCGCCCGGGCTCTTGTAGAGATTAGCCTGGCGGGGACGAAGGGCCGAGGTCGCAATGGACGGCCACCCACCTCCCCTCCACGAGCAGGCGCCCTCACCCGCCATGATCCACCCCCGATTCTTCACCCGGTTCGGGCTCGCCACCCTCGCGCTCGTCCTTGCGAGCAGCCCGGCGAGCGCCCAGATCTTCGTCGTCAACACCGCGGACATCCCGAACCTCGCAGGCAACAAGTTCGCGGAGAACGTCGACTTCGGCGACGTCGACCTCGACGGCGACTTCGACGCCGCGTTCGCGATGGGCGGCGACAACGGGAACATCCAGGATCGTCTCTGGATCAACCAGGGCGGCGCTCAAGCCGGCACGCTGGGCGTGTTCTCCGACGTGACCGCGAGCCAGTTCCCCGCAATCGTGAAGGACGGCCGCGACATCGAGCTCGTCGACTTCGACAACGACCAGGACCTCGACGTCTACATCTCGAACACGTCGACGAACAGCAACCAGACGAACCTCTGGTGGGTGAACACCGGCGGACTCCAGGCGGGCACCGTGGGCTTCTACGTCGACGAGACGAGCACGCGCTGGAGCGGTCTCGGTCAGGCCGGCTCCTCGATTCCTCCGAGCCACCTGATCGGCGGGGGTTTCATCGACTGGTCGTGTGACTGCGACTTCGGCGACCTCGACAACGACGGAGACATGGACCTGGTCCACTCCTCGTACGGCGGGTCCTTCGGAGGGCAGGTTCCGACGCGGGTGTTCCTGAACGACGGACTCGGCGTCTTCAGCGAGTTCAACCCGGGCGGAACGCAGCTCCCGGGCTCGACGATCGGGACCGGCGACGACGGCCTCTGGTGTGAGGGGACGTTCCTGAGCAACACGACGGACACGACGGGGACGAGCTGCGACATCGCGACCAACACGCTCGACATCGATCTCGGGGACATCGACGGGGACTTCGACCTCGACTTGCTCCACGGCGACCGCGACGCTCCGACGCGCTTCTTCTACAACCGGCTGGAGGAGAACGGGGGAGCTCCGGGCGACCTGGACTTCCGCGACATGACGAGCTTCGTCTACGGGCTCTTCGCCGGCGGCGACTGGGCGCCCGGCACGGGGCACTACGAGCAGGAGCTGGGGGACATGGACGGGGACTGCGACCTCGACCTGTACGGCCTCAACTGGGAGGCGACCGGGTTCACGTTCACCGACCTGGTCGCGGAGAACGTCGGCGGCCGGTTCGACAACGAGGCGTTCCTGGCGGAATCCGACACGGACGACAACGAGGGCGATTTCGGGGACTGGGATTGCGACGGCGACCTCGACCTGTACGTCGGCAACTTCTCCGGGAGCGACCGCCTGTACACCAACGACGGGACCGGCTCCTACTCGTACGAGAATCAGACCACCAGCGGCCTGGATGCATCCGGCGCCTCCAACATCACGCTCGACATCGACTGGTGCGACGTCGACGCAGACGGGGACTACGACGTCTTCGCCGCGCGCGACATCAGCCAGGACCCCATCTTCTGGGAGAACACGAACGATGTGCCGGACACGACGGCGCCGAAGATCTCGCCGGTCGAGGCGCTCGGCAACTTCACGGCCACCATCACGACGTCACCGGACCGCGCGGTTCGAGCGCACGTCTACGACAACGCGGCGTACTACATCACCTGGTACAACCCGACGTCCGTGAACGTGTACCGGAACGGCGTCCTGGCGGAGGTGGTGGCGGCCAGGTCGTCGGGCGGTCAGGTCTTCCGCGCGGAGATCTCGTCGAACCTCGTGGGCAACATCGACTACGAGTTCGTCTCCGAGGACCAGTACGGCAACCAGAGCGTCTCGGCGCTCCAGTCCTACGTCGCCGACCCGGGCGCCCTGACGGTCGACAGCGTCTACGGCAACAACACGCTCGGCGACATCGCCAGCGAGATCACGATCGACTCCGCCTCGATCCTGACGCCCGGCAAGACCTGGCACATCGAGGCCGACGTGACCTTCCAGTGGGCCTTCTTCCTGACGATCTGCTTCGATCCGGCCAACTTCCTCGATCCCTGTCTCGGCTGGGTCAACGTCGACGGATTCACGAAGATCATCAACTACATCCGCCTCACCGGTCCCATCGGGAAGCGAATCACGACCGTCTTCGTCCCGGACAACATCACCGGCCTCACGTCGGTTCACGCACAGCTCTTCGCGCCCGACCAGGCGATCAACTGCTGGTCGTCGTCCAAGGGGCTCGAGGTCTTCTTTCACGAGTGAGGGATCGGGGGGGCGCGATGCCGACCTTGGTATCGCGGCTCTCCGGATTCACCAGAATGGCGGAATCACCCGAGTAGAACGGCGTCGGATGGGACACTCATCCGAACGTTCATCAGGTCAGGCAGGAGGAATGACATGGGACTCGGCTCGCTTCTTCTAGTGCTCTCGGCGTCGAGCGTGGCGTTGCCCGCGGATTCGCCCTTTCTGCCCGTCCAGGGCGGCATCGAGGTCAGGGTGGCGGATTCGCTGCTCGAGGTCCTGGAGAACTACTCCTCCGTCACGGGACAGGCCCTGGTCTGGAACGAGGCCACTCGCCTGCGTCTCCTGGAGACGACAACGGACCTGCTGCGCGACGTCCGCGTCCCCCCGGACGGCGTGCAGGGTTTCGTCGAAGGACTGCTCGCCGATCGGAACTTCGCGCTGTCTCCGCGGAGCGATGACGCACTCGTCGAGGTCTTCGCCGGAAACATCGGGGATCCCCCGACGCCGGAGGACTACTTCGACGTCGACGAGGAGCAACTGACCCGGCTCCGGGGACACCTCGCCCTCCTCGTGCGTTGTCGACTGAGGGTCGATGACGCCGGCATGTACCCTTCGGTGTTCCGCGTGGCCATGCCCCCGAGCTTCGCGAACATCGAGGTGGGAGAGGATCCGCGCGAGCTCTCCCTCCTGGGCTTCGCCTCCGACCTCGCCGACTGGGTGCGCTACATCCGCACGAACGATCCGGGCGAGCCGACCACTCGTCGACCGCCGCTGGGGGCCGTCCGGGACGCGAGGGAAGGCAGGTCGCTGACCCTCGACGCCGACGTGACCCTGAGCGAGCTCGTGCGAGATTGTCTGAGCGTGCTGAACATCGAGGCCTGCGTGTCTGCCGACGATCGTGCGCAGCTCGAGGCGCGTGACACCGGACTCGTCGCGCCCGTCGAGGTTCCCGCCGGAGCCGTGAGGTCTTTCCTGGAGACCGTCCTGCTCTTGAACGGATACACCTCGAGCGTCCTTCACGCGGAGGCACCTCCCCTTCTCCGCCTCCGCCATCAATGGACCCCTTTCGATCGGCCGCTCGCGCACGCTCTCGTCCCGGGGAGTGAACGCGGGCGCGCGACACCTGCGACCTTCACCTCGACCTCGCTCCAGCTCCCGAAGCTCGACGCCCGACAGCTCCCGGCCACGCTGCGCCCGCTGATGGCGGACTCGCGAGTGGACAGCATGATGGGCAACCGAAACGGGCTCCGTATCACGGGTCAAGGGTGGCGCGTCGACACCCTCACCGGACTCCTGCGCGCGGTAGACGGTGCCGAGGACCTCGATCTGGATCTCTCCGGAATCGCGATTCCCGCTCGCGAAATCCTCCCTCGGTCCACCGGAGCCTTGCAACTCGGCGGAGCGCGCAAGAGCTTGCTCGATCTGGCGGTCGCCTACGCCGCGCTCCTCGACACCGCCCTGTGGATCAGTCCGAGCGCCCGTGCGCAAATGGCCTCCTCGGAGCTTCCGGACGAGCGAATCGACGTCCGGCCGGCAGGCGTCCACGCCTTCTTCGATGGCGCGCTCTTCCAGCACGGACTCGCCCTGTCTCGTCTTCCGACGGATCCGGTCGTGCTTGCCGTGACAGACTCGAGCGTCGTTCGCGGAAGCGAAGCCACGTGCGAGCGACAGGTCCCCGTCGTGGTCGACGTGGAATCGCTCGAAGGGCTCGGCGAGCTCTCGACCCTCTCCGTCCTGACGGTCGTTCCGCTGCGGACGATCGACGCCCGACGGGTTCCGGCGACCGTACGGCCCGTCTTCGGCCAGTATCCGAACGAGGTCGTCGTGTCGCTCGGAAACTCACCGGCCCTGCTCGTCCAGGGAGCCGCTCCCCGAGTGCGGTGGTTGATCGGTGAGCTGATGCGCCAGGATGCGGACGGGAGCTACACGCCCGAGGCCTGGATTCAGCTTGGGAAGGAGCTCGAATCGAAGCGGTAGTCCCCGATCGAGGGACCTCTCGCGCGCTTTCCGAGCAGGACTGACGCGCCGCCGCACCCCGCCCGGAGCGTCGCTCTCTAGACTGGTGTCATGAGCGACGAATCCGGCGCCCAGGCGGAACAGACCGACTCTCTCATCGCCCGCCTGCGGCGCGAGCTCGGGAAGGACATCGATCCGGGTGTCTCCCTGGCGGGCGATCCGGAAGAGGACTCGGGCGAGGAGGCGCCGTCGCGCGGCACCTCGGGCGTCCTCGGCCGGATCGAGACGCACTCGAAGCTCGCCACGCGCTATCGCCTCGACGGCGAGATCGCGCGCGGCGGGATGGGCGCGATCCTGGAGGTCTGGGACGAGGACCTGCGCCGCCAGCTCGCGATGAAGGTCGCGCTCTCCAGGACCGGCGAGGGCACCACCGCGAACGTCAAGGAGCTCGACCCGCGCATCCTCTCGCGCTTCCTCGAGGAGGCCCAGGTCACCGGCCAGCTCGATCATCCCGGCGTCGTCCCCGTCCACGAGCTCGGTCTCGACGAGAACGGCCACGTCTTCTTCACGATGCGGCTCGTGCGCGGTCGCGACCTCGGCAAGATCTTCACGCTCGTCGCCGACGAGCTGGAGGGCTGGTCGGTCACGCGCGCGCTGGGCGTGATGCTCAAGGTCTGCGAGGCGATGGCCTACGCGCACAGCAAAGGCGTGATCCACCGCGACCTGAAGCCCGCGAACGTGATGGTCGGGCGCTTCGGCGAGGTCTACGTCATGGACTGGGGCCTCGCGCGCGTGCAGGGCCACGAGGATCGGCACGACCTGCGCATCGCCGAGGAATCCGGAGATGCCGCGGCCGCCGAGGCTCCCGTCGCGACCGATCGTCGCGAGGACGCGTCGGGGGCGAGCGACGCCGAGCTCTACACCATGGACGGCGACGTCATCGGCACGCCGTCCTACATGGCGATCGAGCAGGCGCGCGGCCAGCTCGACCGCCTCGACGCGCGCACGGATGTCTACGCAGCGGGCGCGATGCTCTACCGCCTGCTGGGCGGGACGGCTCCCTACGTCCCGCGCGGCGAGCGGCTCGGAGCGTCGCACGTCCTCGTACTCCTCCTCGAGGGTCCGCCGAAGCCGCTCGAGGAGCTCGCACCCGACGTGCCGGGCGAGCTCGTCGCCATCTGCGAGAAGGCGATGGCCCGCGAGCCGGACGATCGCTACGGCGACATGCTGGCGCTCGCCGACGACCTGCGCGCGTACCTCGAGAACCGCGTCGTGCGGGCGTACGAGACCGGCGCGCTGGCGGAAGCGCGCAAGTGGGTGCGGCGCAACAAGCCGCTGGCCGCATCGCTCGCGGCGGGAGTCTTGGCGCTCATCGGAGGGCTCGCGGCGAGCCTCGTGCTCAAGGGGCGAGCGGATCGCAGTGCGGAGCTCGCGGAGACGCGACGTGTGGAGGCAGTCGAGAGCGCGGACCTGGCGGAAGCGCGCCGCATCGAAGCCGACGCGAACGCGGAGCTCGCCGAGACGCGCCGGATCGAGGCCGACGACAACGCGCAACTGGCGGAAGCCCGTCGCATCGAGGCGGAGGACAACGCCAGGCTGGCGGAGCAGCGCCGCATCGAGGCCGACGAGAGCGCCGAGGCCGCGAGGCGGGAAGCGCGCATCGCCCTGGAGGTGAAGTCCTTCCTCAACGACGATCTCTTCGCCGCCGTGGCGCCCCAGCATCAGGGCATCGACGTCACCGTGAGGGAGGTCCTCGACCTCGCGGCCTTCCGGCTCGAGACGGGCGTCTTCAATTCCAGCGACCCCCTGGTTCA
The DNA here is from genome assembly GCA_029259655.1 of Planctomycetota bacterium. Lineage (GTDB taxonomy): Bacteria > Planctomycetota > UBA1135 > UBA1135 > OFTM220. Next base: position 16,191 of record JAJDET010000088.1, read on the forward strand.
GGCAGAAGCGCGGCTGACGCTGGGGCGGAGCTTCTGGGTACTCGGAGAGTACGATCGCGCGGGACCCCTGTGCGCGCGAGCGCTCGAGCTGCGCCGCGAAGAGCTGGGCGAGCGGCACACGGACACGCTCCAGGCGAGCCACCAGTACGCAGCGGTCCTCTCCGACCAGGGACGCTACGAGGAATCGGAGGAGCTCTTCCGCCGGACGATCGAGATCTTCGTCGAGGACCTGGGTGAGGAGCACGAGGGCGCGATCGCTTGCATGAGCGGCCTGGCGGGAGTGTTCCTCGAGACCGGCCGGTTCCAGGAGGCTTGCGAGCTCTACGAGAAGGTGGTCGGGCTTCGCCGGCCCGGACACGGTCTGAAGAGCGAGGACACGCTGATCGAGCTCAGCAACCTCGGCCGCGTGTACCAGGAGCTCGGGCGCCTCGACGAGGCGGAAGAGGCGTTGAGCGAGTCGGCCAAGCTCATGCGCAAGCACCTGGGCAAGAAGCACCCGGAGACCCTGACGGCCCTCAACAACCTGGCCATTCTCTACTCGGACCTCGGGCGACACGGGAAGAGCGGAAGGCTCCATGTCGAATGCCTGGAGATCAGTCGCGAGGTCCTGGGCGACGATCACCCCCAGACGGCCGTGCGGATCGGCAATCTGGGAACCCACTACTTGAACGTGGGCCAGTACGACGAGGCCCAGCCGCTGTTCGAGGAGAGCGTCGCGCTCCTGCGACGCCTGCTCGGCGACGAGCATCCGGACACGCTGACGAACCGCAACAACCTCGCGTCGAGCTTCTCCTTCCGGGGGATGTATGCGGAGTCGCTCGAGGTGCGGCTCCCGCTGGTCGAGGACCAGATCCGCGTCCTCGGGCGGCGGCATCCGTCGACGTTGCTCTCGATGGGCAACCTGGCCGTTCTCTATCAGGACCTCGATCGCTACGACGAGGCGTTGGAGCTCGGCCGCGAGGTCCTCGAGTTGCAGCGCGAGGTCCATGGTCGGGACCACCCCAATACGCTCGTCACGCTCGAGAACCTGGGCCGCGCGCTCTTCTCGATCGGGGACGATGAGGAGTCCTTCGCGATCTCTGAGGAAGTCCTCGAGGCGCGCAAGCGCGTGCTCGGCCCCGACCATCCGGACGTCGCGAAGACGCTTCTCAACCAGGGCATGATCCTCGAGTCGATGGGCGAGCAGGAGCGTGCACTCGAGCGTTTCGAGACATCGCTCGCGCAGCTGCGTCGCACGCTCGGCGACTGGCATCCGAGGACGATCGATGCGCTCGAGCAGGTCGCGCAGGCGAGCCGAGCGATGCGCGAGTTCGAGCGCGCCGCCGAGTGCTACGGAGAGCTGATCGAGGTCCGTCGTTTTGCGGGCGCGGACGACCTGGACTTCGCCTACCTCCTGTACGCCTGGTCGGGGATGCTCTACCAGGCGGGCGAGTACGAGGCGGCGGTGGCTCCGGCGGACGAAGCCCTCGCGCTCTACCGGCGCCTCGTCGGCGACCGCCACGCATCCACGCTCGAGACGCAGGAGGGGCTGGCGAAGGTGCTCCTGCGCGCCGGCCGTTTCGGCGAGGCCGAGCAGCACGCCTTCGAGCACTACGAGACGGTGCGCGAGGCCTTCGGGTCGGAGCACCCGGACACGGCGAAGGCCCGCGCGCTCCTGGCGGAGCTCTACGAGGCGTGGGGAAGGCCGGAAGACGCGGAGCCGTGGCGTTGACGTGGTGACGATTCGTCGCAATTGAGTGTTCTTGAGAGACGAAACGTCTCAATAATTGCGCAAACAGGAACGGTATAGTGCCGTATCTGCGCTCTGACCGAACGATGGACGATACCGATCTCGCGATCCTCGACGCCCTCCAGGAGAACGCCCGCACCGCGAATGCCGACATCGCGCGGCGTCTCGGCATGGCGCCCTCGGCCATCCACCAGCGTCTGAAGAAGCTGGAGGAGTCGGGTGTCATTCGCGGCTACGCGGCGCAGCTCGACCCGGTCGCGCTCGAGCGCGGCCTGCTCGCCTTCGTGTACGTGAAGAGTCGCGAGCGGCTCGCCGACGCGAGCGTCGGGAACGCGCTCGCGGACATGCCGGAGGTGCTCGAGGTGCACGACATCGCGGGGGAGGACTGCTACCTCCTGAAGGTGCGTGTCGCCGACACGGACGCGCTGCACGAGCTCCTGCACCGGAAGCTCGGTGCGATCGAGAGCGTGGACTCCACCAGCTCGGTCATCGTCCTGAAGACGGTCAAGGAATCGAGCCGTATCCCCGTCGAGCGCTGATCGACAAGAAGGAGCCCCAAGCATGTCGTCCCTCTTCCTCGCCACTCTCGTCCTCTCGCTCCCCGCCGCCGAACCCGAGCGCGACTGGACGGTCATGATCTACGGCGCCGTCGCCAACAGCGCCGAGGAGACCTTTCTCCCGGACATCGAGGACCTGCGCCACGCGCTGCCGATCGAGGGGTTCGACGTCGTGGCGCTCGTCGACCGCAGCGCGCACTTCACGAACACGCCCGAGGGTTTCGGCGAGGACTTCGCCGACACGCGGCTCTACGGCTTCGACGGCCAGGATCCGGTACGTCTCGCAGGTGGCGAGCACCTGCCCACGTTGACGGAGGATTCCGACGCCGACCTGAACATGGGCGATGCGCACACGCTGCGCGCCTACATCCGTTGGGCGAAGGAGATGTGGCCCGCGAAGCGCTACGCGCTTCTCTTCTACAGCCACGGCGGAGGCTGGTCGTGGTGCCCCGACGAGGAGAGCGGGGGGGATGATCTTCACCCCGGAGAGTTGACCGACGTCCTGACCGAGGCCGAGTCGGTGGACCTGATGATCTTCGACGTGTGTTCGATGGCGGGGCTCGAGAACGCCTACCAGTGGCGTCCGGGCAACGGCTCTTTCTCCGCCGACTACGCGGTCGCGACGCCGAACGCGGGCTATCCGTTCCCGTGGAACTCGATCCTGCACCGCGTCCGCGAGCACGGCGCCGACGGCACGCCCGCGACGCCGGTCGAGTTCGGCCGCTCGGTGCTCGAGAACACGCGCCGCGACCGCCTGGCGTTGATCGAGGAGCACCCGGAGCACGCCGACGAGTTGAACGGCGAGGCGCAGGCCCTGCTCGATCTCTCGAAGGCCGCCGCCGCGAAGGAGGCCTTCGACGCGCTCGCCGTCGCGATCGCGTCCGCCGAGCCGCACGTGCGCGAGACGATCGAGCGCGAGCGCGGTCGGGCCGACGATCGCCCCACGCTCGACTACTTCGTCCCCGGCGAGCCCTGCTGGCTGACGATGCCGTACTTCGACGCGTTCGACTTCTGCCGTCGCGTCGCGGCGAGCAAGGCGCTGCCGGAGACGGTCCGTCTCGCCGCGCGCAACGCGATGGAGGCCGTCGACGCCGTCGTCGTGGACTCGTTCGGTCTGGCGCGCTACCCGGACTTCGAGCCGGGCAAGAACGGCGCCTACGTGATCTTCCCCGACGGCAGCTCGCGTTTCGAGGGAACGAGCACCTGGCGCCAGTTCTCCTGGCTTCACCCCGACCGCACCGGGTACGGCCACGGCCGCTACGCCTGGTGCCGCGACGGCGCGACCCGCGACAACGGTCGCGTCGAGAACTGGTTCGAGCTCCTCGACCTGTGGTGCGACGAGGACGACGTCAGCGGCGGCTCGAACGGCTACCGGCCGTAGCCGCTACGGAACGATCCCCGCCGCGCGCAAAACCTCCGGGTTCGCCAGCGCGCCCGGTTCCTTCCCGAGCGCACGCTCCATCGCGCCCAGTGTGTTGAGCGCGCGACCCGCGATGCTCGTCGCCGCGTCCGCATCGTGCTCGCGCACGAGCTCGAGCACGGCTCGCGCGCCTTCCCCGTCGCCTTTGAGGACGTGGTGGAGCACCTCGCCCGTGAGAGCCGTGTCGCGGATCCCGGGCGCGGTGGCCCAGAAGTCGAGCTCGCCCAGCGTGTCGGCCGCGCCCACCTCCAGCTCGTCGCCGATGTAGCCGAGCCCCTTCAACGTGTCGAGCGCTTCTTCCTCCGCTTCCTCCGAGACGACGCCGTCGCCCTCGAAGGACCAGCCGACGTCGTAGGCCGGAACGCGGCGCGGCGGGTGCTCCTCCAGGAAACCCTGTCGGAAGACGCCCTTCTCGAAGCGCCCGTCGAGCTCGTCCGAGATCGGCAGCTCGAGCAGCGCGAGCAGGATCGGCGTGACCTCCAGGATCGTCAGCTCGCCGATCTCGCCGCGCGCGAAGTCGGGGCCCGCAGCCAGGAAGATCCCGTTCACGCGGTGGCTGCCGGAGAGCACCATGCCCTTGCCCTCGGTCACCTCGTAGTCCTTCGTGGCCGGGCCGAAGCCGTGGTCGGAGACGAGCACCAGGTTCGCGTCCTCGCCGAAGCGCTCCACCAGCTCGCCGACCAGGTCGTCCACCCAGCGATAGGCCTCGGGCACGATGTCGCCGAGCAGCGCCGCGTCGTGCGGGTCCGCCGGCTCGTCGAACTCGGAGTCGTCGAAGTAGCGCCACGTCGCGTGCGAGGCGTGGTCGATGATCCGGAAGTAGCAAGCGAAGAGGTCGACCGGGATGTCGGCCAGGGCCAGGGTCATTCGCCGGTAGGCCTCGTCGCGCAGGATGACCTCGTCCACGCGTCCGCGCACGACGAGCGAGGCCGTGTGGTTCGGATCCGACGGGTCGTCGGCCGCTTCGGGCCGGTAGTCCCACGGCAGGAAGCGCTCCATGAGCTCGTCCGCGGGCGCACCCTCGCCCATCGCTTCCAGGAGCTCGAGACTCAACACGTCCGGGGAGGTCGAGCCCGGAACGCCCTGGTGCATCCGGTCCGACACCGTGAACCCATCGACGATCTCCGGCGGGTGGGAGACGAACCAGCCCACGACGCCGGCGCTCTTCCCGTGCTCGGCCGCGACGTTCCAGATGGCGGGCTCGCGCCGCATGTCGGAGCGCACCGGTCGCCCCTGCCCGGTGTCCGAGAACGGATAGGTGAAGCCGAGGATCCCGTGGTCGCGCGCGTGCCGCCCGGTCGCGATCGTCGTCCACACGACCGGTGACGAGAGCGGCGGCAGCGAGAGCAGCGGCCCGCGCAGCCCGCGCTCGATCAGCTTCGCGAGGTTCGGGAGCTCCCCGCGCGCGAGCATCGGATCGATGACGTCCCAGGTCGCGCCGTCGATGCCGACCAGGACGAGCTCGGGACGCGTCGATTCCGGCGCGTCGTTCCCGCCGCAGGAGACCAGCGCCAGTGCGGCGGCCAGCGCGGACCATCGGCTCTTTCCGGGCATCGTGGGACGATCCTAGCCCCCGGGCGGCGGCGAGAACCTCGCGCGGTTCCTGTTCGGCGACGTGCGCATCGACGGCACCCGCCGTCTCCGTGGCGCCCCCATCCCTGGCCCCTCGCCGGCGGGTCTCTCCTGGCAGGGTCCCGGACACCTACCCCCCTCTGGGTCGATTACCCCACAATGGGTCCCGGACACGCGCCTTCGCTCCGCACCCCGCCTGCCCCTGCTGCTCGCGGATCCGGCCCGCGTCCCTCATCCCGGAGAGGGATCCGCCCATGCTGCGCCCCGCAGTCCTGCTCACCTGTATCGCCGTCCACGCCCGCCAGCAAGGCGGTGCACGAGCGCAGCGGCGGCCGCCAGCGCCCGACGGTACCGACGATCCGCGGCGGGGAGAACTTCCCGCTGGTGCGGGTCGGGGACTGAGCGATGGGGACCGGAGCGCCCTGAGCACGACGAGCGCACGTGCGAGGTCCTCGGGTCCGAGCATCCCCCGACACGCGGAAGAGCCGCGAGCTCTTCGTGGAGCTCTACGATGCCTGGGGAAGGCCGGAGGACGCGGAGGTGTGGAAGTAGCGCGAGGTCCGAACGACGACCCGCTTCAGAGCGCGGCCCAGGACAGGGTGACCACATCGTTCCGCCGGTACGACTCCATCCCACCGTGTACGAGGACGGCCGGCGCCTTCGGATCTCGGGCGAGCCCGCGCCAGAAATCGAGCCCGCGATAGGCATCGGACGCCACCGTGCGCCCGGACTTGACCTCCACCGGCACGCCGGGCTCGCCGCCGCTCTCCACGACGACGTCGACCTCGTGACCGGTCGAGTCCCGCCAGAACGAGAGGGCCGGTTCTCGCCCCGCGTGCAAGCTGGCCTTCATGAGCTCCGAGATCACGAAGCTCTCGAACACTGCCCCCCTCGACGCGTGCACCTCGAGGTCCTCGGGCGACCGGATCCGCAGCAGGTAGCACATGAGCCCCGTGTCCAGGAAGTGGAGCTTCGGGCTCTTCACGAGCCGCTTGCGAAAGCTCTGGTGGTGCGGCCTGAGGATCGCGATCAGGAAGCTCGCCTCGAGAATCGAGAGCCAGCGCCGCGCGGTCGTGTGTGTTATTCCGCAGTCGGCACCCAGTGAAGAGAGGTTCAAGAGCTGTCCGCTGCGTCCCGCGGCGAGGCGCACGAAACGCCCGAACGTCTCGAGGTCTCCGACGTTCTGGATCTCGCGCACGTCGCGCTCGACGTAGGTCTGGTAGTAGTTCCTCAGCCACTCCTGCGGGTCGAGGCGCTTGTCGTGGATGCGCGGGTAGAAGCCCGTGAACAGGGTCTTCATCAGCTTTCGTTTCGACGAGCGCGTCTTCGGCGGCACGCGCCGCCCCAGCGCGTCCAGGTCGATCGACGGACGCCCTTCGAGCTCGCTCAACGAGAGAGGCAGCAAGTGGAGGACGGCCGCGCGTCCCGCCAGGGACTGGCTGATCCTGTTCAGTAGGAGGAAGTTCTGGGACCCGCTCAGCACGAATCGCCCCGGGACGTCCTCCGCGTCGACGAGAGTCTGGATGTAGGAGAAGAGCTCGGGCACTCGCTGAACCTCGTCCAGCACGACCTTTCCGGAAGAGCGCTCGAGGAAGCCCCTCGGATCCTCCCGGGCGAAGGCCTGCTCGTCCGGATCCTCCAGCGAGACGTAGTCGTGCTTCCCGAAGACCGCGCGAACGAGGGTCGTCTTCCCCGACTGTCGCGGACCCGTCAGGGTCACCACGGGGCAATCGCGGGCGGCTTTCCGAAGCGAGGTCTCGAGCGCTCTCCGGATCATGGACAGGTCAAGATAGGTCGTGCGGATTGAATTTCCAAAATTCAATCTGTCAAAACCCCTCGGCGCGGGTCCTGGGACCTCTCTCCCACCCCGATCCGGGTCCGCCGGCGGGGGAGAAGCCATGGCCGCGTACCCCCCCTGGGTCGAACACCCCACAATGGGGCCCGGCCGCATTCGCTCCGCACCCCGCCTGCCCCTGCTGCTCGCGGATCTGGCCCACCGGAGCCGGTGTCCCCCATCCCGGAGAAGGTTCCGCCCATGCTGCGACCCGCAGTCCTGCTCGTCTGTCTCCTCTCGTCCGCCGTCCACGCCCAGGACGCCGAGCTCCCGAGGCTCAAGGTCGGCACTCCCATCGCCGGCGCGATCGAGGCGACCGATGCACCGCTCTCCGCTCCGCAGCTCGATGTCCGCGCTCACCCCGGTGTCGTGACGCGCGGCAAGAGCTTCCGCTTCGAGGTTCCCGCGTCCGGCGCCTACACGATCGACCTGCACTCGCACTTCTTCGATCCCTGGATCGTGCTGCGCGACGAGCGCGGAGACGTGCTCGCCGAGGACGACAAGGGCATCGATTTCACGCGCGCGCGTCTGTGGCACGACGACTTCGAGGCGGGTCGCACCTATCGCATCGACGCGGTCTCGTTCTCGGGCGAGCCGGGTCCGTTCACGCTGAGCGCGACCGCGGGGCGGGCGGCCGCGTTGGAGACGCAAGACGAGCTGGCCCGGGCGCTGGAGGAAGCGGACGAGGGGGAGCGTCTCGTGATCGAGGCGCACGGCGCGGAGAGCACCGCATTCGCGCGTGTGCTCGAAAAGAGCGGCTTGAATCATTATTCGAGCGGAGAGCACGGCGACGCGCGCGAGCTCCTCGAGCGCGCGCTCGCGATCCGCGAGGCCGCGCAGGGCGTCGAGCACCCGGAGACCGCGGAGGCCGTCAACAACCTGGCGCTCGTGCTCCATGCCCAGGGCCGCACCGACGAGGCGCTGCCTCTCCTCGAGCGCGCGCTCGCGATCATGGAGGCCGCGCTGGGGGCCGCGCACGCCTCGACCGGGATGGCCGTCCACAACCTGGCGTGGGTGCTCCATGCCCAGGGGCGCACCGACGAGGCGCTGCCGCTCTACGAGCGCGCGCTGGCGATCTGGGAGGCCGCGCTGGGGGCCGAGCACCCCTCGACCGGGACGGCCCTCGACAACCTGGCGTCGGCGCTCCGGGTCCAGGGCCGACTCGACGAGGCCCTGCGTCTCTACGAGCGCGCGCTGGCGATCAAGGAGGCCGCGCTGGGGGCCGCGCACCCGGAGATCGCGAAGGCCCTCAACAACGTGGCGTTCATGCTCTGGAAGCAGGACCGCTATGACGATGCGCAGCCGCTCTACGAGCGCGCGCTGGCGATCCGGGAGGCCGCGCTGGGGGCCGAGCACACCTCGACCGGGACGGCCCTCGACAACCTGGCGTTGGTGCTCCGGTTGCAGGGGCGCTACGACGAGGCGCTGCCGTTCTACGAGCGCGCGCTGGCGATCCGGGAGGCCGCGCTGGGAGCCGATCACCCCTCGACCGGGACGACCCTCGTCAACCTGGCGTTCGTGCTCTGGATGCAGGGGCGCTACGACGAGGCGCTGCCGCTCTACGAGCGCGCGCTCGCGATCATGGAGGCCGCGCTGGGGGCCGACCACACCTCGACCGGGACGGCCCTCGCCAGCCTGGCGTTGGTGCTCAAGGAGCAGGGGCGCTACGACGAGGCGCTGCCGCTGTACGAGCGCGCGCTCGCGATCAAGGAGGCCGCGCTGGGGGCCGCGCACCCCTCGACCGGGACGGCCCTCGGCACCCTGGCGGGCGTGCTCAAGGCGCAGGGGCGCAACGACGAGGCGCTGCCGCTGTACGAGCGCGCGCTGGCGATCCGGGAG
>JAJDET010000089.1 GCA_029259655.1 Planctomycetota bacterium
GCCGGGGATCGCGAGCTCTCGCTGCCGAAGACCACTCCGGACGTCGTCCTCCCGGCGCTCTTCTTCGCGACGCGCGGAGCGGGTGACTGGCTCGTCGACCTCGACGCCGCCGGGAACGTGCTGCTCGCGCCCGAGGTGACCGACACGTGGGCGGGCTTGCTCGCCATACGCGCCGACGTCGCGCCGCTGTTCTTCCTTCCGTCGAACGTCGGTGTGAAGAGCAACATCGTCGATCACGGCGTGCGGATGCTCCTGAACGACGAGCGCGTCCACTTCGAGGTAGACCTCGAGCTCTCCTTCTTTCGCCCGTCGCGCCGTGACGGCGAGCGGGCCGGCGAGAAGACGGCCGACGCCGAGCGCGTCGTGTCCGCCGTCTTTCGCCACGACGCCGAGAAGCGGAGCCGGCTCGCGGCGCCGCCCGAGCTCGGGCGCCGCGGCGAGCTCCTCGCCGACTACCTGGGAGAGCTGGCGGACCTCGCCGGCTGGATCGCGTTCTTCCGCTGGGCGAAGAAGAACGGCGTCGAGGGGCTCGAGGAGCTCCCCGTCGCGCTGCGCGACCAACCTCGCTCGCGTCTGATGACGCCGCGTCGCCTGGACGACGAGAACCGCGTCTCGCTCCTGCGCGGAGCGGGTGCGGGACGGTCACGCGAGGTCCCCGGCTGGATGCGCGAGCACGTGGAGCGCGTTCTGCTCGAGCGCTCCAAGCGCTGACGCAGTCGGCTCAGGTCCTGCCGCGCAGCCAGACCGCCCAGCCCGAGACCGCGCTCACGACGACGAGCGGGTCGATCGGGATGCGGTAGCGGTACATGGGCAGGATCGCGACGGCGATCGCGAGCGAGACGTAGAGGACGAGCCCGCCCAGCGCCAGGGCGATCGAGCGTCTCTCGCGCTCACGTGCGAGCGCGACGAGGCCGATCAGCGCGAAGAGCGGCGCGAGGAGCTGGATCGGCCCCACGAGCCGCATCCGGTCCAGCGTCTCCGCGTGCCAGTTGGCGACGGCCGGGATCTCGAAGGGTCTTCGGATGGGCTTCGCACCCTTCCCCCCCAGGAGCTCGTTCGTCTTCCAGTACCCGTGGCGTTTCCTGGTCGTCCAGAACTCGACCCAGCGCTCGGCGACCGAGACCGCGAAGGCGTGCGGCTGGCTGCCGATCGCCTGGAGCGCCACGGTTCGCATGGCATCGTCGCTCTCGATCTCCGAGCCCGTCTGCTCCAGGAGCTCTTCGAACACGTGCCAGGTCCTGCGCTCCTCGCCGTCGGCGATCTCGATGACGCGTCTCCCCTCCGGCGTGTCCGGGAGGTCGAGACCCGCGCCGGCCCGGTTGAAGCACGAGTACCACAAGGAACGTCCCGTGAACTTCACGAGGAACGCTTCGCCGTGGGCGGTGCGATTGAAGAGGAGCCAGGGACCGACCGAGAGGGCGAGCGTGAGCAGGAAGACGCCTCCGTGCACGGCGACGTCGCGGAGGCGGTTCTCGCTCTCCCGCCGGGCCAGGCGGTGGACCATCGCGATCAGCGCGGGGACCCAGGCGAGCTGCACGACCGGCTTCACGAGCATCGCGGCCCCGAGCAGCAGGCCGGCGAGGAACACGCGCGGGACGGTCGGACGCTCCATCCAGGCCACGAGCCCGGCGACGAACGCCGTGAAGAGCACGCACAGGAGGCTGTCCGAGAGCGAGTAGAGCGCGAGGTAGGGATACTCCATCCACGCCAGCGGAAGCGCGAGCCCCAGGACGAGGGCGGCTCGCGAGCGCGCGATCCGTCCGCACATCCACGCGGTCAACAGCGCGGTCGTCACGACGCCCACGAGTTGAGTCGCCACGGTCGCGACCTGCGCCGTCTTCCCGAAGGCGAGCTGATGCAGCGCGAGGAACGCCGGATATCCTGGTGGGCGATGGACGGAGCTCGAGTTGAATCCCGCGCCTGCAGCGAGCTTCCTGGCCATGCTCCAGTACTCGGCGCTGTCCCACCGGAGCGGAGCCTGGCCCCCTGCGAAGAAGAGGCATGCCTTCGCGACGTGCAGGAGCACGAGGACGGCGACCACCGTCACGAACCAGTGAGGGAAACGCTTCTTCAGCACGGGCCTCGTCGATCGCGCGGGCGGATGGGCGTCCTCCTCGCGTCGCTATCGTACCTGGCCCTCGCGGGCGGATGCTCGCCGGCGATCCGTCCTCCCAACGTGATCGTCGTCATCGCCGACGACCTGGGCTGGCGCGACGTCGGCTATCACCAGAGCAACATCCGGACACCGAATCTCGATCGGCTCGCGAGCGAGGGGGCGCGGCTCGAGCGCTTCTACGTGCAACCGTCCTGCACACCGACCCGCGCGGCCTTCTTCACCGGGCGCTACCCGCACCGGTACGGAATCCAGGGCGTCCTGATCCGACCCTGGTCGACGGCCGGGCTGCCGCTCGACGAGCGCACCCTGGCCGAGGAGCTGCGGGGAGCGGGCTACGCGACGCACCTCGTCGGAAAGTGGCACCTCGGGCATGCGGCCCGCGCGCAGCTTCCGACCTCGCGCGGATTCGCCCACCACTACGGCAGCTACTCGGGCGCGATCGACCACTACAACCACCGCCGCGGCGGAGCGCTCGACTGGCACCGGGACGGTGCGCCCCTGGTCGAAGAGGGCTACACGACGGACCTCCTCACCGACGAGGCCACGCGGATCGTCGCCGAGCACGACTTCGACGAGCCGCTCTTCCTCGTCGTCGCCTTCACGGCGCCGCACACGCCGCTCCAGGTGCCGGACGAGTTCACCGAGGCCTACGCGCGGCACCCCGACCCCGACCGCCGCCTCTTCGCGGGAATGGTCACGTGTCTCGACCGCGGAGTGGGGAGGCTCATGAACGCGGTGGACGAGCGCGGTGTCGGAGCGGACACGCTGTTCCTCTTCTTCTCCGACAACGGCGGGTCGCGAGACGACGGTGCGGACAACGGCCGGCTGCTCGGCGGAAAGGGACAGCCGAACGAGGGCGCCGTCCGCGTGCCCGCGATCGCGCACTGGCCGGGAAGGATCCCGGCGGGCCTCGTCGTCCGGTCGCGACTCCACGTCATCGATCTTTATCCGACCCTCGCCGCGATCGCGGGGGTGACGCCCGGTCCGGCGCTCGAGCTCGACGGTCTCGACGTGTCCGCGACGCTCTTCGAGGGCGTCGCGCCCGAACGCAGCGAGCTCGTGCTGCGGGTGACGCCCTACGACGCTGCGATCCTGCGCGACAACTGGAAGCTCGTCGTTCGGCGCAAGAAGGGGAGCCCGATGGAGAGGAAGCTCTTCGACCTCGGTCGCCGTCGGGGTCGCGAGGAGACCGACCTCGCAGGCGAGCATCCGGAGATCCTGAACGAGCTCCTCGCGCGTCTCGATGCGCTCGACCGTGAGGTGGTCGAGCGCATCACGGTCCCGCTCCGGATGCCCGAGAACTACCGCGTCCCGGAGGCCTGGGGCCCGCGCTAGAGACGCGGCCGACGAGTCGGCCGGTTGTGACTTGGCGCGCATCAGCGCGCGCCAAGGATGCCCTGCGGGCAGCTACGGCGCGACTCCGCGCCGGGCTCGGCCTTCGGCCTCGGCGAGGTCCTGCTTTTCGGCCGGACCTCTAGCCAGTCGACTACTCCGCGACGGGGTAGACGACCTTCGTGCGCCATTTCCCCGGGTCCGGTTCCATACCGGGGTCGGTCCAGTACTCCTCCCACGGCGCACTGCCCCGCACGAGGCCGTGTTCCTTCATGTACGCGTCGATCCTCGTGTGCATCTCGCCGAGCGTGGTGTAGGGGCCGACGTGCCATGCGACCACTGCGCGTCCGCCCGGAAGCGTCGTCGTGCGCACGCGGCCCTTCGACTCGATCGGGGCCGCGACCGGAATCCCGCCCTCGATGTCGAGGGCTTCGAGGTCGTAGTTGTAGTAGCGGACGCTCGGGACGCCGGCGATGGTCGCGCCCCTCGACGTCACGGCTTCCATGGACTCCGGGAGGATCGCAGCCAGCGTCGCCTGGATCTCGGCGTACCTGCACTGCACGCGGATCGAGGCGAAGTGGCGCTCCTCGAGGACCTCGACCGAGATCGGCTCGGCGACAACGTCCGAGGCACCTTCCGAGCGCGAGGCTGCGGCCTCGATCACATCGTCGCGCGCCGTGAAGAAGCGTTCGGGGAGCTCGACGTCGACCTCCACCGAGGCGATCGTCAGGACCTGCGTCCAATCGCTGATCGTGACCTCGCGGCGGTGGGCCCACCGGCTCATGTCCGATTCACGCCAGTCGGCGTAGTCGACGATCACCTCGACCCGGTTCCCCGAAGCGCCCGGAGCGCGCGAGATCACGCGGCGGGGGAGGTGAGTCTCGAGATCGACGTAGAAGGTGTCCGGAGGCGGAGTCGCACCCTCGGGAGCGTCGCCGTCCAGGAGCCAGCGCGGAGCGAGGTCGAGCACGATGCAGGGGCGCCCCTCGAGTGACTCCTCCCCTTTCGTGTGCGCGTCGGCGTAGAGCTCGCGCCAGGGCACGTGCTGCTCGCGCGCGTGGCGCCGGATCGCCGCGCACGCTTCCCACCCCTCGCGGAGCTCGAGACCGGTCGGAGAGTGTTCCCAGACTCTGCCGCCGTCGGCGCAGAGCTCGAAGACGCCGAAGCTCGAGTACTCGTACCTGTTGCGCGCCCGCCCCAGACCACCGTAGACCTCCTCGGCCTCGGCCCTCGCGGGATCACCCTGCCACGACACGCTTCCGCGGAAACGGACGTTTCGGACCGGCGCACCGAGCGCCGCGTCCACCCGGTCCAGCACGGTGGGGGCTTCCGGGAGCTCTTGCGGTTGGACGAAGGAAATACACGCGAACAGGGAGAGCGGGAGAGTCATGACGGGTCCTCGTCGATGGGGGTTCCACGGTACACTCCCCCGTACGGGATCGCGGGCGGTGCTCATCCGCGTTTCCGGAGAAAGGCCCGCGCGGGGAGGAAGATGGCTGAGGCCGATACGAGCGGATCCCACGGTGCGGCGGCCTTCCCCAGTACGTGCTGGTCGGACCTCGCGGAAGCCGCCTCCGTCACGGAGGCGCGCGCGCGGGAAGCGCTCGACACGCTCGCTGCTCGCTACTTCAGGCCCGTCGCGGCCTACGTGCGGGCGCGCTGGGCGAAGACGGACGACGACGCGTTCGACGCCGCTCAGGAGTTCTTCCTGTGGGTGCTCGAGAGCGAGTTCTTCGGGCGCGCCGACCCCGAGCGCGGGAGCTTCCGCGGCTTCATCAAGCGCGCGCTCGTCAATTTCCTCCATGACTCCGAGCGCAAACGGCGTACCTGGAAGCGCGGCGGCACCCGGCGCTTCGTCCCGGTCGACGGGGAGGGTGACGGTGGGCCGCTCGAGATCCCCGACAGGGCTGCGAGCCCGGACGAGGCGCTGGACGGATTGTGGCGGCAGGAGCTCCTGGCCCAGGCCGCCGACGCGCTGGAGGCCGAGCTCGCGACCAAGGGCAAACGAAAGACCTTCGACGTGTTTCGCGACTACTTCCTCGGCGACGACGAGCTCGACTACGCGAGTGTGGCCGAGCGCCACGGGATCTCGGTGACCGACGTTTCGAACGCCCTCGCCCACGCCAAGCGGCGCTACCGCGCGCACCTGAGGAACGCCGTCGCCGACACCGTGCGGGGAGACGACGATCTGCGCGCGGAGCTGGCCTGGCTCTTCGAAGAGACACCGGAGCGGAGAACATGACCGACAACGCCGTCGAGAAGCAGATTCGAGCCCCCCGCGAAGAGGTCTTCCGGGTCGCCTCCGACTTCGCGGGGTCCGCCGACGTCGTCGGCGACATCGTGCGCGTGGAAATGCTCACGGACGGGCCGACGCGCGTGGGAACGCGCTGGCGAGAGACCCGCCGGATGGGCAAGCGCGAGGCGACCGCGGACCTGGAGGTGACGGCCTTCGATCCCCCGCGCTCCTACTCGGTCGGATGCCACATGGCCGGCTGCCGCTTCCACTCCGAGTTCACGTTCGAGGAGCTCGACGGCGGCACGCGTGTGCGCATGACCTTCGAGACGCACCCCGAGGCGTTCCTCGCCAAGGTGTTCGGATTCGCCCTGCGTCCGATGTTCGCCGGGTGCCTCAAGACGGTCGCGAAGGACTTCGACGATCTCGCGGAGGTGGTCGAGAAGGAGAGTGCCGGAGCACGGTGAGCCGCGACCTCTCGCCCCACGCCATCCGTCGGCTGCTCGACGCCGCGGCGCCGCTCGCG
>JAJDET010000090.1 GCA_029259655.1 Planctomycetota bacterium
AGGGCTTCCTGCTCGCGCGGATGTCCGCCGCGCGGCGTGTGATCGACTTGCGAGAGCAAGTCCAGCTCGACCAACGTGTCCTCAAGCAGCAACTCGTGAAGATGAGCTTCTTCGCGGGCCGGGCCAAGGAGGCCGCGTCGACGGACGTGCTGACGGAGCTCCCCAATCGTCGCTACGCCGTGCGCAGGCTCCAGGAAGAGTGGGCCGCCTCGGAACGGACTCGTCTCCCGCTCTCGCTGGTGATGATGGACGTGGACCGCTTCAAGCGCATCAACGACACGTACGGGCACGACGTCGGAGACCTCGTGCTGCGATCTGTCGCCGACGTACTGGAACAGGTGACTCGCAGGGACGAGGTGGCTTGTCGCTTCGGCGGTGAGGAGTTCGTGGTCATCTGCAAGGACACCAGCGCGGACGAGGTCTACCTGTGCGGCGAGCGCATCAGGAAGGCCATTCGCGCGCGCGGAGCCGGCAACGCGCCGTTCAGCGACCCGGTTACCGTGAGCGTCGGTGTCGCGACGCGCATCGCGGGCATGGAGAGCGTCGAGGACCTTCTGCAAGCCGCCGATCGTCTCGTGTATCTGGCCAAGGACTCGGGCAGGGACCAGACCTGCGGCGACGAGGTCGAGAACGGTCCGCGCGGGACGGTTCCGGATCGGTCGGGAGGGAACGAGGAGAAAGATTCTGCCCCGAGGGACCCGAAGGCCGAAGGGGACGAGGCCGCTTGACCAACCTCTCTCGCGAGAGGATCACCCATGCCCGAAGAAGACCCCACGATCCTCGATCACACCGTGATCGAGAGCCTCCGAGAGCTCGACCCAGAGGGGGAATGCGGTCTCCTCAGCGAGCTCGTCGACCTCTTCCTGTCCGACACGCCACCGCGCATGAAGGACCTGGAGTCGGCGCTCGCGTCCGGTGACGCGAAGACCGTCGAGGAAGTCGCGCACTCGCTGAAGTCCAGCTGCGGCAACCTCGGCGCAGCCCGGCTGGCGACGCTCTTCAAGGAGATCGAAGCCTTCGGTCGCGGCAAGGACCTGGCGGAAGTCCCGTCGCTGGTGGACCGCTCGAACGACGAGTTCAGGCGTGTCGAAGAGGCCCTCAAGGCCGAAGTCTCCTGAGACGCGGGCCGGACCATGGTTCGCAAGGAGTTCGACGAGCTAAGGGATTCCGGGCAGCTCCCGTCGCCTTCCGGTGTGGGCCTGAAGATCCTGAGTCTGACCCAGCGCGAGGACTGGGCGATCGACGAAATCGTCGGTGTGATCCAGACCGATCCCGCGCTAACCGGTCGGATCATCCGACTCGCCAACTCGGCTGGATCGGGCGCGACAGCGAGCATCACGACGGTCAACGACGCGGCTTTGCGTGTCGGAATCCGTTCAGTCGCGAATCTCGCGCTCGGCTTCACCCTCGTCGCCGGAAACCGGGCGGGACGCTGCGAGTCCTTCGACTACGACGAGTTCTGGGCCGACTCGCTGGCGCGCGCCGTTTGCGCCCAGGCTCTCTCCACGCAGCTCCGGCGCTCGGTCCCCACGGAAGCGTTCACCTGCGCACTCCTGTCGCACATCGGCGAGCTCGCGCTCGCTAGCGTGCACCCCTCGGAGTACGCCGCGATTCTCGAGCTCTCGAAGACCGACCCCTCGCTGGACATGCGCGTGCTCGAGACGGAGCGCTTTGCGATTCACAGCCTCGAAGTCTCGATGGCCATGATCGCGGACTGGGGACTGCCGGACTGCTTCGTCGACGCAATCGGGTATCACCAGGCAGCCGATGGCGAAGCACACACCAAGGACACGCAGGCCCAGGAGCTCATGTCTTTGCTCCGGATGGCCAGCACCTTCTCGGAGTTCTGCACGAGCGATCACGGGCAACAGGTCGCCCGTTGGCCGGAGATGGAGTTCGTCCGGAACGAGCTCGGCATGGAGGCAACCGAGTTCAGGGCCTTCTGCGAGACCGTGGGGGAATCCTGGGGCGATTGGGGGCGCATGCTCCAGATCGAGACGGCGGTCTTCCCCGCACTCGAGCATGTGGAGAAGTTGTCCAAGCGCGTCCGCAAGCGGACGAAGACCACGAGTGAGCCCGACGATCTGGATGCGGCGGACAAGTTCCGCCCGCTGCGCATCATCGCAGTGGACGACGAGTCGACCTCGCTGAAGCTCCTGCAGAGCCATCTCTCCCGGGCCGGACACGATGTCGTCGCTGCCAACAACGGGAAAGAGGCGCTGGCCCTGACCCTCGAGTGGAATCCGCACATCGTCATCAGCGACTGGATGATGCCCGAGATGGACGGCATCCAGCTGTGCAAGGCGCTGCGCCGCGCACAGCGCGCCGGCCGCAGCGTCTACTTCCTCCTCGTGACGGGGCGGGACGAGGAAGACCGCGTGGTCGAGGCCTTCGAGTCGGGCATCGACGACTACGTGTCGAAGCCATTCAACCCGAAGATCCTGCTCGCGCGCGTACGCGCCGGCCTGCGCCTCGTCAATCTCCGCGAGCAGGTCGAGCGTGAACAGAAGATCCAGGCGGAGGCCACGTCGAAGCTCGGCGTCCTCACGAGGAAGCTGCGCGAGACGGCCTCGACGGACCCGCTCACGGGCTTGCCGAACCGGCGCTACGGGATGGAGCGGCTGGTGGAGGAGTGGGAGACCTGGCGACGCAAGCAGGAGCACTTCTCGGTCGTCATGGTCGACATCGACCACTTCAAGAAGGTCAACGACATGCACGGACACGACGTGGGAGACGTCGTGCTCGTGGAGGTCGCCAAGGCTCTGCGCGCTTCCGTGCGTGCGATCGACATCGTTGCGCGAATCGGCGGTGAGGAGTTTCTCGTCGTCTGTCCCGATACCGACGACCAGGGTGCGATCGGTTGCGGCGAGCGCATTCGCAGCGCGGTCGAGACGCTCGAGATCCAGTCGAAGGGCTACACGGGGTCTGTCACGATCAGTGTCGGCACCGCCGGGATCACGGACGACGTCTCGGACGTCGACATGCTCATCAAGCGCGCCGACGAAGCCGTGTATCGCGCCAAGGCGTCCGGCCGGAACCGAGTCTGCAGCTACGAAGAGACCTCGGAGGTCCGCCGGTCCGCCTAGCAATCGGTAGGCGCGCCGGATACCGTGCGCCTGCCGCATGGCTCCCGCCGGCCGTCAACCACTCCTCGAGCGCCTCGCCCTTCACCGGCCGGAGCTGCGGGCCTGGGCGCTGTACGACTGGGCCAACTCGGCGCTGATCACGACCGTCATCACGGCGGTGTGGCCGATCTACTTCACCGAGGTCGTCGGCGCCGATCTCGACGACGCAGCGTTCCGCCACTCGCTCGCGACGACGATTGCGCTCACCCTCGTCGCCGCCATGGCGCCGATCCTCGGTGCCGTTGCGGACTACCGCGCGGTCAAGAAGCGTTTCCTCGGTCTGTTCGCGGGCGTGGGAATCTCGGCCACGGCCTGCATGTTCCTGGTGGAGCGCGGGGACTGGATGCTCGGCATGTTGCTGTTCATCCTCGCGAACCTCGGCGCCGCGGGCAGCTTCGTCTTCTACGACTCTTTGCTCCCGCACGTCGCGCGAGAGGGGGAGATGGATCGGGTCTCCACCGCGGGCTATGCGATGGGCTACATGGGCGGGGGCCTCCTCCTTCTCCTGAACCTGACCTGGATCGAGAACCCCGAGTGGTTCGGAATGCCGGAAGGGACCTTTCCGACGCGATTGGCATTCGTCTCGGTCGCCCTGTGGTGGGCCCTCTTCTCGATCCCGCTCTTCTTGCGCGTGCCGGAGCCGCCGCGCACGCTCGAGTCGGACGAGTCCGTCGGTTTGAACCCCTTGCGCGTCGCCGTCAGCCGTCTGCGAGAGACGTTCAGGGAGCTGCGAGGCTATCGGCAGGCGTTCCTGCTGCTGCTCGCGTTCCTCGTCTACAACGACGGGATCACGACGATCTACCGGATGGCGACGACCATCGGAGTGGAGAAGGAGTTCCGGAAGGACATCATGATCGGCGCGATCATCGCCGTGCAGTTCGTCGGGATCCCCTTCGCGTTCGGGTTCGGCGCTCTGGCCGGGCGTTTCGGGACGAAGCGCATGATCCTGCTCGGCATCGCCGCCTATGCGGGCATCACGATCCTCGGCTACCGCATGGATACGGAGAACGAGTTCATCGCGCTCGCTGTCCTCGTCGGAATGGTCCAGGGCGGTTGCCAGGCGCTCTCACGGTCCTTGTTCGCGAGCATGATCCCCAAGCACAAGTCCGGCGAGCTCTTCGCGCTCTTCGCGGTCGGCGAAAAGTTCGCGGGCATTTTCGGGCCTCTGCTCTTCGCGGCATCGATCTGGGTCACGGGCTCCACGCAGACCGCGATCCTCTCCATCCTCGTCTTCTTCGCGGTCGGAGGCTTCCTGCTCAGCCGCGTCGACGTTCAGTCCGGGCAGCGGACGGCGCGTGAGATCGACGAGCGGATCGCGGCCGGTCAGTCGACGTAGAACGGACTCGACCACGCGAGCCCGCCGTTCTCCTGGCGGACGCGGACGTAGAGGTAGTCCCCGGCTTCCAGCTCTGCCGCGAGCGTGGGGAGGATCACCTCCTGCTCTCCGCCGCAATCGATCGAGTAGAGCTCTCCGCTGTGGATCACGTCGACCGCCGAGAGCGGGCCCGTGCCGACCACGTGCACGCGCAGCTCGTACGTTCCGCCCTCCTCGAGGGTCGACCCCATCCTGTGACCGCTCAGCGACGCGCGCAGCAGGATACGCTCGCCGTTCGTCGCGTAGACCCTTCTCGCCCGCATCGCCTCGAGGACGCTCTCGCGTGTGAGCTCGTCGGCGAGGATCGCGGCGAGCCCACCCTGCGGACCCGCCAGGTGAGTGAGACCCGGGTGCCCGTCGTGCGAGTCTCCGCTCCCGATGAACCCGAAGCGCATTCCGCGGTCGAGCACGTCGCGGACGAAGTTCCCGGGGATGGAGCTGTAGATGCGCTGCGGCGAGTCCCGCGCCTCGCTGCTGCCGTGGACCGACATGATCTCCGTGATCGGTTCGATGACGGGGTCGGGGACGTAGCTCCAGTCGGTGCCGATCGGACCTCCGGCGGAGTGGTGGGCAAAGGTCAAAGCCTGCTGGCCGCGCAGCGCGTCCCAGAGCTGCGCCGGACTCTCCTTCTCGGGGTCCATCGAGGAATGGAGCTCTCCCTCGTCCTGGAAGTACAGCACGTGACGGTGGCCGTGAATCCAGCTCGTCCACTCGTAGCCGAGGAGCGTCACGAACCGGTTCGGCTCGTGGAACTCCTTGGTGACGCGCTGGATCTCGTCCCACATCTCCAGGTTCTGATCTATGAAGCGCACGCCCCAGTGGTCGTGATCGGTCAGCGCCACGACGTCGAGCGCGGAGACGTCGCGCGCGTATCGGAAGTAGTCCTCCGCCGTTCCCGTCCCGTCGGAGAGCTGGGAGTGGCCGTGGAGATCAGCCCACAGGACGCGGCGCGGACTCTCGCTCGCGAGCGTCGGGTTGCTCGTGTAGGAGAAATCATCCGGCGTTCCAGGTAGCGGAGGATCGAGCCGCGCGTGCAGCGTGAAGAGCCCGGTGGTCGTGATCCGTGCGTCGACGCTGGCCGTCCCGCCGCTCTCGGGTCCGAGGGGTACGCGCTCGGGAAGCTCGACTCCCTCGGGTACCTCCACGAAGACCACGTCTCCGCTCCAGTCCGGCCCGGCGTTCCCGCGGGCGTCGGTGAGCGCGAGCGCAACGCGGACTTCTTCTCCGACCGCGACCGCGGTCGGGACCGTGATCCAGAGCCCGGACGGAGGTCCCGCGACCACGTCGATCCTAGGGCACTCGTCGATGAGCTTGCGAACGCCGTCGCCGTCCCCGTCGACAGCGATCCAGAACGTCGAGCCCTTCTCGCGGAACTTGTCGGCCCGGGCTCCGACCTTGCCGGCGCCGTAGACGATCCGGATCCGCTCGCCCTCGCGCAGGGCGCGGCCGCCGATGTGGACGCCGATCAGGTTGTCTCTGCTCTCGAGAAGGTCGAGCTCCACGCCCTCGGCCTCGGTCGTGGCCTCCGTGAAACCGGGCAGATCGTCGTAGGCGGCCTGGGGCGAATCGTCCCAGCCCCAGTAGGGCGACGTCATGAAGTACACGACTCCGCCCAGGGCAACTCCCAGCGGGCCGGCCTCGTAGACCACCGTCCAGGCGTGGCGCGTCGAGATCATCACCTCCCGCGGACCGTCCTCGAGCCAGGCCGTCCCGCCACCGTCCGAGGCATGGCGAGGGGCTTCGAGGTCGGCGCGCAGGTTGCGGACCACGCTCACGACCGCGGTCGGCGGGAAGTGGGCGAACTCGTCGTCCACGACTGGATCTGCGCCCTCCGAACACGCGATCCACGTCCCGGCCGCAACCGCCACGCAGACGAGCGGGCCGAGGAGAGGCCGCGAGGAGGCGTGGCTCGGCTCGGGTACCATCCGGCGCTACTTGTAGCCCTTATCGAACCACGATGCGATACGCCCTCACGCTACTGGCCGTCGTTTCCTGCCGTGCGCTCCCCGACACCGATGTCGACTCCGGTGACCGGCCGCCGACGATCGCGGCGAAGACCGCGGGCATGCGCTCGATCCCCGGGTTCGTTCCGCTCTTCATGGATGAGCTCGAGGGCCGCCTTCACGCGGTGCTCCCGGTCGAGGGCGAGTTGCTCTACGCCGTCTCGCTCCCGGGCGGTCTCGGATCGAACGACGTCGGGCTCGACCGCGGCCAGGTCGGCGACCGCAAGCTCGTTCGCGTGCGACGCGCGGGTCCGCGCGTTCTGCTCGTTCAACCGAACCTGGCCTGGCGCTCGAGCTCTCTCGAGGCCGCAGTACAACGAGCCGCGTCCGAGTCCTTCGCCGAGAGCGTCCTGTACGGGTTCGACGTCGAGGCCGAGGGGACGGGGAGCGTGCTGGTCGACGCGACCGACTTCTTCTTGCGAGACGCGCACCGCGTCGCTGCGCGGATCTCGAGCGCGGGGGAGGGGAGCTTCGAGCTCGACGCCTCACGCAGCGCGCTGGTCGACGGCGAGGGCTTCCCCGACAACTCCATCGTGGACGTCCTGCTCACCTTCAAAGGCGACGATCCCGGTCCCGAGCTCTTCACGACGGCACCCGATCCGCGTTCGGTTTCGCTGCGCGTGAGACACTCGTTCATTCGACTGCCGGATCCCGGGTACCGCCCGCGCCCGTTCCATCCGAAGAGCGGCTTCTTCGAGCACGCCTGGCGCGATCTCTCCGCTCCCATCGACGAGTCGGTGCTGCAGCATGTGATCACCCGCCACCGCCTCGAGAAGCTCTACCCCGATCGCGCGTCGAGTCCGCCCGTCGAGCCGATCGTCTATCACGTCGACCGCGGTGCTCCCGAACCCGTGCGGACCGCCTTGCTCGAGGGGGCCCGCTACTGGGAGCCCGTGTTCGAGGCGGCAGGCTTCGAGGGCGGGTACCGGGTCGAGCTCCTCCCGGAGGGAGCTGACCCGCACGACGCGCGCTACAACGTGATCCAGTGGGTAAACCGCTCGACGCGCGGCTGGAGCTACGGCGACAGCATCATCGACCCGCGCACCGGAGAGATCCTCAAGGGACACGTGACGCTCGGGGCGCTGCGCGTGCGACAGGACGTGTTGCTCGCCGAGGGTCTCGTCTCTCCCTACGAGGACGGCGATGACCCGCGCCCCGTGGCGATGGCCCTCGCTCGCATTCGGCAGCTCGCGGCACACGAAGTCGGGCACACGCTCGGGCTCGCGCACAACTTCGCCGCGAGCACGTACGGTCGCGCGTCGGTGATGGACTATCCGGCGCCCCTGGTCACGGTCGGTGTCGATGGGGGCGTGGACCTGTCGGACGCGTACCGCGACGGTTGCGGTGATTGGGACGAGGCGGCGATCCGCTACGGGTACACCGACTTCGCGCACCTCGATGCGCGTTCGAGGGACCGGAACGAGGCGCGGGGCCTCGCGGAGCTCCTGGTCGAGATCGAGCAGCGCGGGCTCGAGTACCTGACGGATCGCGATGCCCGTGGTCCGGACCGCGCGCATCCGCTCGCCAACCTGTGGGACAACGGTTCGGACCCCGTCGAGCACTTCCAGGTCGAGCTCGACGTGCGCGCGGCCGCGCTCGAACGCTTCTCCGAAGCGGCGGTGAAGGAGGGGCGTCCGCTCGCGGAGCTCGAGGACGTGCTCGTCCCCGTCTACCTGCATCACCGCTATCAGCTCGAAGCGGCCGTCCGTTCGCTCGGCGGGGTCGAGTACGGCTACGCCGTTCGCGGCGAAGGAGAGGGAGGCGGCGTGACGAGCGCGCCGGCCCCCGTGCAGCGTCGGGTTCTCGAGCTCGTGATGCGGACGCTGCGGCGCGAATTCCTCGAGCTGCCGGCCGGCCTGGCCGAGCGGATCCCGCCCCGTCCACCCGGGAGTCCCGGCGGTCGCGAGCGCTTCGTGTCCGACGCGCTCCTCTTCGATCCTCTCGAGGCCGCTGCTGCATCCATCGAGATCACGCTCGACCTCCTGCTCGACCCGGCGCGAGCGGCGCGGCTCGTCGACCAGGGGCTGCGCGATCCTGCGCAGCCGTCGTTCGATGACGTGCTCGAAGCGCTCCTCGACCTCGGGTGGGGGAGTGGTGAGCGGGACTTCGACACCGGCGGAGGACCTGCGCTACAGATCGAGCTCCGTTTCCACGTCGCCCGGCACCTCATGGAGCTCTCGGCGGACGAGGAGGCGCCGGCCCGGGTTCGCGAACCGGCGCACGCCGCACTGATCCGGATCGCGGAGGTCTCCGGCGAGGGAGCGCTCCTCGTGGACGTCATCCGGCGCTTCCGGGAGGACCCGGGCATCGTGTCCGAGATCGAGGCGCCGCGCGTTCCACCGGGGTCGCCGATCGGGTGCGGAGGGAACGAGTCGCGATAGACCGGGCCCGGCCGGATCCCACCAGCCCCCACCCTTCCTCCCGGGGACGGCCGGATCGCGGCGCGGTTTCCGACCTCGTATCCTCCCCGGAGTGTCCGCCCTCCCCGAGAAGGTCCTGATCGTCAGGCTCGGAGCCATCGGTGACGTCGCGAACGCGCTCGTCGTCGCTGCCGCCATGAAGCGCGAGGACCCGGCTCCGGAGATCGGCTGGGTCGTCCACGAACTGGCGCGGCCGCTCGTCGACGGGCACCCGTGCGTGGACCGCGTGCACTTCTGGAAGCGCGGAGGCGGGGTCTCCGCGTTTCGGCGCCTCGTGGCCGAGCTTCGCGCCGAGGCCTACGGCCTCGCGATCGATCTCCAGCGCATCGCGAAGAGCGCCTTGCTCGCTCGCCTCTCCGGTTCTCCCCGCGTGCTGGGCTTCGACCGCGCGCGATCGAAGGAGCTCTCCTGGCTCCTGTCGACCGAACGCATCGTGCCGGCCGATCGGAGAGCGCACATGGTCGTGCAGTACATGGAGTTCGTGCGGCACCTCGGGCTTCGCGCGACCGAGCCGGAACACCTCCTGCCGACGGCCTCGGTCGCCGGCCAGCGCGCCGACGCGCTGGTTCGCGAGCTCGGCGGATCCCCGATCTTGCTCAACCTGGGCGCGAGCAAGCCCGCCAATCGCTGGGTCGACGGGCGTTTCGGTGAGCTGGCGCTGCGTGCCGCCGAGCGCTTCTCCGCGCCCGTCTGCTTGATCGGGGGACCCGACGATCGCCGGTTGTTCCCACGGGACATCGCGGCGATCCAGGGCAGCGATGTGCGGGACCTCGTGGGCGAGACGAGCCTGGTCGAGCTCTGGGAGCTCGAGCGCCGGGCGCGCCTCTTCGTCGGGCTCGATACCGGTCCGATGCACCTCGCCGCGGCGGTCGGACTGACCTGCGTGATCCTCTTCGGAGCAGCAGACCCCCGCCGGACCGGTCCATGGGGTGAGCGGCACCGCATCGCTCGCGTCGGAGCTCCGTGCGCGCCCTGCAACAAACGCGACTGCCGAATGCCGCGCCACGAGTGCATGGAGGACCTCCCCGTCGAGCTCGTGCTCGCGGAGATGGAGGCGGCGCTCGGTGGAGTCGCGGCTTCCGCCGGCGAGGTCGCGGGCTAGGTCCTACTTCCCCAGACGGCGCCCGATCTCCTCGAGCAGGAGCCTGCCGAGCCGCCTGTTGTCGTCGCTGTCGAACGTCCCCACCCGTACGCGGACCCGCGTCGTGTCACCGACCATGCGCTCGACCCAGACGGTCGCGCTCCCGGCCACGATCTCGGCACCCTTGGGGCCGAGCTCGGGTTCGCCCTGGATCTCGTAGTCCTGCGCCGAGAGCCCGTGGAGCGTCGCCTTGAAGGTCAGGGCGAGGGGCCGATCGAACTCGGTCGAGGAGACGTTGTTCTTGTAGCTGACGAAGCCGTAGGTGGCTGCGGCACCGGCTCCGGCCGCCGCGATCGCGATGCAGCCCGATGCCAGGGGCAGGAGGAGGAGCGGTATCAGGAATCTCTTCATGCTGAGGACAGGCTACCCCTCCGCGGGATCCGGTCCAACGCCGGCTGCGCTATCCTCTGTCCCCATGGACACCACGACGACCCCCCCGCGGCTCGACCGCGACGCCACCGACTCGTTCGTCGACGACGTCTGGGAGCGCGAAATCGTCCCTCAGCTCGTCGACTACATCGCGATCCCCAACAAGTCCCCGCTGTTCGATCCCGCGTGGGCGGAGCACGGCCACATGGATCGCGCCGTCGAGTTGATCGAGGCCTGGTGCCGGGCGCAGGAGATCCCCGGTCTCACGGTGGAGGTCGTACGCCTCGAGGGACGCACGCCCCTGATCTACATGGAGATCCCGGGGGAAGGCGACGACACGGTCCTGCTCTACGGGCACCTCGACAAGCAACCCGAGATGACGGGCTGGCGCGAGGACCTGGGACCGTGGAAGCCGGTGCGCGAGGGCGACAAGCTCTACGGCCGCGGCGGCGCCGATGACGGCTACTCCGCTTTCGCCTCGCTCACGGCGATCCGCGCTCTGGAAGAACAGGGCGGACGCCACGCTCGATGCGTGGTGTTGATCGAGGGCTGCGAGGAGAGCGGCAGCTTCGATCTGCCGTACTACATCGACCACCTCGCCGATCGGATCGGCGAGCCCAGCCTCGTCGTCTGCCTGGACTCGGGCTGCGGCGATTACGATCGCCTGTGGAGCACGACTTCCCTTCGCGGGCTGGTCGTCGGCGAGCTGCGCGTCGGCATCCTCGAGGAGGGCGTCCACTCGGGAGATGCGAGCGGCGTCGTCCCGTCGAGCTTCCGGATCCTGAGGAGCATCCTCTCGCGACTCGAGGACGAGACCTCCGGGCGGATCACACCGGCCGAGCTCTCCGTCGAGATCCCGAACCAGCGTATCGAGCAGGCCGGGGCGGCAGCCATCGTCCTCGAGAACGCAATCCACGGCAAGTTCCCCTTCGTCGACGGCGCGAAGCCCGCGCGCGATGAGCTGGCCGAGCTCGTCCTCAACCGGACCTGGCGCTCGGCGCTCGCAATCACGGGCGTGGAGGGTATGCCCGCGCTCGAGAACGCGGGGAACGTCCTGCGTCCGTACACCACGGTCAAGGTCTCGCTGCGCGTGCCGCCGACCCTCGACGCCGACCGCGCCGCGGCGTTCGTCAAGGAGCTCCTGGAGAAGGACCCGCCCTACGGGGCCGATGTCACCTTCGAGGGAGAGGGCGGCGGCCAGGGCTGGAACGCTCCCGAGCTCGCCGGCTGGCTCGAGCAGTCGGTGGCCGGGGCCTCCGAGGCCTTCTTCGGAAACCAGGCGGCTTACATGGGCGAGGGAGGGTCCATCCCGTTCATGGGGATGCTCGGGGAGAAGTTCCCGAAGGCCCAGTTCCTCATCACAGGCGTCCTCGGCCCGCACTCCAACGCCCACGGACCGAACGAGTTCTTGCACGTTCCCACCGGCAAGAAGGTGACCTCCTGCGTCGCCCAGGTCCTCTCGGACCACCTCTACCGCAACGGCGACTGACGCGGCGAAGCGTCCCCGGGGGCCCGGGAAGGACTTTCCGCCAGTACCGGATTCCCGGCTCTGCTTACAGCGTCTCGCCGGGGCAGCCGAAGAGAGGGACTTCCCCTGTTCGGGACCTCCACCCCCATGTCCCCGGAGTCCACGACCCCGCTCCCCGAGATCGTCCGTGCACCGCTGGCGGAACGCACCAGTGAGCTCTCGCTCGAGCTCCCGATGCTGCCCGACACCGCGTCGCGCGTGATGGGTCTGTGCACCGCCGAGGACTGCGACGTTCGCGAGCTCGCGGAGCTGATCGAGCGCGACCCGTCGCTGGCCGGTCACGTCCTCCGGATCTCGAACTCCGCAGCATTCGCGCCCAACGAGGCCATCGTCTCGCTGCAGCAGGCCGTGACCCGCCTCGGGTTCTCGGTCCTCAGCGAGATCGCGGTCGGCGTTGCCTTGCGCGGACAGGTCTTCCGGGTTCCGGGCTTCGACAAGACCATTCGCCTGATGTGGATGCACTCTGCCGCGGCCGGCGCTTTCGCCAAGGACATCGCGCGTACCGCCCGGCGCAACGTCGAGGGGGCATTCCTGTGCGGCCTGCTCCACGACGTCGGGAAGCCCATCGTCCTCACCAATGTGCTCGACGTGTGCAAGCAGGCCCGCGTGCGGCCGAACAAGCCGATCGTCGAAACCGCGCTCGAGGAATTCCATACGACCGTCGGCGCCATGCTCGTCGAGCGCTGGGGCCTCGCGCCGTGGGTCGTGGCTGCTGCCGAACACCATCATCGGCCCGAGGAAGCCGGAGCTCACGAGGTCGAGGCGAACGTAACGAACCTGGCCGACGCGCTCTCTCACTGGGCTCTCTCCACGCGGGACGTCGGTGACCCTCGCACCCTCCCCTCGGTCGCAGCGCTCGACCTCTACGACGACGACATGGTCCGGATCATGGCGGGACGGGAGGCGGTCCTCGAACTGGCGGCCGCATTCGCATGAGCCACCAGCGTTTCGAGTTCGTCGTGATCGGCGGTGGTCCCGCCGGCCAGAAGGCCGCGATCCAGGGGGCAAAGGCCGGACACAGCGTCCTCCTGGTCGACAAGATGGGGCACCACGGCGGGGAGTGCGTCCACCGCGGAACGATTCCGAGCAAGACCCTGCGCGAGACCGCGCTGTGGATCTCGGGGTACAAGCAACACGCTCATCTCGAGGAGAAGGTCTCCTGCGACCGGACGGTCGACAACCTGATGCGCAGGCTGGACTCCGTGAGGACTGCGCACGAGCGCTTCCTCGAGGACCAGATCGAGCGCAACGGCGTGGAGCGCTGGCACGGTCGCGCGCGTTTCACGGGCGGACACCAGGTGACCGTCGAGGCCCCCGGCGGGCCCGAACGGACCGTCGAGGGTGATCACTTCCTCATCGCTACCGGTTCGCGTCCGCGCACCCCGAACAACGTCCCCATAGACCACGAGCACATCCTCGACAGCGATTCGATCCTGTCGATGATCTACCTCCCCACTTCCATCGTGGTCCTCGGCGCAGGAGTGATCGCCTGCGAGTTCGCTTCGATCTTCGCTTCACTGGGCGTCCGCGTCACGATGATCGACAAGTCGGAACGCCCGCTCGGGTTCATGGACGAGGAGCTCGTCGAGCGGTTCTTGGCCCACTTCGCGAGCTTGGGAGGGACGTTCCTCCAGCGGCGCGTCATCGACCGTGTCGAGTGGAACGGAACGGCGGTGGAGGCGCGGCTCGAGGGCGGCGAGGTCATCCGATCCGAGAAGATGTTGTGCGCTCTCGGTCGGGTCGCTTGTGTCCGTGACCTGAACCTCGACCTGCTGGGTGTCGAGGTCAACGAACGCGGCGTCATTCCCGTGGACGAGTTCTGTCGGACGTCCGTCCCGCACGTCTACGCAGCGGGGGACTCGATCGGCCCCCCCGCGCTCGCAGCTTCCTCGATGGAGCAGGGGAGACGCGCCGCTCGTCACGCGCTCGGCCTCCCCGACCCGAAAGGGTCCGGCGTGCTCCCGGTCGGGATCTACACCATTCCGGAGATGGCCTCCGTCGGCATCACCGAGGTGCAGGCGATGGAGCGTTCGGGAGAGGTGCTCGTCGGGCGTGCCGACTTCGCCGAGCTGGCTCGCGGCCAGATCGTCGGTGACACCGAGGGCATGCTCAAGCTCGTCGCAGATCCGAGCGGACGCGAGCTCCTGGGTGCGCACATCGTCGGCGTCGGTGCAACCGAGCTGATCCACGTCGCCCAGATGGCGATGGTCGGCGGGTGTGACCTCGAGTCCTTCGTCGACAACATCTTCAACTTCCCGACGATGGCAGAGGCCTATCGCGTCGCCGCCTTGCAAATCGTGCAAGCGGCTCCCAGAGAGCTGCGCCGGGTCAGCTAGGAGGGGGGCCGACACGGCGGCCACGCTCCTAGGGAAGCAGCTCGTGCGCGCGGGCGCTGACCGGTACCACGTCTACGAGCTCCCCACCGTCGAGGAGCAGGGCTTCTTCTGCCAGGTTGACCGTCGGGCAGACGTGCCGGGGAAAGAGCATCACGTGCTCCCCGCGAGCGGGACGGTCGCCCCCCGTCGCGAAGAGCGGCAGGTGCTCCTCGTTGGGAGTGCGTGCGACCAGGTCCGGACGCCCGACCACGGCGGCGCAGGGATCTCCCGCCTCCGCCGCCACGGACTTCGAACCGGCGTCGCAGGTAGCCACGCCGGGTGCGGGGTGAGAGACGATCCGCGCGTGCACGAGCGCGGCCGGCGCGAGCGGGATGGATAGGCCGAGCTCTTCGGAGCGCTGGTCGTGATAGACCACCGTGCCGGGAGAGACCCGGTGGACGGTCGAGCCGAGGTCGGAGAGCCCGTCGAACGCGATCGCGTCGAGGAATGTCGGTGTCCCGCTCGTGATTACCTCTCCGACGAGGAGCCCTTCGCGTTCGAGGAGCGAGAGGAGCTCGAGGAGTTGCTCGTAGCAGGAGAACGCGGCGGAGTGGCGCTCCTCCGCATCCTCCGCGTGCAGGTGCCCATCGTAGTAGTGGATCCCGGCGAACCTGTCGCGCGCGGCGCGTGCGACGCGGAGGATGGTCGCTACGTCTTCCAGCGGGACTCCCGTGCGGTGCATTCCCGGGTTCACGTCGACGAAGATCCCCAGACGGTCGGGCACCGCCCGCGCAACGTCGGCGTCCTCGCACAGGACGGACACGCGCGCGCTCTCGTACTCGGCCGCGATGTCCCCGAGCCGGGCGAGCCCGGGGCCGAGGAGGGGATAGGCGAGCAAGACGTCGGGTTGCTCGACGCCTGAGCGCGCGAGGGCCTCCAGCAGCAGGTTCGCCTCGCGCGTCGTGGCGCACTTGAACTGTCTGAGCCCCGCTCGCGCCAGCTCCTCGAACACGGCCGGGATCTTCGAGGTCTTGACGTGCGGTCGCCAGCGGTCGCATCCGCCGACCGCGTCGATCACGGCGGCGACGTTCTCGCGCACGCGGTCGAGGTACACGGCGAGCGCAGGCGTCAGGACGCGCGAAGCGAGCTCCGGAGGGAGTTCGTACGAGCCGGTCATCGCGGCAGGCGCTCCCACTCCTCGCGTACGACGAGCCAGCGGTCGAAGGTCTTTCCGAAGAAGTCGAGCGTGTCGAACCGGACCATGCCGTTCTTCTGCGCTACACGGGCCGATGCGACGTTCTCCGGATGGATGACGGACATCACGCGAGGTGCGTCGAGCTCGGAGAACGCGTAGTCGCGCAGCGTCGTCGCCGCCTCCGTGGCGACCCCCTGTCCCCACGCCGAACGAGCCAGCGCATAGCCCACTTCGAGCTCGTCCGTGGTCCGCAAGCCCTGTGGGACGGTCTCGGGTTCGAAGAACGCGGCTAGCGGATGCTCGTCCGCCTTTCCGGAAGCTTCCTCGATCTGGAAGAGGAGCAAGCCCGACCTCCCGAGCCGTGCACCGGTCTCCCGCGAGAGGATGGTGAGATGACTGATCGCGTTCTCACGTTCCATCGACAGCATCTTGTCGAGCCAGGTGCGGGTCTCTTCCGCGGTGCGCGGTCGTCCCAGCGACAGATAGCGTGCCACCTCGGGATCGGCGTGGAGCTCCACGAGGAACTCGATGTCTTCCTCTTCAATGGGCCGCAGGATCAGGCGCTCGGTTTCGAGGATCCGCACCCGCGGAGGATACCGCGGTCGAAGACGACGGCGATCGCCGTGCTAGAGGATGTTCAGGAGGCCCGCGCCGCGGTCGTCGTTCAGCGTCGGCGTCGACGCCCGGTAGTTGAGATTCGCGGAGAACGCTGCGTTCCAGGGCAGCGGGTCCTCGTCGCAGACGAGACCCAGGGCCACCGCGGCGAATCCGCGAGCGCCGTCCGTGTAGCGCTCGTCGTCCGCGAGCAGGCCCAGCAGGGGGTCGATCGAGCGCGAGTCTCCGATGAAGCCGAGCGCGGAAGCGGTTGCGGCTTGCGTCGAGAGTCCGCGTGCCGCTCCCATCATCTCCAGCAGGCCGGGGACGGCGGACTTGTCGCCGAGCAGGCCGAGCGAGACGGCCGCCTGGCGCAAGAGCTCCGGGCGGTAGCGCGATTCGCTCGCGATCCCGTGCACCAGCGCCGCGGAGTCGCGACGTCCCAGGAGCCCGAGCGCGAGGACCACGTACCCGCGAGCATCATCCACGGCGAGCCCCTCGAGCCTGTCGTGCATGAGCGGCATCGCGTCCTCGATCCCGGCTATTCCGCACGCGACGGCGTAGGCCGCGAGCTCGCTCGGGACGCGCGCTTCCTCGAGCGCCGCGATCAACGCCCGCTCGAGCTCGGGCGATGCGGTTCGTGACGCGGCATCAGCACGTCCAAGGACGCCGAGCGCGATGCCTGCCCACGGGCGCTCCCATGTGCTGCCATCCAGACGGCGCAGGAGATCGGCCTCGATCGCGCGCCGCCCCGAGCCCGCATCAGCGCCCTCGCCCGGTCGGCTCGCGATCTGTGCCAGCGCGATGAGGGCCAGGTTTCGCGCGAGCAGGTCGCTCACGTTCTGGCCCGAGAGCGTCTTCCTGATCCGTACGTCGATGGAGTCCCGGTCCGAGTCGCCCATCCGCCCCAGAGCCATGACGCAGCCCTGGACGACCTCGCGCGGCTCCGAGGTCGTTCCCGCGATGCGAGCGATGAAGCTCTCCGCAGCGCGGTATCCGATCGGCGTGCCTACCGAGCGTGGGAGTCCCTGGAGCAGGCTCGCGATCGCGGACGGGACGTGGGAGCGGACGAGGAAGTCGTTCTCGTCGTCCTCGAAGAACGCCAGCAGGGAATCGAGTTGCGCGACGCGGCAAGAGCTCGGCGGCCAGCTCTCGCGCGGTCCCACGTGCCCCGCGTGAGGCGGTGCCGGGAAGGCCGCGACGATCGGCACGTGTCCGATCGCGACCACGCAGGCCACGCCGACGTCCTTCGTCGCAGTCCGGTCCGTGTGGAGCGCGCGGAAGAGCGTCGAGACGACGTGGGCACGCACGTCCTCACTCCGCGTCCTCCCTCCGATGAGTGCGAGTCCGTAGGCGGCGAAGGCCCGCGTCCGGTAGTCGACTTCCGTCCCCGAGACGAGCTCGCGACCGCTCCTGGTGTCGAGCAAGAGGTCGCGCAGGATCGGCACACCGCCGTCGTCCCCGAGGATCCCGATCGAGAGCGCCGCCGTCTCGGCGATCTCCTGACTCCGGTCGGCGAGGAACGTCGAGAACGCGGTCCGGAGCTCCGTCGCCGTGACCCGTTCGATCGAGCGACCCGTACGTGCCAGGGCGATCAGGCAACCTGTGATGATCTCGTTGTGCGTCTCTGTCTCGAGTGCTTCGAGCAGAGCCGGGACGACTCGCTTCTCCACCTGTTCGCTCGTGGGGCGGAGGCTGTCGCGCGACATGGACACGGGCCATCCACCGAGGAAGAAGCGATCCGAGCCGGGCACGATGTCGTGGCTCAGGACGTGAGCCTTGAGGTCGAGGTAGGCGTCCTTGTTCAGCTCCCACCAGACGCTCCAGCCGAGAGGATCGATCCCTCCCACGGCTGCACCCGTGGGAGGAGTCGCCGGCGTCGCCGGCGCGGAGTCCTGCCCTGTCGGCGCCTTCGTGTCCGTGCCGCTCGGCCCGCTGGACGGTCCTTGGCTGCGCCCGCCCCCGGACCCGCCCGAACCCGCCGCC
Organism: Planctomycetota bacterium; assembly: GCA_029259655.1. Classification (GTDB taxonomy): domain Bacteria; phylum Planctomycetota; class UBA1135; order UBA1135; genus OFTM220. The sequence goes on from JAJDET010000090.1 coordinate 18,052, forward strand.
CCGGGGACGGTGTCACCGGCGGCGCCACCCGCCGGGAGTGCGTCCGCCGGCCCCCGGTACGCGCCTCCGTGTGCCCGGGAGGCGTCCTGGAGGAGGAAGCAGCAGACGACGAGGCCCAGCAACAGGGTCGCGGCGATGGATCGGGTGCGCATGATCGAATACCTCGTTGGGCCCATGAGCAAGGACCGCGCCAGTGCTCCTCGCCGGTCGTGCCCCGACTGCCGCCCGAGCCGGGCGTTCCCGGACCGTAACGCCCGGAACGCCAGCGTGACGGTTGCTACCAGTCGATCGGCTGGCTCGCCCCCGCGCCAGGTCCGTACACGATCGCGTTGGCGAAGAGCCTGCCGGTGGCCCGGAAGTAGCCGCGGAAACCGGGCTGCGCGGCGAAGAGCACGACCTGTCCTTTGCCGAGTCCCTCGCGGGTCAGGTAGGCGGAGTCCGCCATCCGCTCACGCGCTTCCGGCCACAGGAGGCCCGCGAGTCGCAGGCCGTCCCTGGGCCCGAACCGCACGGCCGTCGTGACGGGCGGCTTGGCGAGGAGCACGTTCCCTCCCGTGGCGTAGACCGGCATCTCCTGGGTCTCGACGCCGGAGGTGAGCCACGAGAACGGGTTGACCTCACCGCGCAGGAAGACGCCGCGCGGCGAGAAGCGACGCATCCACGCGTCGATCTCGGACGGCGCCTTGCCGTTCTTTTTCGCGTCGTCTCCGTCGTCCACCGACGGCGCGAGGCCGTTCCAGACATGGTGCTCGTCGATCTCGATCTTGCGCGACGCGCGCTCACGCTCGACGGCCTTCGCGTAGTCGGCGAGGTCCTCGAGGGAGTCCCGTCGGAGGCGCACCGACGACAGGCCCAGGTCCTCGTCGGCGAGCATCGCGGCGGCGTTCCCGCAAGCGATCAGCGTCCCGCCCGAGCGCACCCACGTCTTCAGGCTCTCCGCGTTGTCCGAGAGGATGGCGCGGAGCGATCCGCCTGCGGGCGGCAGGACCAGGACGTTGTAGCGGCGTAGGTCGTATCTCGAGAAGGACGTGGCATCGAGGAGCGAGTAGGGGACGCGCAACTCGTAGTCGAGCAGGTACCACAGGTGTCCGAAGCTGTCGCGCGAGACGGGCGAGTTCGCGAGGACCGCGATGCGCGGCCGCGAGAGCAGCTGGAAGTGGCCACCGCCGAGGTCGGGGCCCTCGTCTGGTGACCGGCCGTGCGCCGTTGCGAAGACCTCCACTCGCGCGCGCTCCGCTGCCTTCCGGATACGCTCCTCGAGTCGGTTCTCGTCGTTCTCGTGGCGCCGGATGAGGAGGCTGCCGCGCGAGAACGATCTTCCCGCCGTGGTGAAGGCCTCGTCCGAGAGGTGCACCTCGAGCCCGAGCTCCATCGCCTGCGCCGCGAAGAGCACCGCGGAGTCGTCCGACCCGTCGACGGCCCACGCGGTGGGGCGCCGGTCCGCTTCGGGCGGAGCGGTCACCGAACCTGATCGCTCGGGCACGTCCGTGACGCGCTCGGTGTCGACCGCCAGCGCATCGACCCACAGCGCGTCCAGGTCCAGCGCGTGCGGCAGGCTCCAGGCCGTGATGTCGTAGATCTTGCTCTGGTTCTTTTGCTCGAGCTCCTCGCGCTCCACCAGGAGGTCTTCGGCGCCCATCTGGACGTCGAAGCCGAGGTAGTTGAGGACGAGCGGAGCGAGTGGCTGTCGGGCCGAAACGACGAGGCTGCCGGCGGGAATGTCCACGACGGAGTCCTCGGTCGGCTCGTCGCCGAAGGGGTCGACCGCGCCGGAGCCCTGCCGGTCGTCCGCCGTCCGGAACACCTCGATTCCCTGCCCGAGCAGGATCCGGAGCAGCTCGTCCTCGCGGTCGCGGTTCCTCCCGGTCCTGACGACGAACCAGCGGTCGTCGACCTCGAGGTTCGCGCGCTTGCCCGCGACGAAGTCGGCCAGGATCTCCTCGCGGTTCGCGCGCAAGGTTCGCAGGTTGGCGACCGAGCTCACGGCCTGCTTGTGGACCGACGTGCGGTAGGAGACCACCTCGCCCGAGGCGCGCTTCACCGGCTGCCCGTCCGTGCTCGCCTGTTCGTAGAGGATCCCGATCGCGCCCGACATCGATCCCCAGGCGTCCGAGTAGAACGGCCCCCACGCGTCCGCCCACTCGCGCGTGTAGAACCCCCAGCCGTGACGGTCGAAGGCGGCGCCCTGGTCGTTCCCGAACACGCCCTGCCACTTGTCGACGGCCGCGGGGAGGTGCGGGTTGTGCGCACGCGCCTGGGGGTAGAAGAGGAACGTGTCGAGGGACCACATCTCGTGCGCGTCGACGAAGAGCTGCGGGGGGAACTCGCGAACGGCCCGCCAGCGTCCTCTCGTCTCCGGCGCGATGCCGGCGATCCAGTCCCGGTTCATGTCGAACAGGTAATGGTTGCCGCGCCCCTCGGGCCAGCGACCGCGCTGCATGGAGGCGTAGTCCATGTTCGGGACGTAGCCGCGTGTCTGCTCGAGCTGCGAGACGAAGCGCTCCCTGCCGTCGGGATTCAGGACCGGATCGATGACCACGATGAGATCGTCGAGCAGGGCCTCCACCTCCTGGCTCGTCCCGGCCACCAGGTGGTAGGCCACGGCCATCGAGGCGTCCGCGCCGGAGATCTCGTCGCCGTGAATGCTGTAGCCGAGCCACGCGCAGGCCGGCGTCTCCCGGACCAGGCGCTCTTCTTCCGCCGGGTCGAGGTCTCGCGGATCGGCCAGGCGCCCGAGGGCGGAGCGGATGTCGTCCAGCCGTTCGTGGTTCGACTCCGACGTGATCACGGCGCGCACGAGCTCGCGGCCCTCGAACGTGCGTGCGTAGGTGGCGAGCCGGATGCGCGGCGAGGCCTCCGCGAGGCGCCGGAAGACGTCGAGGATCTCGTGCGGGTGGGCGGGGCGGCTCCCCAGCGGCTGACCGAGCACGTCGCGCGGCTCGGGGATCGACTCGTCGTAGGTCGTCTCGGGGAAGAAGGGGGCTGCTTCGGCTCCGGGGTCCCCGAACCGGATCGGCCGGAACCGCTCCCAGTCGGGCAGGGGCAGTTCCTCGCTCTCCTGTGCGGGCGAGGCGAGGGGCTCCGTCGCGCAACCGAAGAGGAGGGCGACGACGAGACACGAGGACCAGGGCGGTCCGATCGACGGAGTTGTCTTCATGGCGGAGCGTCGGGGTGCGGGCGGCGCAGTCTAGCCGAGGATCGCTCCGGCGTCCGTCGTATCGTCAGCGGTCGCTCGCGGCCTCGAGATAGCTCCCCGCCTGGGCCAGTGGCCCGCGCGTGTTCGCGTGTGGTGGCGGCGAGGAGGACTCCGACCACGCCGGACCGTCGACGCGGGAAAGCTCCGCGATCACCGGCAGCTCGGCAACCGGTCCGCGTACCGAAGCGGAGAGCAGGACGCCCGCCGCGAAGCTCGCCGCGGCAATCATCCAGCGCGGCACTCGAGGCCCGGGCGAGTGCCGGACGGCGTCGCGCAGGCTCTCACGCCAACCGCCCGGAAGGTCGGGTTCCTGAGCGCTCGTGTCCAAGAGCTCGCCGAGGCCGAGCTCGAGCGTCCGCTCGAACTCGGTGCAGGCCTCGCACGTCTGGTTGTGAGCTGTAACTCGACCCTTCTCGTCGGGCTCGAGCTCGTCGTACAGCGCGAGTGCCATGAGCTCGCGGTTTCGTTCGCAATTCAAGTTCATTCCTCCGGTCGAAAGTGGGTCATGCGCGCCTGGAGACCGAGGCAGGCGCGGGCGAACTGGGTCCGCACGGTCGATTTCGAGAGCGAGAGGATCTCCGCCACATCCGCGAGCGAGAGCCCGCCCTCGTGTCGCAGGAGGAAGATCGTGCGCTGGCCGAAAGAGAGGTCGCAGAGGGCTCGCTCGAAGCGCTCGTGCAACTCGTGACCTTGCGCTCTTGTTGCCGGTCCCCGCGTCTCCGCGAGTGCCGGCGTTTCCTCGACGTCCTCCTGCTCGGGGCGCACGCGACGCCGGCGCGAGACGTCGAGGCACGTGTTCACGGCGACCCTGCGCAGGAAAGCGCCGGTGCGCGCGAGCTTGCCGCCGTCCGCGAGGAAGCGCCACAGCGCAAGGAACGTCTCCTGTGCGGCGTCGGCGCCCAGGTGTTCGTCGCGGAGGATCGAGCGGCACAGGCGGAAGACCTCTCCGCCGTGCTCGTCGACGAGCCGCTCGAAGGTGGCCTCGCGGCTCATTCCAGGACGGAGACGGCCCTCAACCGGAGCTCGCGATCCCGGAGCTCAGCCCCCTCGAACTCGAAGCGCGCCGTACCGTCCGACACGGACGCGTAGTTGCCGGCCACGACCGTGCCAGGCATGTTGACGATCAGCCGGAACTTCTCGTCGCCGATGTCGGTGGTGTGGTCGAGCGACGAGATGTGCCACTCGAGACAGGCCGCGACGGCATTCACGACCTCGTCCGTTAGCCCCTCCTCGGCGAGACCCGAGCGCAGCGCGCGTCGGCCGGCGTCGCGGATCCCGGCCTCGAGCTCGTTGAACGGGTCGGGGCCCCGCGGCTCCTCGGCCCCGCTCTTCCGCGCTCGACTGCGCTCCGCTGCGATCCAGACCGCCGACTGCAGGCTCTCGAGCGTCACGACTTCGCCCACCTCCCGGATGAAGCGGGCTCGAACGCGCTCCCACCCTGCGACCGAGAGCGAGGCATCGCCCTTCGTGTAGACGGACTTCAGGCTCTGCTCGACGAAGCGCTCGGCGCTCTCGCGCGTTATCTCCTGCACGGCGTCGATGACGACTTGCCACTCCTCGCCCGAGAGCGTGGGCGTGCCATCCGCCTCGGAACCCAGACGCTTCGTCAGTTCCTCGGGCAGGCGGTCCTCCAGCTCCTGCCCCGCGCCGAGCTCCACGTACGGGCGGCGCGAGTAGATTCGCTCGAAGACGTAGACGCGCCGATCCCCCTTCATCGTGACGTCGAGCGCCGTGCACCGCTCGAGCGTCGCATGTCGATAGGGTTCACCGTCCGGAGCGTAGAAGCGGGGCAGCTCGCTCACCGAGTCGAAGCTCGCCTCGACCTCCAAGGTGGCCTTGTCCGAGGGCTCGTCGTGCTCGTCCTTCCATGCGCCGGCGCGAACCTGCTCCAGCGCCCGCCCGCCGCCCGCGTGCGGCGAGATGGTCGCGAGCCAGCGGTTCGTCTCCCGGGTGACGGGTCGGAACGGCGACGACAGGGGCAGGGCGTGGCCGCCGGCCAGGTCCACCGCATCACCAGTCGAGAGGATTCGCACGAAGAGCGACCCGTCCTCGGCGATGGTGATCTCCTCTTCGTTCTCGAGGCAGGCGGTCAGGGGGGCGACGAGCAGGATGCAGATGAGGGCATTTCGCATGGCAGTGCTCCGGGGGAGGTTTTGCTTCGCGGTCTCCTGGACGACGGACGGGAGGAGGATCCGGACGACGCGTATTCGTGGATACTTCGGAGGAGCTGCAACGCAGCCACGGGCGGAGAGACGCCGAAGATATGATGCGAATCCTTGACTCACCCCACTAGACGAGTGCTGAACGCCGCCCTCTTCCTCGGTGGGGGATACCTACTCCTCTGCCTCGTGATCTTCGCGCTACAGCGCAGGCTCGTTTACTTCCCCGGTCCACCGCCCACGGTGACACCCTCCGCCGTGGGGCTCGAGTTCGACGATCTCTCGATCGTGACGGGCGACGCGGAGACGCTCCACGCCTGGAGGGTGCGCGCGGGAGGCGTCGCAGAGGGAGTCGTGATTCACTGCCACGGCAACGCCGGGAGCATCGAGCACAGGATCGAGACCGCGCGCGCGTTCGCCGACATGGGACTCGACTGCATCCTGTTCGATTATCGCGGCTACGGCAGGAGCACCGGAGCTCCGTTCGAGGAGGGCACCTACACCGACGCCGAGGCCGTCCACGACTGGGCGATCGGCGAGGGTGGGTACGCGGCGGAGAAGATCCTGATCTTCGGCGAGTCCCTCGGAGGAGGCGTCGCCGTCGAGCTGGCACGACGCCGCGAGGTCGCGGGCCTCGTCCTCGAGAGCAGCTTCACGTCGATCGTCGATCTGGGCTCGAAGCACTACGGCTGGCTGCCCGTGAACCTCCTGGCCCGGGATCGCTACGCCTCGATCGAAAAGGTCGGGGGACTCTCGAACCCGATCCTCGTGTTGCACGGACGTGGCGACGAGATCATCCCCTTCGAGCACGGGGAGGGCCTCGCGAAGGCGGCCGGGGTCGACCTGGTCGAGCTCCCGGGTGGTCACAACAGCGGCGGGTTCCTCCAGCGGGCGGACCTGCGCCGCACCGTCGGCGAGTTCTTCGAGCGCGCGCTCTCCGCGTCGGTGCTTCGATCCGGTGCGGCGAGGCAGTAGCCTCGGCGCGTGACCTCGAGCGAACCGGAGACCGGGGCGACGCGCGAGCTTGCGCGATGGATCGCGCTCGGCGCGCTCGCGTGGGCCGCGTTCGCGGTGCTCTACCTCGCGCTGACCCCGCTCGTCGTCGACGAGACGGCGCTCTCGGCCCAGATCCTCACGGGCGCCGTGTCCTACCCTGCCGGGCATCCCCACGAGGTCTTTCACCTTCAGGCCTTCAGCCTCCCGAACCACCTCTCGGCGGCAATCCTGTGGTTCACGGACTCCGTCGACCTGGTCTCCCGCGCGCGGAACTTCCTGGTCGTGTTCCTCTCGGGCTTCGGTCCGTTCCTGGTTGCAGTGGTCCTCTCGCGTCGGCCGCTCGTGGGCTTCGCGGCATCGGCGCTCGTCCTCTCGGATGCGCTCTACCGCTTCCAGGGCGTGTACCCGACGTTCGTCTTCCCGACCTTCTACAGCCATGGCCACGTCGGCGCGTGGGTGGCGGTGATCACCGTCGGGCTCCTGGCCGGGGGGCTCCACAGGACCGGCGGATTTCTGCTCGGCCTCGCCCCCGCAATCCACCCGCTGCTGGGCGTGCTCGTGTGGCTCTGGGCGACCGCGGGGGGAACGGCGCGCCGGGTCCTCGCGCGGTCCGCGTTGCCGTTCGCGCTCGGCGTCCTCGTCAGCGGTGCGTCGTGGTGGCTCTCGAGATCGCTCGTCCCGGATGCGGAGCCCGTCGAGCTCTACACGCCCGGCGATGCGGCGACCGGCGAGCTCGTCCGCAGTCAGTTCATCGAGTTCACGGACCCGCACCGCAGGCTCCCCGAGGTCCACGCCGGTGTCTTCAAGTTCGGGTACGCCTCCAATCTGATGGCCTTCGTTGCGACGGCCGCGGTACTCCTCGCGGCGGCGCGGCAGACGACGTCGCGCGGAGCTGCGCGAGCGCTGGTCGGGTTCGTCGCGCTGGCGTGGGCCGTCGTGTGGGGTGCACGAGCGTTCGAGCTCGTGGTGGGCGAGCTCCCCGACGCGGCCGTCACCGCGATGCCGTACAGGCTCTCGAACGTGTCCGCGATCCTGCTCGTTCCGCTCTCGTGTGCCGCTCTGGTGATGACGGCCGAGAGGATCTCGGAACGCGCGCTCGCGCTCGCCGTGCTCGGGCTCTCGCTCATCGTGCTCGCGGGAGGCGCGGCGGCCGTCCTGAGCTGGTCCGACCCGGACGCGGCGCGGTTTCGGCTGGCTTCCGGACTCCTGCTGATCGGCGCCGTGCTCGGTGCGGGAGTCGTCGGCGGCTCGGCCCGCAGCTCGGTCGTTCCCGTCGCATGTGCCCTCGGCCTCTTGGGCTTGTTCCTCCACATGCGGTTCGAGAGCGGGTTCGAGGGCGTCATCGTCCTCACTGGCGGACTCCTCGTGACCGCGATCGCGCTGGGGCTCGCGCGCTCGGGGCCGGTGCTGCGCGAGCTGGGGGGCGGTCGCCTGCCCCTCGGAGCGCTGCTCGCGTTCGCGTGCCTCTCGACGACGGGCGTGTCGGTTGGATCCGACAACGCCGAGCCGTCGAGCCTCGTGACGTGGTTCGACGAGGAGCTCGACCTGTGGCTCGATCTGAACGCGGAGCCCGACGAGCTCGTGCTCCCGCCCCTCATTCCGCGCACACAGATTCAGGCGAAGACCGGGCACCCGGTGTTGCTCGAGCTCGGGACGCTGTGGCTCATGCCCTATCTGCCGGGACTGTCGACGGTGATCGGGCGCATGACGCGCGACCTGTACGGCGTCGACTACGGGGATCGCGCGGCCCTCGAACTACTGGCCGGTGAGGACGACTATCTCGGTCAGCACGACACCGCCTGGAAGGACGTGTGGCGCGGACGCCGGCGCGCGGAATGGCGCGCTCTCGGCGAGGAATACGGCTTCCGGTTGGTTGTCGCGCCGACGACGTGGAACATCGATCTCGTTCCCGAGATCGTCAACGACGAGTGGACGCTCTACCGCATTCCTGGCGTCTGATCGGGACGCCGTTCGAAACCCGTGACGGCGCGCTCACTTGCGGCCTTCCCAATGCAGGGAAGTGTCCAAAAGACGCGCGAACCTCGGTTGCGGGATTTGCGCAACACGGCGAGAATCGCCTTGGAAGCTCGGTGGACTTCGTAACCGTCTTCAGCGGATCTTTGCCACTCCAGTTGACGTCCTGAAGCGCGGACTCCGCGCCGCACCCCCGGGTGGGACACCGGCGAGCTCGAACGAGACTCTCGCCCTGCGCTCGATGCAGAGGTCTCCCCAGGCGCGTACCCGCTACCGTGATCACGCGGTCTCACGCCACCTGGCGAAGGCTTCTCGAGCACGAGAGTTCACCGAGCTTCCACGCCCTTCCCTCACTCGGGGGAAGTGTCGTCGTCTTTGCCGTCACCCGGAGGATCGGGGTCGTCGTAGACGTATCCCACTCCGGTGAGGTCGTCGCGCAAGGTGGCGTCGAGCTCCGTTCTCCCCGCGCTCCGCCGAATGCTGCGCGCCTCGCGCACCCAGAACGAGAGCTCCGCCTCGAGCTCCGCGAGGCGCTCCGGATTGTTCCTGGAGAGGTCGCGGCGTTCGCGCGGATCGAACGTGAGGTCGTAGAGCTCGTAGCGCTTCTCGCCGCCCCGGTGGACGAGCTTCCAGTTCCCCGATCGAAGTGCGCGGTGTGCGCCGGGTGAGGCCGTCCTCGTGAGGATCGGCGCGTGCCGCGTGACCGTGTCGCGGTGACCGTCTTCGAGCGCCGCGATGAGGTCCGCGAAGCTGTGACTCGTCTCCGGGTGAGGCGTCCTCAGGCCGAACAGCGCCCGCAGGGTCGGGTAGACGTCGACCAGGCCGATCGGGCTCTCGATACGACGTCCGCCGTGCTCGCCGCCCGGCATGCGTATGACCAGCGGCACGCGAATCATCTCCTCGTAGACCGTTCCGCTGTGCTGGAAGACGCCGTGCTGGCCGAAGGCCTCGCCGTGGTCGGAGAGCACCACCCACAGGGTCGAGTCCAGGAGCTCGTTCCTCTCCAGGGCGAGCTCGATCGTCGCGAGCATCGAGTCGATGTAGTGGATCGAGGAGTCGTAGAGGTCGACGATCGCCTGTCGCAGGGGCGGGCGCGCCTTCCTCGCTCCCGTGGTCAGTGGATCCAGCGTCTCGAGGCTGCCGGCCTTCATGCTCGGCAGGTGACCGGCGAAGACCTCGCGGTGTGCATCCGCGGGAGCGTAGGGCGCGTGCGGCGGCATGAAGTGGTAGTAGCCGAAGAACGGGACGTCGCTCTCCCGCTCCAGCTCTCGCTTCAGGTGCCGCAGGACCTTCTGCGGGACGACGTGCACCTCGCCCTCCTTCAGGTCCGGAGGGCGCTCGAGCAGGAACTCGTCGAAGCCGCGATCGAAGCCGAACCGCGGGTGGACCCGCATGTTGGTCGACGCCGCGAAGGTCCGGTAACCCGCCTCCCGAAACGCCTCGGCGAGCAGGGTGAAGTCCTCGGACAGGACGTCTCCGGCCTCCGTCACGTCGTGCACGTCGACGATCTCTCCCGTCATGATCGACGCGACCGAGGCGAGCGTGTACGGGGCGGCGGCCGTGACGTCCTCGAACACGATCGACTCGTCCGCCAGCCGGTCGAGGAAGGGCGCTGTCTCGCGCTCGTATCCGTAGGTCGAGAGGTGCCCGACCGCACAGGCGTCGATCAGCGTGATCAGGACGTTCGCGCCCGCTAGCGGCGCGACCGGAGGCACCGGCGGCTCCTCGCTGCAGGCCTGGCAGGCGAGTGCGAGCAAGATCGCGGAGCGAGAGCCCGTGCGGAGCCCGTGTTCGAAGGCCATGCAGCGCCGTACGATAGCACACCCCATGACGCGAGCCGAGGAGGACGAAATGGCTGCCGGGAGCGAGGTGCGCTTCCATCCGAGCGCGCTGAAGAGCGGGTTCGCGACGTCGGCGGCTGCACGCTTCTACGAGTTGATCGGGAAGGAGCGCCGGCTCGAGGACGTGACCCGCGCCATGCGCGGCTATGTCCAGGAGTTGCGGCCCCCGGTCGTCGGCGCCATGCAGGTCACCTGTTCCGACGAGGCCGAACGGGAGTGCATCGAGGATTTTCAGCGCAACTTCGTGCGCTACCTCCTGCCCTCGCTGAAGTTCTCCAGCAAGGCGTCGTTCCAGGTCGCGACCCTCGGCGGGCGCTACGAGTGGGGCTCGGTGCGCATCGCCGAGGACCACTACGCGATGGCACGCGGTGCGGACGCGTGGAAGCTGCTCCTGGTCAAGGTCAACGCGCACGTCTCGGTGGAGGAGGTCGACGGAGTGCCTCGTTACGGGAAGATGGAGCGCTACCACACGGAGTCCGTGTTCTGTGGAGCGCTTCACGCCCTGCTCGAAGGTGGCGTCCTGCCGTTCGCCGACGATCTCCGCGAGAGCTTCTCGATCGAGGACATCGATAGGATCTCGGAGCTCGCCGACCCCGCGCAGGTCGACGTCGAGCTGCGCTCGCTCCTCGCCGCGGTCACGAGCGCGCGCCTCCAGGCGCGCCGTGCCGTCATCGACATCCAGGACTACGAGCCGGTCTCCCCGACCCTCTACCTCGTCGTCCCCTGCGTGACACTCAACCGGCGCCAACACGACTCGGAGATTCCGGTCGGAATTTACACCTGCGACCGGCGCGAGGGAGTCGCTCACGATGAGTACTGCGGGCTCGAGGACATTCCTTCGGAGTACCGTGTCGAGCGCGATCGCGGGCAACTCGTCGTGACCGACGACGGCTACGACAAGCCGCGTCTCGCACGTGATCACCGCTCGCTCGTGATCGACGAGTGGCGGCGCGGGAAACGGGACGTGGGGGAGTGGCACCCGCGCCTGGACGAGCTCCTGCGCGTCACGGAGGCCGAGAGACCCCACCACGGCGAGCACACGATGGCGAAGGCAGCGTTGAAGACGCTGCTCGTGGCCGCACTCGAGCTGGCACCGATCCCAGCCGCCGTGGTCCTCTTCGGCGCGGGCCTCGTCAACGTCCACCACGCCGCCAAGGCGCATCGCCTGGCCCGATCATCGGCGGAGGACGAGACCGCGCGCCGGATGTTGCGCGAGGTCGAGGGCAGGATCGACGAGCTCTCGCAGGAACAGGCTCGCCACCTCGTGGAGCTCCTGCTCCAGGAGTACGGACGCTAGCGGGCTAGCGACGGATCCTGTGCAGTGCCTGCACCAGGAACGGCGGCAAGAACCGCGTGACGATCGTCCAGAACTCCAGCGGTGAGAAGGACTTCGTCTGACGTCGCCGCTTGAGGAGCGCGTGGACGACGGGCGGGCAGACCCGGCGCCACAGAGGATGCGGCAGTGGGTGGGCGCGATCGGTGCGGTGGACGAAGTCCGGTTCGCAAACGTCGTATCCCGTCTGCACCGAAACAGGCAAGTCCGCCGTGTAGTAGCACATCGCGATCGACTTCCTCGTCATCTCCTCCGGACACCGGATGGGCACGGGGAATCCGTGCAACGCGCCCGCGGTGACGTCCTGGACAACCAGCCTGTTCCACACGGGTAGGTAGCTGGCGCTCTTCTCGAGCTTGTCGTCCCAGAGCTCCAGCGCGCCTCCGTACTCCTCCTTCCAGTCCTTGTTCAGGTACAGGATGAGGTTGATCCGGCGGAACATGTGCAGGTGCTTCGCCCAGTTGAAGTCGGAGTGGAGCTCGAGGAACCCGCCGCTCCGGATCTGGTGCAAGCCGCCGCCGTGGAGGTAGGGGTCCGAGATGAGCTTGCGTATTCCCGTGAGCTCCTCGAGGAACCCCAGGAACCGCGGCGATCCGAGCTCGCCGAACAGGTATCTCGTGTAGGGCCCGACATCTTCGCGCGGCCCCGTTATCTGCTTGTTCTTCGACTTCTTAGGCTTTTCGAGGAGCTGCCACTGGCCCGAGTCGGGGCTCGGAAACTCCTCGTCGACTCTCTCGAGCAGTTCATCGGAGACGATGTCGTCGAGCTGCGCGTGCGGGAACGGTTCCGCGTTCCGGTACTCCTCCCCCTTTTTCCGGCACACGGATTCGAGGTCACGGAAAGGCTCTTCCTGCAACTCGATGTCGATCACGGCACCGCGCAGTATACCGCGCGCGCGCGTTCCTGACCGCCGAACGGCGCGCGGCCTCTCGAGCAGCTCACGACGCGAGATCCGCCAGCGCGTCGAGCAATCGGGCGAGCTCTCTCCGCGGCGGGACCGTGATGCGAACGAAGCTCGCCGTCGGGGGGGACGCGAACCGGCGCACTGCGATCTTGCGTGCGAGGAGTGCCGACTGCACGTGCTCCGCATCGTGTTCGGAGTGCGACGCAAGGACGGCGACGAAGTCCGAGGGCGGGACGTCGAATCCGAGCTCCTCCAGGCCGCGCACCAGCTCGGCTTTGCACGCGAGGAGCTCGCTCTTCATCTCCTCGAAGTGCGAGCGCCGGCGTATCGCCTCGATTGCCATTACCTGTCCGAACCCGTTGACGTTGAACGCGTCCTTGCGCGCGAGCATCTCGGCGACGAGCGCTTTGTCCGCGATGCAGTAGCCGACCCTCAGGCCGGCCAGCGCGTAGAACTTGGAGAAGCTGCGGACGAACGCGACGTTCGCGGGAAGCGGCGACGGGATGGAATGCCCCGCGTACTCGCCGTAGACGTTGTCCCAGATGAGGAAGGAGTCGCTGCGGTCGGCAAGGGCCATCAGCTCGGAAGGATCGACGCTCCTGCCCGTGATGCCGTTGGGCGAGTCCACCAGTGCGAGCCCGCGGAAGTTCGCCGTTTCGATTCGCCCCGTCTCGAACGCGTTCCCGGGAAGCGTGCGGAGCTCGAGGTCGAGTCGCTCTGCGAGCATCGGGTAGACCTTGAAGCAGACGTCCAGGCAGTGCACCGCGTCGTGCGTCTTCCCGAGCAGGCTCAGGAGGTCGGCGAGCACCTCGTCGGAACCGTTGCCGACGAAGACCCGCTCGGGTCCCACGCCGTAGAGCTCTCCGAGGGCCTCGCGCAACGGGAGACTCGTCGCGTCGGGATAGGACGCGATCGCCGCCTTCTCGACGCACGCCCGCGCTGCGTCCACCGTCCACTCGGGTCCCGCGAAGAGATTCTCGTTGCGGTGGAGACAGAGCACGTCGTCCGCGTCCACCTGGACTCCCGGGTCGTACTTCGCGGAGAAGTCCGTCACGACGAACGCCTCCGACGGATCGACTTCAGCTTGTTCTTCATCGATTCCTCGAAGTTCCGGCCCGCGGCCGCCTCGACCTCACGGTCCCTTCTTGCGAGCCCGGCAACGAGCTCTTCCAGCGTGTCCTCCGGCCGCTCGAGCACGAGGTCGAGCAGCGTCTCGTAGCGCCGGACCATACGTGCGATCGTCTCTTCCTCGTAGAGATCGCGGCTGTACTCGATCGTCCCGTGGATGCCTCCCGGCATGTCCCAGAGGAAGGCTGCGACGTCGTAGCGGGAGTTGTCGTACTGGACGCTGACCGGCGTCATGACGAGCTCGGGCAGCTCCAGCGTCTCGATCATCCCCGCCGCGAGACCGTAGCCGTAGACGGCCGGGTTGTGGTCGGGCGTCAGGAGCGAGAACTGCACCTGGAAGAGCGGGTTCTTCGAGAGGTCGCGCTCCGGTTGCACCTCGTTGACGATGCGGGTCAGGGGGAGGTCCTGGTGGGACCACGCGCCGAGCGTCACCTTCTTCGCGCGCTCGAGGATCTCCGCGAAAGTCGGGTTCCCCGAGAGGTCCGTGCGCAGGATCAGCATGTTCACCAGGAAACCGATCACACCCTCGAGCTCGCTCCGGTTGCGGTGCGCGAGCGCCGAGCCGATGACGACGTCGGTCTCGCGACTGTAGTCGTACATCAGTACGTCGAAGCCGGCGAGCAGCGTCATGAACAGCGTGACACCGCGGCGCTGCGACAGGGCCCGGAGCTCGTCGCTCTTCTTCCTGGAGAGCTGCATCGTCACGTGTCCGCCGCGGAACGACTGGACCGCGGGCCGCGGTCGATCGGTCGGGAGCGTCACACCCGCGATCTCGCCGGCGAGCTCCTGCCGCCAGTAGTCCAGGTGCTCCTCGAGGGCTTTCCCTGCGAGCTCCGCCCGCTGCCACGCCGCGAAGTCCCCGATCTGGAGTGTCGGCTCGGAGAGCGGTGACGGGCGTCCCTCCCGGTACGCCCGGTAGAGCTGGTCGAGCTCCCGCGTGAAGACTCCCATCGACCAGCCGTCGGTGACGATGTGGTGGAAGTTGAGGACGAGGACGTGCTCCTGGGCCGTGAGCCGCAGGAGGAACGCGCGGAAGAGGGGCCCTTCCGCCATGTCGAACACCCGGTGCGCCTCCTCGGTCGCCAGCCTCTGGACCTCGGCCTCGGCCTCGGCCCGACCCAGGCCTCCGAGGTCGGTGATCGGGAGCGAGAAGGGGCCCGCCGGGCGCGGGACCTGGTAGGGGAGGCCGTCCCGAAGGGTCAGGACGGTCCGCAGCGACTCGTGACGCCGGACGATCTCCCCCAGACTCCGCGCGAGGGCCCCCGAATCCAGGCGGCCGGTCAGCCGGACGGCTCCCGGCACGTTGTGGAGGGCGCGCTCGGGCTCCAGCTGGTCGAGGAACCAGACGGCCTCCTGGGCGAAGGAGAGCCGCACCGGGCCCTCGGGGCGGCGCGGAATCGCGCGCTCACCGGCCCCGGCGATGCCCTTCTCCCTCAGGAGCCGGGCCAGGAGCTCGCGCCGCTCGGGCGTGAGGGAGGTGTGGTTCGGTCTTCGGCCGGCCATGGGTGCTCGCGGAGATCCTAGCGCCGCTCGCCCTCTTCCGGCCGCTCGGGGGGAACCGATTAAGGGTGAGCGGCTAGAATCACGGACTTTCCCCAGCCCCGAAACGTTCGGCCGGGCCGCCTCCCAGGGCCCCCCGGAGAGCCGCCGTTCCGCGAACATCCGACGACCCCTCATGGCCCAAGAGACCACCCGTATCTTCAACTCCGCGATCGGGGCCTCCGCGATCGCCGCGAGCTTCGAGCTGGGAATTCTGGACGAGCTCTCCAGGAGCGATCCGCTCGACATCGAGGCGTTCAGCGACAAGGCGGACCTGACGCCCTGGTCCGTGGCGTCGATCCTCGACGTCCTGGCGGGCTTCGGGATCGTCGTGGTCTCCGACGACAAGAAGACGGCGCGGCGCGGCCCCGAGTTCGACGGCGCTTTCGAGGACAAGGGCTACTTCCTGTGGCTCATGCGGGGCTACGGGAACCTCCTGCACAACCTCGCGAGCATCGTGAAGAACGGGAACTGCACGATGGAGGGCATCGCTCGCGACGGGAAGTACATCGCGATGGCCGGCCGCGACTACGGAGCACAGTTCGTCGACCCTCACTTCAACGCGGCGATCGAGGAAGAGCCCTTCACCGTGGCGGCCGACCTCGGCTGCGGGAGCGCCGAGCGCCTGATCGGCCTCGCCAAGGCGCGCTCCGAGTTTCGCGGAGTCGGCGTCGAGGTCAACAAGGGCGCCGTGGACCTCGCCCGCCGCTCGATCCGCCAGGCCGGACTCGAGGAGCGCGTGAAGGTCGTCCACTTCGACGTCAAGAACCTCGTGTATCAGCCGGAGTTCGAGGACGTGGAGGTGCTGTTCAGCTTCTTCATGGGGCACGACCTGTGGCCGCGGCCCAACTGCCTCAAGGCGTTCCGCTCGATTCGCTCCGCTTTCCCGAGCCTCAAGCGCTTCCTCTTCTGCGACACGTACCGCTCGGACGTCGAGCCCGGAGACGAGCCTATCTTCACGCTGGGCTTCGAGTTCACGCACGCGTTGATGGGCCAGTACATCCCCTCGGTCGCCGAGTGGGAGGACCTCTTCGGGGAGGCGGGCTGGTCCTGCAGCACTCGCCGGGACATCTCGATCCCCTACAGCTCCATCTTCGACTTGCGTCCGGTGGCGGAAGCCTGAGCAAGTGAGCACCGAGGGGTTTCGTCTTTCGCCGCAGCAGCGCCGGCTCTGGACGCTTCACCGTGCCGGTGAGACGTGCCTGGGTGCGGCGCTTCGTGTCTCGTTGCGCGGCGATCTGGATCCTGCGCTCCTCGACCGCGCGCTCGAGGTCGTCGTGCGCAAGCACGAGATCTTGCGCACGACGTTTCGGCCCGATGGAGCGCTCGCGTCACAGCGGGTCGGTGAGGACTCCACGATCGTCGTCGTGGACGAAGACCTCCGGGCAGCGAACGCTTCCGAGCAGGAGGCTCGCATCGGGGACGTGCTCGCCGGGGCCCGGAGCTTCGATCCGGAGAACGGCCCCCTGTTCCGGATCGCGCGCCTCCGGCGGGGCGACGCTCACCACGAGCTCGTGATCACCGGTTCTGCCCTGTGCGCGGACTCGGCGAGCCTCGACCAGCTCGTGGGGGAGCTCGCTCGCGCCTACGCGAGCCTCTCCGGCGGGAGCCCGTTCGATGACGAGGCCATGCAGTACGCCGACGTCGCCGAGTGGCAGAACGAGTTGCTCGAGGCGGAGGACTCCCGTGCCGGCCGGACGTTCTGGCGCCAGCGCGAGCTGGTCCCCGACTCGGACCTGCCCTTCCAGTCGCCGGCCACGCGGTCGGGCATCGGCGTGCACGAAGTCGACCTGGCCCTGGCCGGCGCGGTGGCGGCAGCCGCGGCGCGCACCGGAGTCTCGACGCGAGACTTCCTGCTCGGCGCCTGGGTCGCGCTCCTCTCTCGTCTCGGCGGGGAGCCGGGTGTCCTGGTCGGCGTGTGCGCTGACGGCCGTCGGCACGAAGAGCTCGAAGACGCGCTCGGACCGCTGGAGCGGTACCTGCCGCTCTCGCTCACTGTCGACGACGGGACGTCTTTCTCCGACGTCGCGGGAGCGGTCTCGCGCGAGCTCGAGGACACCCTGAAGTGGCAGGAGTGCTTCGCCTGGGACGGGCTCGACGACGGGTACCGCTTCGGCTTCGCGTACGGAACCGCGCGGCCTCTCCTCGAAGGCGGAGGCGTACGGTTCGAGATCGAAGGACGGCGCGCACACAGCGAGCGCATCGCATGCCGCCTCGCCTGCGAGGAGCGCGGGGACCGGGTCCTCGCGACGTTCGAGTACGACGAGGGCGCTCTCGGCGCGCCGACCGTCGCGAGGCTGGCCGAAGAGCTCGAGTCGCTCCTCGCGGACGCACTTGCACGACCCGCAGCCGAGCTCCGCGACCTCGATTCTCTGGGCGCGACCGAGCGGCGCGCGCACCTCGTCGACCTCAACGCGACCGACGCGGACTATCCACGCGGTGTCTGCCCGCACCAGTGGATCGAGGAACACGCGGCGCGGACGCCGGACAGCGTCGCCGTCCGCCAGGGCGATCGGGCGCTCACCTACGGCGAGCTCGACCTCCGCGCGAACCGACTCGCACACCACCTCCAGGGCCTCGGAGTCGGACCGGACGACCTGGTCGGACTGTGCATCGAACGCTCGTTCGAGATGGTGGTCGGGATCCTCGGCATCCTGAAGGCCGGCGGCGCCTACGTCCCCGTCGATCCCGCCTATCCGGCCGAGCGACTGCAGTTCCTGCTCGAGGACACGCGGGCGGCCGTCCTGCTCACGCAGCGTTCGATGCTGGATCGCTTGCCCGAGACGGGGGCCGTGGTCGTGTGCATCGACAGCGACGACGACGCGATCGCACGTCATCCGACGACGGCGCCGGAGCTCCGCGCGACCCCCGCGAACCTGGTCTACGTGATCTACACGTCGGGCTCGACGGGCAAGCCCAAGGGCGTGGTCATCACGCACGAGAAGCTGGCGATCTCGAACACGGCGCGCGTCAACTACTTCGGACACACGCCCGAGGCGTTCCTGCTCCTCTCGTCGGTGGCCTTCGACAGCTCGGTCGTGGGGCTCTTCTGGACCCTGTGCGGCGGAGGGACGCTGGTCCTGATCCCCGAGGGAGAGCAGAAGGACCTGCCGCGGATCCCGGAGGTCATCGCAGAAGAGGGCGTGACGCACCTGCTCACGCTGCCCTCGTTCTATCGGCTCATCCTCGAGCAGTCGCGACCGCAGGACCTGGCCGGACTCTCGACCGTGATCGTCGCGGGAGAGGCCTGCCCGTTGAAGATGGTCCGCCACCACATGGACGCGCTGCCCGGCGTGGGACTCTTCAGCGAGTACGGCGCGACCGAGACCACGGTGTTCAGCTCCGTCTACGACTGTCTCGAGCAGACGCTTCCGATCGCACCCGTCGGCGCGCCGATCGACAACGCGGAGATGTACGTCCTGGACGAGGAGCTGCGCCCGTGTCCCACGGGAGTACCGGGTGAGGTGCACTTCGGCGGCATCGCGCTGGCCCTCGGATACTGGCGCCGGCCCTCGCTCACCGCGGAGCGCTTCGTGCCGCACCCGTTCAGCGACAGGCCGGGCGAGCGGCTGTACAAGTCGGGCGACCTCGCGCGGCACCTCGAGAACGGCGACATCGAGTTCCTCGGCCGCATCGACAACCAGGTCAAGATCCGCGGCTACCGGATCGAGCTCGAGGAGATCGAGATCGCCCTCGCCGCACACCCCGCGCTGAAGGAGACGGCCGTCCTCGCGCGTGGAGACCACGGCGAGGAGAAACGGCTCGTCGGTTACGTCGTGACCGAGGCCGGCGCGACGACGCCGACCGTGGGCGAGCTGCGCGACTTCCTGCTGCAGAGCCTCCCGGACTTCATGGCGCCGGCGATCTTCGTCTTCCTCGACGACTTCCCGCGCACGCCGAACGGCAAGGTCGATCGCAAGGCGCTCCCCGAGCCCGGCTCCGAGCGGCCCGAGCTCGACATGGAGTTCCGGGCGCCGAGCACGCCGGCGGAAGAGACCCTCGCGTCGATCTGGGCCGACGTCCTGGGGCTCGAGCAGGTCGGCGTGAACGACAACTTCTTCGAGCTCGGCGGGGACTCGATCC
>JAJDET010000010.1 GCA_029259655.1 Planctomycetota bacterium
GTGTAGAAGTGCGGGCTGACCCGGACTCCCGCTCCCGGTCGGTGATCGACGAGGATTCCGCGCTCGGCGAGCGCGGCCACGAAGCCCGGTCCGTGCTCCTCCTCGGAGAGCCCGATCGTGAGCGTGCCGCCGCGCCTCTCCGGATCCACCGGGCTCGGCACGCTGAACCCGCGGTCGAGCATCGCCGCGCGCAGCTTCTCGGTCAGCGCGACGGAGTACTCCCGGATCGTCTCGACGCCGACCTCGTCGATGATCTCGTAGCCTGCAGTCGCGGCGAACAGGGCGGGAACCGCCGGCGTTCCGTGCAGCATTCGCTCCGCGCCGGAAGCGTAGCGCTGGGGGCCGCCTTCGAACGCGAAGGGGTCTGTGTGTGCAGCCCACCCGGTGATGTCCGGCTCCAGCGATTCGCGCAGGTCGGGCCGGACGTAGAGGTAGCCTGCGCCCGGACCACCCAGGAGCCACTTGACCGAACCGCCGCAGATCATGTCGACGCCGAGGGCCTGGACGTCGATCGGCACCGTGCCCGCGGACTGGTAGGTATCGAGAACCACCAACGCCCCGACCTCGCGCGCGCGCTCGACGATCGCCTGAGCGTCCTGCAGGTAGGAGCTCCTGTAACAGACGTGGCTCACCGGGACGACGAGCGTCTCCTCGTCGATGGCCTCGAGCAGCTTCTCCGTCGGAACGCCGATGCCGTCGTCGCTCTGGACGACCTCGATCCGTGCGCCCCGCTTCTTGCAGGCTTCCCACACGTACATCACGCTCGGGAAGTTCTGGTCGGTGTAGACGACCTTGTTTCGGCGCCCCGAGAAGTCGAGCGCGGATGCGATCACGCTCTCGATCACCGAGACGTTCTGGTGCATGACGACGGAGTTCTCAGGGGCGTTGATGATGCGCCCGAGCACGTTCCCCACGTCGATCGGCGACGTCCACCAGCCGTCCTGCGACCAGGCGCGCACGCCGTGGGTCGCCCACTGATCGGCGTACGCCTTGAGCTTGTCGTACACCGTGCTCGGCATCGCGCCGAGGCTGTGATTCACCAGGTAGGTCGTGTCCGAGAGGATCGGAAAACGGTCTCGCCAGCGGTCGGGGTCGTGCCCCGTCATCGCGCCTCCGTCCCCTCGGGCAGGGTGAGACCGTGCGCCTCGGCATCCGGGAAGGTGAGCTCGCAGCGTTCCGTGAGCGGCCGGAGCGCGTCGACGAGGCGGCGTATCAGCTCCGCGGAGGTCGCCGACCGCACCTCGAGATCGACGGCCCGCTGATCCCCGGTCGTCCCCGGCCGTCCGAGTGACCGGACGGCGATCGCGAACCATCGATCGAACATCTGTTGAGCGTGGGGACGATTCGACGCCTCGGAGCAGAACTCGGTGAAGCTCGGGTCTTCGAGGGCGCCGCGGCGGCTCTCCAGGAACGAGCGTGCGATCGCCGCCAGCTCCTTGTTCGAGCTGTCCACGTAGCTCTCCATCGCGATCGCGAGCGCGAGGCCGCAGACGTGTCGGAACACGCCGAACTCGAGCCGTGACTCCGGGTAGGGAATCTGCGCCATCTTGTCGCGCACGGCGGACTCCACGTCCTCCCACCCGAGCTCGCCGTACAGCGCACTCACCTCGCGCAGGATCGCAAGGTTCCGGTTCAGCTCCTCGGCCACCGCGATCTTGCTCTCCACGTCCCTGAAGAACTTGAGACAGTGCCCGCGGATGTTCATCGCCATGAGCTGGCGATAGGCCTGCGCCTCGACGATGCGGCGGAGCATGGTCCGCCCTTCCTCGTTGACGGGGGTCATGCCGCAGATTCTGTCCTAGTGCGCTCGGGTGGCGCTAGTGCGGAGTACGGCCTTCTTTGGAGTGATGACCGAGGGGGGCGTGTCGTGGTGCCTCGCGCTTCGCGTGCCGTACGTCGAGTGACGAGCCTGGGGCGCCTGGAGTGAGTCGTGCGGGTCTCTTTCCGCAGTGACGCGCTCTCCGCGCACCGGCGGATGCCGGCGCGCGCGAGGAAGGCGCTTCAGCGCCGGTCCCTCGTGAGCCGACCGCCCTAGGCGGTGTCGGCGTGTCTCATCAGGTTTCTTCCGCCCGCCGGGAGGCATCGCGCCGGGTACCGGCGCATCCATCGGCGGATTGGCGTGGTGCCTGGCGGACGGGTCGCTTTCCAAGCCGAGCCGCATGCGGTTGCAGTCCCTGTCGCGATGCTCGGCGGGCGAAGCCCGCGAGCGAGTGCGCATTGCGACGTCCCCCCCATGCGTCCCGCACGGGTCGACGCCTCCCGACGCCTCGCTTGCGCGGGCTCCGCCGCGCAAGCATCGCGAAGGCACTCCGACCGCACGACACTCGCAACCCGTGGAAAGCTACCCGTTCGAGGGCACCCCGCCCCCCACCGGTGAAGCCGCGGTACCCGCGGCGATGCCTCCCGGCGGGTGGAAGAAACCTGATGGGACACGCCGACACCGCCTAGGGCGGTCGGCTCACGAAGGACCGGCGCCAAGGCGCCTACTTCGCGCGCGCCGGCATCCGCCGGTGCGCGGAGAGTACGGCACTGCGGGGAGAGACGCGCACGACTCACTCCAGGCGTGCCCGACAGGTCGAGACACCGGGGTCGGATCGCCCGCGTCCCCTACGCCCCCGGCTCGAGCCCCGTCAGCTCCCCGGCCGGGATCACGAGACGCTCCACGACCTCGCCTCGGCCGATGTGGCGCTCGATGATCTCGTCGACGTCTTCGACCGTGACCCCGCCGTACCAGACTGCGTCGGGGTAGATCACGACGGTCACTCCATGGGCGCACTGGTCGAGGCACCCGGCCTTGTTCGGCCGGACGATTCGCCTGTAGCCGGCGTCGTAGAGCTTCTTCTTGAACGCGGCTGCGACGTCGACGGCGCCGCGGGCCCGGCAGCAACCGCGCGGGTCGTCAGCGGTGCGCTCGTTCGTGCAGATGAAGACGTGACGCTGGAACTTGGCCATCTACGACTCGAGGAAGTCCTTGGCGATGATGAGCTTCTGGATCTCGCTCGTTCCCTCGTAGATCCGCAGACCACGGACCTCGCGGTACAAGCGCTCGACGATCTCGCCGCGCTTCACACCCAGACCGCCGAAGTGCTGCACGGCGCGGTCACAGATGAAACCCGCCGTCTCGGTCGCGAAGAGCTTCGCCCGGGCGACGGGTCGAACGCTGTCCCTCCCCTCGTCCACGGCACCGGCAGCCTCGCCGACCAGGAGCTGGGCGGCCCGCAGCCGCGTGTCCATCTCGGCCAGATCGAACCGGAGTGCCTGGCTCCTCGCCAGCGGCTTCCCGAACTGGACCCGCTTGGTGAGGTGGCGTCGCGACTCGTCGAGCGCCCGGCGCGAAAAACCGTTCGCCGCCGCGGCCACGGAGGTACGGAAGCGCGCGAGCGTGGCCAGCGCGACCTCCATCCCCCCTCCTTCCTCCCCGAGCCGGCTCTGCTCCGGGACGATCGCCTCCTCCAGATAAAGGTCTCCGATCGGGTGGGGCGCGATGACCTCGAAACGCTCGGCGCGCACTCCGGGCAAATCGGCGGGAACGTGCAGCATCGTGAGCCCGGCCCCCTCCCCCACGTCTCCGGACGTCCGCGCGAGCACCGTGTAGAAGCCCGCGATCCCCGCGTTCGAGATGAACGTCTTGTGCCCGGTGAGCCGGTAGCCCTCCGCGACCCGCTCGGCGCGCGTCTCCACTTGTGCCAGGTTCGAGCCCGCTCCGGGTTCCGTGAGCGCGAACGCGGCGATCCGCTCGCCCGCGACGACGGCCGGGAGGACCTCGGCGCGGAGTGCGTCGCTTCCGGCCAGAGCGATCGGATAGGACCCGAGTCCCTGCATGACGAACATCACGTCCAGCATCCCCGACTGGAACGCGAGCTCCTCGCGGATGGCCGCGAGCGCACGCACCGAGACCACGTCCGCCTCACAGAGCTCCGACGAGACGCCGCCGTCACGCGCCGGGACGGTCCATCCGAGCAGGCCCGCATCGGCGAGCGCGGTGAGCGCCGCGCGCGCGGCGGCTTCTTCGGACAGCCCCTCGAGCGCAGGAACGGAGCGAGCGGCGAAGTCGCGTACCTCTAGAACGAGCTCGTCCAGCACGACCCCCTATCCGTCGACGGCCGCCGCACTGCGGCGGAAGTCCGGCGGGCGCTTCTCCGTCGCCGCCTCGTAGGCCTCGAGATAGTCGGGGTGCTTCATGCACTCCGCCTGGATCCAGCCCTCCGCCTGCATCGCGGCGGGGAGCGACATCGACGCCTCGGCGTCGAGCATGCGCTTGGTCACGGCGAGCCCGCGCGCCGGCCCGTCTGCGAGTCGCCGGGCCCACGCCTCGGTCGCCTCGGAGAGCCCGTCCGCGGGGACGACCTCGTTGTAGAGTCCGATCGCTTGCGCTCGCTCCGCGCTGATGAACTCGCCCCCCATCAGGAGCTCGCTCGCGATTCCGTGACCCACGATCCGCGGCAGGAGCCACGCCGCGCCCATGTCGGCACCCGAGAGACCGACCTTCGTGAAGAGGAAGGCGATCTTTGCCGTGTCCGCGGCGATGCGGATGTCGGCGGCCGCGGCCATCACCGCACCGGCACCGCAGGTCACCCCGTTGAGCGAGGCGACGATCGGCTTCTCGAGCTCACGCATGTTCTGAATCAGGTCGCAGGTCATGCGCGTGAAGGCGAAGAGCTCGCTCTCCGGAACGTCGAAGAGCTTCCCGATGATGTCCTTCACGTCACCGCCCGAGCAGAAGCCGCGGCCCGTTCCGGTCAGGACGACAGAGCGCACGGAATCGCGCTCGCCGAGCGTGATGAAGGCATCGCGGAGCTCCGCATAGGAGTCGAACGTGAGCGCGTTCAGGCGCTCCGGGCGATCGAGGCGGATGGTGGCGACGCCGTCCGCCTCCTCGTAGCGGAAGTGCTCGGGGTTCATGCGCGCAGGGTATCCGATGCGGACCTTCCGGGTTACGCCGGAACGAACGCGGTGGCCTCGATCTCGACCTGCGCCCCGTCCTCGAGCAGATCCGCGACCTGGACCAGCGCCATGGCTGGGAAGTGACGCCCCATGCGCTCGCGCCAGGACGCGCCGATCTCCTTGGCCCGCTCGATGTAGGCGCGCTTGTCCGTGACGTAGATCGTCACCCGACAGACGTGTTCCGGCAGGGCGCCGCCGGCGGCCAGCACGGCCACGACGTTCTCGAGCGCGCGATCGAACTGCCGGCCGAAGTCGTCCGGACCGACGAGCCGCTGCTCCTCGTCCCACGCGATCTGGCCGGCGACGAACACGTGCCTCCCGGGACCTTCGACGGCGACGCCGTTGCTGTACCCGCGCGGCTTCGCCCAACCTTCGGGCTGGAGGATCTCCATCGGCCGCGGAGCCTAACAAGTACGCGACCCCCGGAGGAGCCGCGCTAGAGGCGCGGCCGAAGGCCGTAGCTCGCGAGGCCGAAGGCCGAGCCCGGCGCGGAGTCGCGCCGTAGCTGCCCGCAGGGCATCCTTGGCGCGCGCTGATGCGCGCCAAGTCACGCGTGGCCGACTTGTCGGCCGCGCCCTCAGACAGTACTGCTGAAGGTCGTGGTCTCCGAACCGTGGCGGTAGCGGTCGAAGCACATGGCCAGGTTCCGGACGAACAGCTCGCCGAGGGGGGTGACCTCGATGCGGCCCGGGCTGCGCTCGACCATTCCCTCGCGCTCGTACTCGGCGAGCCGCACGAGGTCGTCGGCGAAGACTCGCTCGAACTCGACGCCGTGCCGTTTCTCGATCGCCGGGACGTCCAGCGCGAAGTTGCACATGAGCTCGTGGATCACGTCCCGGCGCAGCTCGTCGTCCGCGTCCCGGACCACGCCGCGCTCGATGGGGAAGCGATCGGCCTCGATCTGCTCACGGTACCGGCTCAGCTTCTTCGCGTTCTGCCAGTATCCGCCGCGCACGTCGCCGATCGCGGAGATGCCGACGCCCAGGACGTCCTGCGCCGGAATCGTCGTGTAGCCCTGGAAGTTCCGGCGCAGCTCACCGGCGCGGCGCGCGAGGGCGAGCTCGTCGTCACCGCGTGCGAAGTGGTCCATGCCGATCGAGTCGTAGCCGGATTCGAGGAGCACCTCGCGCGCCATCGCGAACAAGGCGAACTTCGTCGTCCGGTCCGGGAGGGCCTCGACGTCCAGCGCGCGCTGATTCCCGCGCAGGTCCGGTACGTGCGCGAAGGAGTAGATGGCGAACCGGTCGGGACCGAGCTCGATCGCGCTCCGAACCGTCTCCTCGAAGGACTCGACGGTCTGGTGCGGGAGGCCGTAGATCAGGTCCATGTTGACGCCCCCGAAACCCAGCTCGCGGCCGTCCGCGATCACCGTCGCGGTCTCCCCGCGCGTCTGCACGCGACCGATCGCCTCCTGCACCTGGGGGGTGAGGTCCTGGACCCCGACCGAGAGGCGGTTGAAGCCCTTCTCTGCCAGCGCGGCCAGGTGTTCCCGCTTCGTGACACGCGGATCGACCTCGACGGCGAGCTCGGCGCCGGGCACGGGTCGGAAGAGATCGGTGATGCGGCCGGCGAGCGTGCTCAGCTCCTCGGGCGTGTGGTACGTCGGCGTCCCGCCGCCGAAGTGGAGCTGGGAGAGCTCGCGGCGCGCGGGGAGCCGATCGGCGAGCAGCTCGAGCTCGCGCTCGAGCAGGCCGAGGTACGGCCTCGCCCGCTCGCGGTGCGGCGTCGCGATCACGTGGCAGCCGCAGAACGTGCAGCGGGCCTCGCAGAAGGGCAGGTGGACGTACAGCGAGACCGGCCCGCCGGCGCGGTCGGCGCGGGCGAGGTGTTCCTCGTACATCTCTCCGGTCACGCCGTCGTGAAACTCGACCGCGGTCGGGTAGCTCGTGTAGCGCGGCCCCCGGCGGTCGTGGCGTTCGAGCAGCTCGGCGGTGACGCCGCGCTCCACGGGTCGAGTGCGCGGGCTGGAACCCGGCGTGTTCGTACTCATGCCACCCGAGCGTAGCCGATGAGCTGCTGGGGAGCCGGTACGTCGATGAGCGTAGGCGCCGGGCTTCCGTGGCCGGATGGGCGCTCAGCCGGCCGTCGAGCCGTCGAGCTCCGCGATCACGCCCGTCCCCTCGAGCTCGAGGAGTCCCACCACGGCGTCCGCGACCTCGCGCTCGGTCACGAGACGCCCGCCGGGGTTCTCGGACGCGAAGAACGCACGCGCCTCCTCGACGCTCTTTTTCGTCTTCTCCACCAGGCGCTCCACCGACTGCGCCAGCATCGGCGAATCGACGTAGTGAGGACAGACCGCGTGCACGCGAACGCCGCGCTTCTCCAGCTCGAGCGCGGCGGAGCGCGTCCAGCCGACGAGGGCGTGCTTCGACGCGCAGTAGGCGGACACGTAGGGGTAGCCGCGCAGCCCGGCGGACGACGCGACGTTCACCACGACCCCGGCGCCACGCTCGATCATGCCCGGGAGCAGCGCCTCCGCCACGCGCCGCGCTCCGTGGTAGTTGATCCGCATGTGGAGCTCGTGCAGGTCCTCGCCCCCGCGCGGCAGGATCGGTGCGCTGACCGCGATCCCGGCGTTGTTCACGAGACCGTCGATGGAGCCCGGATCGCCGAGGAGTGCGCGCGCCGCTTCGATGCCGGCCTCGATCGACGCCGGCTCCGCCACATCCATCGCAACGGCGACCGCCGGAACGCCGTGCTCCTCGCGGAGTCGGGCGCAGAGCTCTTCGAGCGCCGCTCCGGACCGCGCTGCCGCCACGACCGGCCTCCCGCTCGCCGCGACGCGCTCGGCGATCGCGGCGCCGATTCCGCGGCTGGCTCCGGTGACGAGGACGGCTCCCACGCGGGAGAGTGTGTCTTCCCGGGCTCGCTCGGGCCACCGGTGTGCGGGCGGGCTCCGCCGATCCGTACGATGGACCCGTGCCCCCCTACGAGATCGAGCCCACGCGCTGGCCCACCGCGGAAGAGGCCGCGCGGAGCAGGCTCTTCTCCCCCATCCGGGTCGGGGCCTTCGAGGCCGAGAGCAGGACCTGGGTCCCCGCGATGGTGCCGTGGCGCGCGACGGAGGGCGGGTACGTCACGCCCGAGGTTCTCGACTGGTACGGCCGCTTCGCCGACGGGCGTCCGGGCGTGATCGTGGTGGAAGCGACGGGGATCCGGGACATCCCGAGCGGCCCGCTCCTGCGCATCGGACACGACCGCTTCCTGCCCGGGCTGCGGCAGCTCGTCGACGTCGTCCGCGCGCGCTCGGACGGCCGGACGCGGCTCCTCGTCCAGATCATCGACTTCCTCACGATCCGACGCCGACCGCCGCGCGAGAAGTACCTGCGGCGTTTCCTCGCGGTCACCGAAGACCACCGACGGGTGCTCGTCGACAGCGGTCGGGTCGATGACGGGGCGACGGAGGATGCGGTCAAGGAGGCGCTCTGCACGCTCGCCGAAGAGGAGCTCCGGTCGGTCCTCGCGCCGCGCGAGTGGGAGGACCTCCGGATGGGCTATCGCGAGCGCGTGGGCGACATGCATATCCCTCGCGTCGCGGAGCTCCCGAGAGTCCTGCCGGGTCTATTCGCCGACGCTGCCGCGCGGGCGCGCGCGGCGGGCTTCGACGGTGTGGAGCTCCACTTCGCGCACGCCTACACGATGGCCTCGTTCCTCTCGCGCAAGAACGAGCGCACGGATGGGTACGGAGGAGACCCCGCGGGTCGCGTGCGACTCCCCCTCGAGGTCTACGGCCATGTGCGCGAAGCCGTGGGCGACGCCTACACCGTCGGGTGTCGGTTCCTGACCGACGAGTCCATCGAGGGCGGCAGCGGGATCGACGACGCCGTCTACTACGGCGAGCGGTTCGCGCGCGCCGGCATGGACTTCCTGTCCCTCTCGCGCGGAGGGAAGTTCGACGATGCGAAGGAGCCCAAGATCGGCGAGGCCGCCTATCCCTACACCGGACCGAGCGGCCACGAGTGCATGCCCACGGTCCGGATCGACGCACCCGGGCCCTTCGGGCGAAACCTCCCGCTGGTGGCGGCCGTGCGCGCGCGTGTACGCGAGGCCGGCCTCTCGACGCCCGTCGTCGGCGCCGGTGGGATCAACACCTTCGAGATAGCCGAGGCGGCGCTCGCGCGGGGAGACTGCGACATCGTCGCCGCG
Source organism: Planctomycetota bacterium (assembly GCA_029259655.1). Lineage (GTDB taxonomy): Bacteria > Planctomycetota > UBA1135 > UBA1135 > OFTM220. Next base: position 9,091 of record JAJDET010000010.1, read on the forward strand.
GCGCGCCAGAGCCTGGCGGACCCCGACTGGTTCCGAAAGGTCGAGCTCGGTCGGGGCGAAGAGGTGCGCCGTTGCCTCTACACGAACTACTGCGAGGGGCTCGACCAGCGGCACAAGCAGGTGACGTGTCAGCTGTGGGATCGAGACTTCGACGAGCCGGATCCCGACGGAGCCACCGACCTGCGCCGCAGCTCCGACGGCAAGCGTCGCCTGCTGCCGCCGGCCTGGACCTGACCGCGGCGAGCAGGAAGCCCGGCCGCAGCGGACTCAGGCCTCGGCCAGTCCCTCGCGGATCGCGTAGAGGGCGAGCTCGACCCTGTCGTGAATGTCGAGCTTCTTCATGATGTTCGAGCAGTGGTTCTCGACCGTCTTCACGCTGCGGTGCATGGTCGCTGCGATCTCCTTCTTCGACATCCCGCGCGCCAGGTAACGCAGGACCTCGACCTCGCGTCGCGTGAGCTTCGATCCTCGCGTCAGCTGACCCGTGAGCCGGATGCCCTCTTCGTCGACGACGATCCGGTTCTGAACCTCCTCGGAGAAGCACACGCCCCCGCGCGCGACCTCCTTGACGGCCGCCACGAGGGACTCCTGCGGCTCGCGCTTGGTGAGGTACCCGCGGGCCTTCACCGCGAGCGCCTCCTCGACGTAGTGATCGTGGAAGAACGCGGAGAGGAAGATCACCTTCGTCTGCGGGCACTCCTCGGCCATCCGGCGAGCGGCCTCGAAACACGTGGGGCCGGGCATGTCGATATCCATGATCACGACGTCCGGACGCTGCTGGAGAGCCAGATCGACGGCCTGACCGGCGTCTGACGCCTCTGCGATCACCTTGAGCTCGGGATCGCGATCCAGTCCGCGCGCGAGGGCCGAGCGAACCATGGCGTGGTCGTCCACCACCAGAACTGAAATGGAACTCACGGGCTGACCTCCCTGTTCGTGTCCACCGGTTCGCGGAGTAGTTCGTCGATGAGACGCACGAGTTGAGCGACGTTGAACGGTTTGTCGACGACGATCGTGCGCCGGTCGTTCTCGACCAGCCTGCGCAACTCGTCGGCGAAGAGCTCGCTGCGACCGATCAACACGAGCACAGCCTCCGCGTTGCCGGAGCGCAGTTCCCGGTAGCCGGCGAGCGCATCGAACCCGTCGAGGTCGACCGGGACCACGACGAGGTCGAGGGGTGGCGCGTGCACGGACAGTATCCGGTGAGCGCGCTCGCCGTCGACGACCTCCTCGACGTGCTCGGCGTCGAGCGCCGAGACGAAGAAGGATCGCAGGAGACCCTCCGGTTCGGCCAGGAGGACCCGGCGGAGTCGAGGGGCGCGCCGTTCCCGGGAGGGCGCATCGTCGGCTGCCGGCAGCAGGATGTCCCAGCCCGCATCCGAGCGGACGAGCTCACCACTCATGGCGGTGAGGAGCTCGCGTGTCCTACCGGGAGCAGTGGATCCCGGGTCCGCTCCCCCGGGAAACGCGACGCGGATCCCGAGCAGGGATCCACGCTCCACGGGGAGGAGGACGGGCGGTCCTGCGCCGTCCTCGCCGCCGGCGACATGCAGGAGCGCCTCGAGCAGAGCTCCCCCGTCGCCGCGCACCGCGGCTGAGGCGGAGATCCCCTCGACACGGACCTCTCCCCCGTCCGTGCGGAGTTTCCGCAGGAGTCTCGCCGCCATCTGTGCGATCTCCACGAGCTCCACGCGCCGGCTGCCGGTCGGACCCAGGCCGCGACAGAGCCCGATCAGGATCGACGCCTTCTTCACCGCGCGATGGATCTGCTGAACGTCGCCCTGACCGGTGTGGTTCGGAGGCAACGCCCCCCCGACCTGATCGGCGTAGCCGTCGATCGCGGCCAGGAGGTTGTTCATGTCATGAGCGATCGCCTCGAACAGGCGTGCATCTTCCGTCTCACTATGGTTCGACCCCCCCATGACAACCGTCCCCTCCACTATAGTGGGTGATCGGGGCGGGAGCTCAATCGCCGAAGAGGCCTTCCTCGCTGAGGACCGAGAGCGTCGCTTGCCGGAGCCGATGGGCGCCGTCGGCGAGCTCCTCTCGACGGGAGTTCCCGGCGTCCCAGCCGTCGTTCCCCATCGCGCTGATCTCCCTCAGGGCCTTCTGGAGGAATCCGATCCCGTCCGCCTCCAACCGCTCGGCGAGTGCGGCCGTGTCCTCGCCGAACCGAGCGAGAGACGCGTGCAGGATGTCGATGCTCGCGTCGTACCCGAGGGGCAATTCCGGACGCGCCTCGAACCAGATCGCGGCGATGGCACGGCCGACGTTGATGCGGTTGCGCAGCTCCTTGAGCGAGGCCGCGATGCGCGGGTACCAGGTCTTCTGCTCTGCCCCCGAGAGCGGTGCATCGACGGTCGTGTCGCTCCAGACCTCGCGGGCGTAGGCGAGAGCGTCGACGTCGGGAATCTCGAGCGAGATGTCGCTCGACCAGGCGTCGAAGAGGGTGATCCCCTCGTAGGCCCTGCCCTCGCGATCGGCGTACAGGTGTGCGAAGTAGACGGCCTCGGGCCTCAGCCCGGCACCGGCGTCGAGCGCGCGGAGGATGGCCGCCTCGGCGAGGTCCTGGTCGGGCAGGACGCCTCGCAGGAGCAGGGTGATGTCTCGCAGCGATGTCTCGATCCGCTCGTCCGCGGGCGTGGCGACGATCTCTCCGGTCGCGAGCTCGTAGTCAGCCCGGCGCGGCCACGCCCGAGCCGGCTCCGCGGAGATGTCCCGGGCCACTCGTTCCCAGCGGCGGTCCCCCGAGCGGCGCAGGCGACGGGGCGTTCCGCCGCCGTACTCGTTGGCGTCGAAGGCGGGAAACGACGTCGGCTCCGGCAGCTCGTCGCGGTCGGAGGGTGCGCGCGCGAGCCACTGCTCGACGAGCTCCACCTGGCGGGCTCCGCTCGAACGCGCGGCCTCGAGGCAACGCGCCGCGAGCTTCTTGCGTCGCGAGCGCCCCATCCTCTCGAGCTGGCGAAGGAGCCGCGCCTCGGCCTCCGCCTCGAGCGCGATCCCGGACCGGCCGGGTGCCGAGGGCGGCGCCGTGGAGGACTCCCGCTCGACGATCGGAGCTCGAGGACCGAACGCACCGAACTCGGTCAGGATGCGGTCGAGGAGCCGGCGGACCGGATCGGCGCCGTTCTCGAGGTCCACGCGACGGTGCGTCGCGTCCGTCGCGAGCGCGTCGCCCCGGAACTGCTCCTCCCAGTCGCCGAAGAACGCTCGGAGGCCGTCCGGTGCCGGGAGCAGGTCGGCCATGCGAACGGGGTCGGACTCGACCGACAGCCAGAGTGCGTGAAGGAGGAGCGGGTCGGCCGCGAACTCCGCGGTCGCGTCCGGGACGAAGTACGAGCGCGCGATCGTTCGCACGGTCTTCCTCCAGACGTCCGCCTCGTCGAAGAGGTCGACCACGATGCGGTCCAGCTCGGGTCGTCGGGAAGCCGGTACCGGAGCGGTCCAGGGACTCGCGTCGCCCTGGACCCAGCGCGCGATCTCGATCCCGTCGACCTCGTTGAGGGGCAGCGCCTCGCCCGAGGCGAGCACGTCGTCGATCGTTATCTCGGCGTGTACGGAACCGTCGGGCTCCGAGTAGGCGTGGGAGAGCGCAGCGAACGAGTCGAGGTACCGACCGTCGTCGAGCATTCGCTCGAGGAGCGCCACCGAGTACTCGCGATCGGGGTGCCGACCGGCGAGCGCTTCCTCGAACGCCCGGTCGGGATCGTCCGGATCGCCGTTCGAGACGAGCCTGCGCGAGGCGAAGTCGTAGCTCCAGACGGGCGGCTCCTCGTAGGCGATCCGGTGGCGGAGAGCTCCCGAACGCACCGACTTCGTGTCCAGCCTACGGCGCTTCCCCCCCGGCTCGAAGAACGGCGCCGGCCCTCGTGCAGGCCAGAACCCGGGGTCGACGTCCGCACGCCGCGCGAGGTACCGGACGAGACGCAGCTCCAGCGTGTCGATCCCGTCGAGCTCGAGGCCGAACCACTCGACCACCTCTCGCTTCTCGGACCGTGCGAGGCCCAGCCACGCGCGCTCGATCTCAGCGTCGGAGTGCTGGGGAGCGCTGGCGAGGAGCAGGAAGGCGAGGGAGAGCACGGGGCGAGAGAGTAGGAGCGATCCGCTGCGTGGTCACCGGGGAGGCGCCGGTTCCGGTTCCAGGTCGGCGGTCCGCGTCGCCGTGTCGGCCGGCGGAGGCAGGGGGGCACTGGGCACCGGCTCGTACCAGAACGAGGCGCACGACCAGTCGTCGGAGCGCTCGACCAGTGACGACAGGTACGTCGCGGGGTCCATCGGGCTGCCGTCGTAGCCGATCTGCTGGATCGTGATCCTGATGTCGCGGCTCCAGTAGATCGGGTCCACGACGTGCCAGCGGTACATCGAGACGAACCCCGAATCGTTGAGACTGGCGCCGTGGTAGAGGAAGGGCGTCGCCTGCATGCCCCACGACAGGCCGACGTAGTCCTCGGCGCCCGTGCCGACGATCGTGGGGAACTCGGTGTCCCCGTCGAGGTAGGCCTTCATCTCCCCCTCTCCCCACCAGAGAGGACCGAGCGAGCGCACGCCGATGACGGTTCCGAGGAAACGGCCCTTGCCCGTTCTCCGCGGGAGGAGCTCGAAGTCGCGTCCGAGGGTCGTCGGGTTCTCCCGGCGAAAGAGCACGTGCAGTCGACCGACGTCGGCCGCGTGCACGTCTCCGAGCGTGTAGTCGATCTGAAAGAAGAGCGGAATGGACCCGCCGCTCTCGTTCGTGAGCTCGATCCGCGCGCTCTTCGTGAACGGCATCGGAAGCCACAGGTTCAAGGCTCCCTTGATCCCCACCGAGTGGACGGCCGACTGGTACGGGACGATGCGGCCGTGAGCGAAGCCGAAGAGATCCCCGAGCGGCGCCTCGATGCTCGGGTGCTCCTGCCCGTCCCAGAACGCGCGCACGACGGTGCTGCGCATGACGGCCGCCAGCGGCGCCGTCGTGAGCCAGACGTGCCGGATCGTCCCGGGGCCGGTCACGTCCATCAGCGTGACCGTCTCACCCGATGCGATCATGCGAGCGGGAGCCCCCTTGCGACCCACGCCGAGCGGACCGGCCACGGTGCCGCCGGCTCCCGGGGCGCCCGTCGGGTTCTCGAACGAGACCGAACGCGAGACGAGCGGGCCGGTCGCGTTCGAGAGGTCGAAGAGCTCCAGCGAGCCGGGATCGAGTCGCTGGGACGCCTCGACGCGCGGCTCGGCCGCGAGGCAGGCACCGGCGAGGAGACTGGCGACGAGGAGCACCGAGCGCATCGTGCGCCCATGCTAACCGCGCGGCCGGGGCCGGGGTCTCTCCCGGTCAGGCGGCCGCGCGCGGCCTCGAGCTCGACGCGTCGCGAGGTCGGTGGGGCGAGCGGGCGTGCGACCAGCGGATCTTGAGACCGAGCAGCGCGAGCGACAGCGGGAGCACGAGGAGGAGCGAGAGCGCGTTCCACTCCGGGAGGGAGAAGAGGAAGAGGTCGTAGACGCCGTGGAGCACGACGGCGATCGCGATGCCCGTGGTCCAGGCCAGGATCGCTCGCCCGTGGAGCTTTCCGAGCCCGATGCAGAACCCCATTCCGCCGGTGAAGGCGACGTGGGCCAGGTTGGCGGTGAAGGCGCGCACCAGGACCAGTGAGTTGCTGTCCGACGTCGCGAGGTAGACGGCGTTCTCGAGCGAGGCGAAGCCCAGGGCGGCCGCGGTCCCGTACAGGATCCCGTCCATCGGCTCGTCCCACTCCCGGAGCCAGAGCGCGCCCAGGGCGAAGGCCGCGAGCTTGAGGAGCTCCTCGTTGAGCGCGGTCACCAGGAACGCATCGGCGAGATCGCTCGTCAGCCCCTCCTCGAGGGGGAGGAGGACCTCGAGCCTCGGGCGCAGGAGCGTCGTGACCCAGGCCGCCGCGCAACCGAGCAGGAACACGCGCGCGAGTGCGAGCTTCGGCTCGGGCTCCCAGACGTCCTTGCGCCAGAAGTAAGCGAGCCACAGGACCCCGGGCGCAAAGCCCAGGAGCACGTCCGGCCAGGAGAGGAGCTCGAAGAGCACGAGTCGCTCATCGATCCGCCGCCGGGCCGAGCCTTAGAGCGAACGCGGGGGACGGTCCCGACACCGCAGGTAGGGCCCTGGGAGCGGGCTGGAGCGGAGGGAGAAAAACGCTGGTGAGGGTCCCCCGGCAGCGTTAGTCTCCGGTTCCCGATGGCCATTCGCCGCAAGCGAAGAGGGTCGGGCCGACGCCGGGGAGGCGGACGCAGCTCGAAGCTGCGTCAGCTGCTCCAGGAGCGCTTCGGGCACGCGGACTTTCGCGGTCGCCAGCTGGAGGCCGTGGAGGCGGTGATGAAGGGACGCGACGTCCTGCTCATGGCCCCCACGGGTTCGGGCAAGTCGATCGTGTACCAGTTGCCCGCTCTCGCGCTCGACGGGCTCGTGCTCGTCGTCAGCCCGCTGATCGCCCTCATGAAGGACCAGGTCGATGCCCTTCAGGCGAAGGGCATCGCCGCCGCGGCCGTCAACTCGACGATCACGCCGAAGCAGCAGGAGAAGAACATCCAGGCTGCGATCGACGGCGAGCTCGACCTCCTGTACGTGACGCCGGAACGCTTCCGCACGAAGAGCTTCCAGGCCATCCAGGACCAGCTCCCGGTCGCGCGGCTCGCGATCGACGAGGCGCACTGCATCAGCCAGTGGGGCCACGACTTCCGCCCGGACTACAAGAAGCTCGGCGAGTACCGCCAACGGCTGGGGAACCCGCCGACCGTCGCCATGACGGCCACAGCGACCAAGAAGGTCGTCACGGACGTCGTCAAGACGCTCGAGCTGGTCAAGCCGCTCATCATCCGCTCGGGCATCGAGCGGAAGAACCTGTTCCTCGGCTGCACGCGGGTGCGCGTCGCCGACGAGAAGATCCCGCTGATCGCGCGCCGCATCGGCGAGATCGGCGGCCCCGGCATCGTCTATTCCGCGCTCATCAAGGACCTCGAGTCGCTGCGCGACGAGCTGCGCGCGCTCGGAGTCCCCTCGCTCGTCTACCACGGCAAGCTGACGGGCAAGGAGCGGCGCGAGATGCAGGACCTGTTCATGCAGGCCGACGACGGTGTGGTGCTCGCGACCAATGCCTTCGGCATGGGCGTCGACAAGGCGAACATCCGGTTCGTGATCCACGCGCAGGTCCCGGGGACGCTCGAGGACTGGACACAGGAGGTCGGCCGTTCCGGCCGCGACGGCGAGCCCTCCTGGTGCGAGCTGCTCTTCCTCGACGAAGACCTGACGATCCAGCAGAGCTTCATCGAGTGGGCCAACCCCGACCTCGAGTTCGTGATGAACGTCTACACGACGCTCAGCGACTGGGGCGATCGGATCCAGACCAAGGACATGGACGACCTGCGCCAGGCCGTCGGCATCGGGACCAAGGCCGACCAGAGGCTCACGATCACGATGCGCTGGCTCTACGCGATCGACGTCATCGACGGGAGCTTCGGCGACCACAGTCTGCGCATCGTCAAGCCGCTGGACCCCGACGAGCTCCCGGACCTCGTCAAGACCGGCGGCAAGCTCGAGCGCGACCTCAAGGCCCTCTACCGGATGATGCGGTTCGCGAAGAGCCGCAAGGTCTGCCGGCGCATCCTCCTCGCGCGTTACTTCGACCTGCCCCAGCCGCGCAGTCACTGCGGCGCGTGCGACAACTGCGTCGAGGCGCGCGAGTGGCGAAACGACAACATCGAGCCGCGTGAGGGCGTCGACCTGTCGCTCCTGCCGGAGGTCGAGGAGCCCGCGTCCCCGGTGCGCAGGAAGCCCAAGCCCAAGGAACGGGCGCCCCAGCGCAAGAAGGGCCGCGGTCGAGAGCGCAGCCCCGGCCCGGCGCGGAGCGACAACGGGCGTCCGGCCCAGGACGACGGAGAGCGCAAGAAGAAGCGGCGCCGCCGCAGGCGGCGCCCCGAGAAGCCGGCCGCGTCCACCACCGAGGACGCCCCGGCGAAGAAGAAGCGGCGCCGTCGTCGCCGGCCCCGGCGCAAGAGCTCCGACGCACCTGCGGCCCAGACGTCCGATTGAATCTGGCTTCGGCGCGACGACGGTTGCGCACCCGGCGGTCGCGGGCCTATCGTGACGGCTCTCGGCGTGGGGAGAGGAAACGCCAAGGTGCCAGGAGGCAGCCGGATGTCGCTAAGAAACGCCAGCGTCGTGGTGGTCGGGCTCTGCCTGGGCACCGTCGCCTGTTACGACCGACCGTCATACGTACCGCCCACGCAGATGCCGTCGGAGTACCAGCGCGGGTCGGGCGGCTCGCGGGCGCCGGGCACCTCCGCCATCGAGGAGACGGGACTCGGTGCGGGCGCTCTCAGCGCGCGCGTCGACGAGTTCGTGCACTCGATCGGACAGGGAGGCTGGGGGAGCATCGGCTGCTTCCCGCTCGTGAGCTACGACCTCGTCCACGACGGCCCGTGGGTCTCCGCCCTGGGCGAAGCCGTCGCGGAGCGCGTCACCGATCTGCTCCTCGCGAAGAGCACCAACGCGTTCGTGCTCGGCCCGCGCGAGCTCGAGATCCGCGCATCGGACACGAACGTCCCGCGCGAGGCGCTCTCGACGCTCGTCGCGGTCAAGGACCACGGACCGCGCCTCGGCGTCGATGCGTTCGTCTTCGGAACGATCCACCGCCGGGACCACGTCCAGGCGCGCAACCGCCACGAGCTCACCCTCGAGCTCAACGCCTACGACATCCAGGCCGGCCGGCTCCTCGCGAAGGACAGCTTCCGGCTGCCGAGCGACGTCGCGGACAACGTAGAGCCCTGGCGGATGGCGACGCAGGAAGGGACCTGGCTCCCCTTGCGCGACTGGCCCGTGCCCGAGCCGGCGTTCTCGCTCGAGCGCGAGCTGGCGACGCTCTCCGGAATGCTGGCCCGGCGCATCGGGCAGCACATCTCCGGCGACGGAATGCGCGGGAAGGTCTACGTGGCACCGGCGGACACGTCGCGTTTCGTGGGCGCAGTCTCCCGCCTGCGCGGCGCGCAGGCCGCCTACGCAATGGAGCTCGCACGGCGCGAGGCCGAGGCCGCTGCCACCGGGAACGCGCTGGATCGAGATTACCCACTCGTACTCAACGGCGTCGAGTTCGGCAGCCTGCAGGTCGCCGAGGCCTACATGACCGAGCTTCGCGAAGGACTCGCCGCGAGTCGCGCGATGCGATTTGCCGAGGAGATCTCGCGCCTTCTCGCGGGCGAGCTCATGAGCTCGGTCCCGGACGGCGTCCTGTTCGGCGACCTGGGCTTCACGAAGTGGTCGGACACGCAGCTCGTCGAGGGCGAGCTGGCGCAGGGCGGTCTGGCCCGCAGCCAGGCCGCGCGCGACGTCCTCACCGGCATGGGGATCGCGCGTGTGGTCGCACCGCGCATCGACGAGCTCGGCAAGGGCTATCAGCTCCGGGTCGACGTCTTCGACCTCGAGGCGCGTGCGTTCGCCGGAACCACGTACGTCACGATCGCGCCGCGCTACCGCGATGAGCTTGCGCGCGAGCTGGACGCGCCGAAGATGCAGCCCCTCACCAGGACCTCGGACCACGAACCGGTCGGCTGGAACGAGGTATACGAGGAATCGGTGGGAGGCGTCGTCTACATCCTGGACACGGCCAAGGGAACGTCGGGAACGGGCTTCGTCGTCTCACGCGATGGCCTGGTCATGACGAACTCGCACGTGGTCCAGGGCATGAGCCCGAACACGGTCGCCCTCTGGAAGGACGGGATCGAGCGGTCCGTCTCGCTCATCCTCGACGCGCCGGAGCTCGACCTGGCGATCCTGCGCCTCGCTTCGGTCCCGAGCGGCATGCACGTCCTCGAGCTCGCGGACGAGAAGGACGCGCGCGTGGGGCTCGAGGTCGCCGTGCTCGGTCACCCGAAGAGCACGGGCGGCTGGGTGCTCACGCCCGGGCACCTGAGCTCGCTCGAGGAGCACGTCGTCACGAGCTCGGGGGCGGTGCGGGAGAGCTACATGTACACGTGCCCGACGCGCAGGGGGAACAGCGGGAGCCCCGTCCTCCTGCTCGACGGGCGGGTGATCGCCGTCAACTCCCACGGTACGCTGGGCGACGTCTTCGACGCGACGGGTGCCGAGGTCCAGTCCTCGGTCGGCAACGGAACACCGGTGTCCGGCGAGTTGCCGGGCTTCTCGAAGGGCGTGCCTGCGCACATGGCCAAGGCGCTCCTCGCACGAGTGAAGCGCTGATTCGAACCCAGAGGAAAAGAATGAGACACGCACTGATCGCGACGTCCCTCCTGGTGCTCGGCGCCTGCGCCAACACCGCACGCCTGAAGGGTCCCGACGAAGCGCGCGGATTGGACGTCCGGGGCGTCGGCTCGGCCGAGCTCGAGCAGATCTCGGCCGAGGCGCTCGGCAAGCTCTTCGCCATCCACAAGAGCAACGTGAACGTCGCCGAGCCGTACCTCGTCGCCTTCGCCGGGATCGATTCGCGCGGCGGTGAGGAGCTGCGCGATCACCGCGAGGCCCTGCTCGACATCATCGAGCGCGAGATCAACGACGCGGGTCCCTACCGTGTCATCGCGCGCCGGTTCGTCCAGCGTGCGAACCAGGAAGTCGACATCCGGCAGATGGAGGACCTGTTCCTCCCGAAGTACCGCGACGCCTTCCTCGATGTGCTCGGAAACATGGGACAGGTTCCGCGCTACCTGATCTGGGCCTCGTTCACGACGCAGACCGACCGCGTCGGCGAGACCCTGATCCTCCAGCGGGAGCTCAAGGAGGTCACCTACAACCTCAACGTCTCCATGATCGACGTGCAGACCGGCGCCCTCGATCAGAAGGACGGTCGCGTCACGAAGGAATACAAGTCCAAGTGACGACGGCCACCCGGGCCCGCTGAGCCCGGTCGGTGATGCGACTCGCACGATGGAACTCGGGGCTCCTCGCACTCGTCATCGCGAGCGCGGGGTGCTCGTCCGTCACCATCGATCAGTTCGAGGCGAGCTGGACGGTCGGGGACTACCCGGCGGCCGAGGCCGTGATCGACGAGCTGATCGCCAAGCACGGCTCGGCACCGCTCGAAGAGGTGACGGCGACCCACGCGCTCGGTTCGAGCATCTCCACGAGCCGGAAGAACACCTACCTCTACATGCTCGAGAAGGGCATGTGCAGGCTCGCCCGCGGAGACCACGACAGCGCGCTCGACCTGTGGCGACGATCGCGTGACGAGCTCGACGACAAGCTGGCGGCGACCGACCTCGGCGGCTACTTCGGAGCCATCCTGACCGACGATCGCGCGCTCGACTACGTCGGTGCCGACTACGAGCACATCGTGGTGCGGACCATGATCGCGATCGCCGACCTGCTCGCGGGAGGGGAGGACTCCTTCGCTTACGCGTTCCAGATCGGCGAGAAGCAGGAGGAGCTGGCCGACAGCGACTTCGGGGATCACTACGACGACGACGGCAACTACGTCGGCTACAACCCGCGCGAGAGCTACCGGCGCGTGCCCATCGGGAAGTACCTCGAGGGCGTGATCCTCGAGACGGAGCGATCCTTCGACGAAGCCGAGAAGGCCTACCGCTCGGCGGCGGAGATGGCCGCGGGCTCGGCGATCGCCGAGGAGGGCGTCCGTCGCTCGAGCGGTGAGCTTCGCGGCGGTCAGGGAGCCGGTAGCGTCCACGTCTTCTACCTCGCGGGATCCGGCCCGGCGCTGGTCGAGACGACGTCCCCGGTCACGGACCTCGCGCTATCGCTCGCGCAGATCGGTGCGATCCTCGGTGACCTCGACGTGGGTGTGATCGGACAGACGCCCATCCCCGTCCCCGGAGTCCTCCCGAGGATCGTCGGCGTTCCGCCGCTCCGGGTCCGGGCCGACGACGGTCAGACGGTCACGACCGAGACCCTGCTCGACGTGAACGGGATCGCGACCGAACAGCTCGAGGCGAACATGCCGTGGATCGTCGCCCGTGCTGCCCTGCGCCGGGCCTTCAAGGCGACCGCGGCGAACAAGGCCTCGAAAGGCATCAAGGACGACGGGGTGCGCGACCTGATGAAGATCCTCGCCAACCTGATCTGGACCGCCACCGAGAGCGCCGACTTGCGGCACTGGACGTCGCTCCCGGCCGAGTTCCAGGCGACGCACCTCTACCTCGAGGAAGGCCAGCGCGAGCTCGACCTCGGTCCCGGCATGCAGGTCCCGGTGCGCGTCCGCGCCGGCTACTCCTCCTTCGTCGTCGTGATCCAGCCGAACCTCGGCCTTCCGGGCGCCGTGCTCGTGGACGACTTCTCGAGCGTGGACGTCCTGCAGGTCGAGGTCGTGCCCGAAGCCGAACCCGGTCCGATCCCCACGCCCTGAGGGCACGGACGATCGGGCCCGGTTCCTTCAAGAGCGACGGCCCGCGGGGTCGATGGGCGCGTCGTGGACTTCCTCCGCCTGATCGGAGCCGCCGTTCTCGTCCTGACGATCGTGGCGGTCGCCGTGAGCCTCCTCGCCGAGGTCGTTCCGGATGACGCCCCGGACGGGGTCCACGCGGCGATCGGGCTCGCGCTGGGAGCGCTCCTCGTCACGCTCTGCTACCGGATCACGCGCTTCGCGCGCAGGAACGTGCCCATTCGCATCATTCGCGTGGAGGACGACCGGGACTGATCGAGGGACGCCCCGCCGCTGCCGCTAGCCCGCAGTCGACCTTGAACAGGTCGTCGAGGACGCCGGTGCGCGCAAAGTGCCGGCAGGAGCCGAGAGGCCGGCGCAGCCGGCCGTTCGTGGTGTTCTGGCCGCGAACCCGTGAGGGATGCGGGCTAGAGGCGCGCGAGGAGCGACTCCGCCAGCCGCGCCGCGGCGCCGGGACCGTGGCGCAGGAAGAGCGACGGCTCGACGAGCTCGAGCTCGTTCAGGAGGAGCCCTCCGTCGTCCGCGCGGAGGAAGTCGACCCTGGCGTACAGGAGAGTGCCGCCGAAGCGGTCCTCGACCGGGGCAACGATCGAGCGCGCGAGGTCCAGCTCGCCGGGTTCGAACTCGTACGGTCGGTCCAGGGCACCGAAATCGTCCTGCACGCGGTAGTCCCCCGCCACGGGGAGCTTCTGCACGCCGTGGGTCGGCTCCCCGTCGACGAAGAGCACGGACAGCTCTCCCTCCGTCTCGACGCTCGCGAGGTAGGGCTGCAGCAAGAGGTCCTCCTCGAGGAGCAGGCGCTCGAGGTGGGCCTGGGCTTGTGCGATCCCATCCGCGTCGGCCGCGAACCGCAGCGTCTCCCGTGCCGTCGCACCGACGCAGGGCTTGACGAAGGCGCGCTCCCAGCCGCGCGCCGCGAGAACGGCAGCGACATCGACGTCCTGTCCGCGTTCGAGCCACTCGGTCGGCGCGATTCGCACCCCCAGGGCTTCCAGCTCTCGCAAGTATTGCTTGTGCGTGTTCCAGCGCACGACCGCGGCCGGGTTGAAGAGCGGCGCGGCGGCGCCGGCGCGTTCAGCCCAGGCGAGGTACTCGGTGCAGTGCTCCTGATAGTCCCAGGTCGTTCGGATCAAGCACGCGTCGTGCGAGCTCCAGTCGACGTCCGGATCGCCCCACGCCGGCTGAACGACGTCCGCGCCGCGCTCGAGGAGCGCCCGGACCAGCGGCCGGTCGTCCACCTCCCAGTCGGGGACGGTTGCGCAGGTCGCCAGAGCGATCCGCATGGGACTATCCCGGGACGACGATGCGCACGGTCTTGCGCTCGCCGCCGCGCAGCAACTCGACTTCCACCGTGTCTCCGGGCTCGTGCTCGAAGCACCACCACGCGTGGAGCTCGCCCTGGTTCTCGAAGTCGCTCCGGCCACCGGCCGACACGACCACGTCTCCCTTCTTGATTCCGGCGGACCTGGCCGCCGGCCCGTAGAGATCCTTCGCGACGATGTACTTCACGGTGAACGCGAACGCGCCCGGCTCGAGTCCGAGCGCCTCCTTGTCCTCCGCGGAGAGGTCGCGGCCGCCGAACCCCACGCGGGGATCGAGGTCCCATTTGTGCGGGCGCCAGGAGTACTCGAGCGGTAGGGGCGCCTTCCACCCGGGCGCGAGGACCAGCTCGCCCGTGCGCTTCTCGCCGGCGCGGACGTATTCCAGGGCGACCGTACTCCCCGCCGTCGGCAGACCGTCGAGCACCCAGGAGACGTCCGTGGCCGTGAGCACCGGCTGGTTCGCGAGCGCGACCAGCTCGTCCCCCACCGCGAGTCCGGCGAGGGCGGCGGGCGAGCCCTCCGCCACGGCGGTGATCCGGTTCTGCACGACCGGTGCCACCTCGATCCCGATACGCCGGGGAGGCGGACACACGAACGCGTCCTCCAGGTTCCAGGTCTTCGCTGCGCGGGCCTCGTCCGCGAAGGCCGACCGCACGCTGTGGCAGTGGATGCACTTGCCCTTGTCCTTCACGACGAAGGAGGGGACGTCCTCCAGGCGGACCGGCGGGTCGAACGTCGGCGGGTCGGGAGCCTCCGAGTACTCCGCGTGCCGCTCGAGCCCCGCGGTCAGGAAGGCCGCGTAGGACTCCTCTCCGAGCCAAACGCCGGCCGAGCTGTGATCCCGCCCGCCATAGCGGTGATAGGTCGTTCCGTCCGCGTGCATGACGAGCGCCGAGAACGTGAGCCCGGTGTCGAACCGGTAGCGCGAGAGGTCCACGCCGCGCATGTCGGTCACGCGCACGCAGACGTACTGGTCATAGAGCTCGCGGAGAGTCGGTGTGGGACGGACGACCTGCCCGTCGAAGGACGTACAGTCCTTTCAGGTCTCTCAGCGAAAGACGACCAGCATCGGCCGGCTGCTCTGCGCGGCGACTTCTTCGCCGCGCTCGAGGTCCAGGTACCAGAAGTCCTGCATCTCCGGCTTCGACGGCGCGCACGCCGCGAAGCCGAGTGCTATCGCGGTAGGAGCGAGGAGGCGGATCATGCCCGCGAGCCTACCAGGCCCGCCGGCGGGTTACGACGAGTACTCGACCTCGGCGCGGAAGGTCGCGGTGCCCTCGAATTCCTGGGTCTGCTCCACGGAGAATTCCATGTCGGGAATCTCCTGCGACACGTCCGTCGCGTAGCTGAAGTCGCCCTCGAGCTCGAAGCCCGCGAAGTGGCCCGAGGCGAGGTTCCACAGGAGCTGACCCTCGAGGTCGAAGCCGATGCGGATCTCCTGCGACATGCTGCCGGATCCGTAGGGCGTGTCGAAGTCCGCGTCCATGTCGGCGCCGGTCTCCGCTATGGCCTTGATCTCGATGACGGCGATCCGGACGCCGCCTTCCTCGCGGATCTCGGCGAGCTTGCAGGTGACCTCGCCGTCGAGGTTGTCGTCGATCTGGTCGGAGATCTCGTCGTCGTCGCCCTCTTCCTCGTCTTCGCCGAGGATATGCAGGTCCCCACCGGGGTCGAGCATCTGGTCGAACGCCTCGATGTCCACGTCCCAGGAGTCGCCGCGAGAGACGGCTCCGGACGGGAGGAATCCCCTGAAGTCGATGTCGCACACGAGATCCTCGAGCAGATCCTCGTCGCCGTCCTCGTCCTCGAACTCGACGATGAACTCCTCTTCATCGTCGTCCCAGGTGAAGACCACGGTCATGCCCTCGAGGTCGCTCGCTCCGTCCGACTCGTCGGAGTTGTCTCCCTCGGGGCCGGAGTACTCGGTGGACTCCGTCTGGGTGATCTCATCGAAGGTCCTGCGCAGCTTGCGGATCCGCCCGTCTCCGACCTCCTGGATCTCGTCCTTGAAGACGATCCTCTGCTCCCGAACGAGCGTCAGGTCGACGTCCACGTCCGGCATCTCCATCTCCTCGTCGCCCCGGGAACCGGAACCGGACTGTTCGGCGAGCTCGAGCTCGGTCTCCTGGGTGAAGACGAACGTGAACGCGAGGCCTTCGCTGGGACGGAAGGAGATCTCTTCTTCCGCGCGAGGGGTGGCGAATGCGGCCAGAAGCGGGAGGGTGGCGAGGAGCTGCTTGTTCATGGTTCGAGGGTTTCTGGAGCCGGAGGGTGACTGGGCATTTTGCCCGAAGCCGGGCCCTTCCGCGGTACGAGAACGGTTTTCCGGCCGCCGGAAGAAGGGGCACCCCGAACCGAAGCGAACCCGGTAGCGGCCGCGTCAGCGGTCGATGATGGGCTGCTCTTCCGTTTCGCTGCGCGTCCCGACCCAGTAGTCGAGCTCGCTGCGCGCGGCCCGCGGTCCCAGGATCATGATCCCGATGACGGCCAGCAGGAAGCCGCCGAGGTAGGCCAGAGGAGTCCACCAGGGCAGGATTCCCATCGCCAGCCGCTCCTGCAGATCCGCGATCTCCTGGATCGGCCGGGGGTGGGTCATGATCTTGAGGCTCCATGCCAGGAGCAGCACGAAGTAGATGGCCCAGTAGTTCCGCCGCAGTCGCATCCGGAGCGCCTCCAGGCGCCCGATCCGGAACCGCGGGTGGAACATGTCCTCGGCCATGAGGTGGCCCCAGGCGGTCTCCGGGCTGGTCGGATCCCGACGCAGGATCGGCCCGTAGAAGTTCTCCTCGATCAGCCGCACGCGCGAGCGCCACATGTGCGCGAACCGGAAGCGCCGCGCCTCGAACCCGAGGAAGACCGTGATGAGGAGGAGTCCGAGGAGCAGGGTCCAGTGGGAGTGCGTCGGGTCGTTGAACGAGAACGAGAGCAGTCCGGCCGTCGTGATGACGGCCCAGTTCGTCGTGTTGTCGAGGCGCAGTCGCCACGAGTTCGAGCGGTAGAGCTCGCCGCGGTACAGGTGCACCATGGCGGCGATGTATTCCGAACGCGAGAGCGGAATGCTCTCGTAGTCGACGCCGTTCGGAGCTTTCTCGGCCATCTGCCCGGATTCTCCAGGGCGGAGACGGCCGAGTAAAGGCTACTCCGGTGTGCTCTCGAGCGTAGCCGTGCCATCGGCCGCCAGCCGCACGCGAAGGACGTGCGGCCGGCAGCACACGGGGCAGTCCTCGACATACTCCTGCCCATCGCCCTCGGAGGGATCGACGGTGACCACGATCTCCTCGCCGCAGGAGTCGCAGACGTAGTCCGCTTCGATCAGCAAGGGGTCAGATGACGAGCATCACCTCCTGGGCGTTGCTCGGAGTGTCCACGTCTCCGGTTACGGGTACCGGAATCGTGACGTAGGCGTGGTGCAGGACGAACCCGACGAGCGCAGGATCGGTCCCCGGCGGTACGTCGAGCTCCGCGAACGAATTCCCCTGGGCGTCGAGGGACCCGAAGAACTCCACGAAGACCGGGTTGAACGGGTGCTGGACCGTGAAGCTCGTGTAGGAGTCGGCGTTGAGCGGGAGGTTCATCCCGTTCGCGAGCGTGATCCCGGGAACCGTCCCGGAGGTCGTCCCGAAGATCCAGTAGAACTTGCCCGCCTCGGCAGCTCCTCCGGCGAGGGTGAACTTCTGCTTGCCCCCGGCGGACATCGAGATCGACGTCACGTCGCGGTTCAGCAGATCGCACCCGGAGCTCGCGATGCGGTAGGTGACCTCGAAGACCCAGTTGCCCGAGACGCCCTGGCTGCACGCGTCGACCCAGGTCCCGTTCGTGAACTTGATGAGGTTGGCGCCGGGCGTGCAGCCACCGCCGGCGATGATCACGCTGGGGGCGAAGATGTTGTTCGCATTGGCATTGGCGAACAAGAGCGATGTGCTGAAGGGGCCGCTGGCGATCGTCTTGTTTCCGGGGATGAACTCGAGGTCGAACTCGTTGATGACGCCGGAAGTCATGACCGGCCCCGCGAGGTCGAACTGGGGTGCACCGGGGTTGGGGAGGCCGCCGGAGTAGATCCGGAGCGCTCCCTCGAGTTGCGCCGGTGGGAGTCCGATCGACGCGCCCCACCCGATCCGGACCTTCAGGATCTCGATCGGGTAGTGCTCCGGAGGAGCGGTGAAGACGGCGCCGGCCTCCTCACCGATTGCGAAGCAAGGGCAGGCGAGCTGCTGACCTGCCGGATTCCAGTGGCGCAAGGCGTCCGGCTGTTCCGGACACGTCTGTGCACCGGCGTATCCGGCGGTGGTGATCGACAGGGAGAGGACGAAGAGCGCGCTGCGGAAGCGAAGCGACATGTTTCCTCCGGAGTGATGGGTGTCGAGCACAGGCATGCTAGACGGTCCAAGTGCCCTGTCAATGAGAGCAGTGGTGGGCCCTGCAGGACTCGAACCTGCGACCGAGCGATTATGAGTCGCCTGCTCTGACCGACTGAGCTAAGGGCCCGCCGCGGTCATCGTCGCCTCGGCTCGGAACGCGCGTCAAGCGCGGCGTCGGCAGCGCGGCGACGCGTGGCTCAGGAGTCGCCTCGTGAGCACGTTCGCGGCCTCGTCGAAGCTGCGCTCGGTGGTCGAGCACGAGCGTGAAGACATGGGCTGCCCCATGACGAGCTCGTCGTTCGCGCACTCCATGTCGAGGAAGATCGAATCCGTGGCCCGCGGCCGTGAGTCGGCCGATCGAGCGGGGCCGTCGATCCGGAGGCTCTCTCCACGTCCGGCCTTTTCGCAGCCGGGACGCAACCGATCGCCCTCTCGACCGGTCCCGGGAGGAAGGGTGGGGGCCGGTGGGTCCGGCGGAATGCGGACTCAACCCCGTCCCCACCAAGGTCTTGGACGTCCTCGCCTGAAAAACCGCCTATGGGAACCGCGCCCCGATCGTTGACCGTTCGTTGCCGACCCCGGAACGGTGCGCCATGGAGACGATCCAGCATTGAGCGAGACGAGGTTCATTCGCGAGGCCCTCGGGCGGCACGAGCGGGAGCTCGTCGCCTACGCGCTCCGCCTGACCGGCGATCTCGACCGGGCCCGCGACGTGGTCCAGGACACCTTCCTGGAGCTGTGCGAGAGACCGCGCGCGGAGGTCGAGCCGAAGCTCGCCGCCTGGCTCTTCACCGTCTGCCGCAACCGCGCGCTCGACGCTCTCGAGAAGGAGGGCCGCATGGGGCCGATCACCGATGACCGAGGGACGGGCTCGACCGGGACCGACCCGGCGCGCCGGCTCGAAGAGGAAGACACGTCCGCGCGGATCCTGCACGAGCTCGGGGAGCTCCCCGAGCGCGAGCGCGAGGTCCTGCGCCTGAAGTTCCACAACGGTTTCGCCTACCGCGAGATCGCCGACATCACCGGCCTCTCCGTGGCGAACGTCGGCTACCTGATGCACTGCGGCCTGAAGACGCTCCGGTCGCGACTCGCGCCCCTGCGGCGCATGGAGGTGGGCTCGTGAAGATCCCCCAGGACGGACGGCAAGAGGACCCGCGCCTGACGACCTACGCGCTCGGCGAGCTCGAGGCGGTTGAAGCGGCCGTGGTCGAGGCCGAGCTCGCGGCGAGCGAGGACGGCGCGCGCGAGGTGGCGGCGATCCGCGCGGTGGCTCGGGAGCTGGAAGAGGCGCTGGCGGAGACTCCGGCGGAGGGCCTGAGCACGGCGCAGAAGATGGCGATCCTGGGCAACGACCAGGAGCAAAGAAGACGCGACCCAGCTCAATCGTCGAGGAGGCCGTGGCGCGGGGTGATGAAGGTGAGCAGCCTGGCAGCAGCGCTGACCATCACAACGCTCTCCGCGATGTGGGTGACCGAATCTGGGCCCTTCCGAGACACGGGGGTTTCTCCATTCATGTACGAAGTCGGCGGCGGATCCTCTTGGTCGTGGTTCGCCAGCGAAGAGACCCGGTCCCCAGACCCGAGTGTTCGCGAAGAGCTCCAGGGATTGGGCTACCTCGGGGACAGCGAGAGCTCGTCGCTCCGAGCGCTCGGGTACATGGATGGGGTGTCCGTCATCGACCTCAACGGTTTCGGTGCGGGAACAGGCTCCGCGGATCCGCTAGCCCCCGTCCGCCAACCCACGCCGGGCCTGGGCGAGGAAGGCCGCCCCGACACCGAGGCCTACGACTCCATCCGCGAGAACGAGTTCCGCTCCGTCGCGCAGCACCCGCTCTCGACCTTCTCGATCGACGTCGACACGGCGTCCTACGCGAACGTGCGGCGCTTCCTCTCCGAGGATCGCCTGCCGCCGGCCGACGCCGTACGGATCGAAGAGCTCCTGAACTACTTCCGCTACGACTACCGCCCCCCCACCGGCGGCGATCCGTTCTCGATCGACGTCGAGGTGGCGA
Organism: Planctomycetota bacterium; assembly: GCA_029259655.1. GTDB lineage: Bacteria > Planctomycetota > UBA1135 > UBA1135 > OFTM220. The sequence continues at coordinate 29,126 of JAJDET010000010.1, forward strand.
GCGCGCCCTGGAAGCCGGAGCACCGGCTCGTGCGCATCGGCCTCCAGGGCATGGAGATCCCCGTCGCCGACCGCCGGCCGAGCAACCTCGTGTTCCTGCTCGACGTCTCGGGGTCGATGGACAGCCCGATGAAGCTGCCGCTCGTGAAAAAGGGCATGCGGCTCCTGATCGACCAGCTCGACGGGCGCGACAACGTCGCGATCGTCGTCTACGCCGGCGCGGCGGGAATGGTCCTGCCCTCGACGACCTGCGCCAACCGGCCGGCGATCCTCGGGGCGCTCGAGCTCCTGAGCGCAGGCGGCTCGACGAACGGCGGGCAGGGCATCCAGCTCGCCTACCGGACGGCCCGCGCGGGCTTCATCGAGGGCGGCATCAACCGCGTGATCCTGTGCACCGACGGCGACTTCAACGTCGGCACGTCCAGCGAGGGCGAGCTCGTGCGCATGATCGAGGAGGAGGCGCGCTCGGGTGTGTTCCTCTCCGTGCTCGGTTTCGGGAGCGGGAACCTGAAGGACTCCACGATGGAGAAGCTCGCCGACCGCGGCAACGGCAACTACGCCTACGTCGACTCGCTGCGCGAGGCCAGGAAGGTTCTCGTCGAGGAGATGGGCGGCACGCTCATCACGATCGCGAAGGACGTCAAGGTCCAGGTCGAGTTCAACCCCGCCGAGGTCTCGTCGTACCGACTGATCGGTTACGAGAACCGGCTGCTCGCCGCCGAGGACTTCAACGACGACGAGGTGGATGCCGGAGAGATCGGCGCAGGGCACTCGGTCACGGCGCTCTACGAGGTCGTGCCGACCGGCGTCGCCAGCGAGGTGCGCGACGTCGACCCTCTCAAGTACCAGGATCCGTCGCGCGCGGGCGCGGCGTCCGGATCCGGCGAGCTCCTCACGGTCAAGCTGCGCTACAAGGAGCCCGACGGCGACACGAGCCGCCTGATCGAGATGCCGCTGGTCGACGCCGGGATCGGCTTCGACGCGGCGAGCGACGACTTCCGCTTCGCCGCGGGCGTGGCGGGCTTCGGGATGCTCCTGCGCGGCTCGAAGCACGCAGGCGGCGCCACGATGCGGGAGGTCCACCGCTGGGCGCGCGAGGCCATCGGGCCGGACAGCGGCGGCTACCGGATCGAGTTCCTGGAGCTGGTGTCGCGCTCGTCGCGCCTGATGCCGGACGAGCTGAGAGACGAGTTCGAGGCCCTGGGCTACCTCGACCTCGAGAACGAGGAGTGAGTCGGAACGCCCGGCGCCCGCGGCGCCAGGCTGGCCCCGCTCTCTCGGGGGAAAAAGTCCTGCAATGTCGGACGCGAAGTCGCGCAAGGGGGCCGTCCCGCGGGACAATCGGAGCTCTCTCACCGAAGAGGAACCCCAATGCGCGCCCCCGCCCTGTCTCTCGCCATCGCCCTCACCGTCTCCGGAGCGCCCGCGCTCGCCGGGGACCTCACGCTCGACACCGACGCCATCGACGCCGTGTTCGCGCGCTACGACCACGACGACGGTCCGGGTTGCGCGCTCGGGATCATCCACGACGGCGAGCTGGTCGTCGCACGGGGCTACGGGATGGCGAGCCTCGAACACGGGATCCCGAACGGACCGCGGAGCGTGTTCCGGATCGGTTCGACGGCGAAGCAATTCACGGCCGCCTGCGCCGCGCTCGCCGAGCAGGAGGGGCACCTGTCGCTCGAGGACGACATCCGCGAGCACTTGCCGGAGATGCCGGACTACGGGGAGCCGATCACGATCCGGAACCTCCTGAACCACACGAGCGGGATCCGCGACTATCTCGGGCTCATGGGGCTCTCGGGCCTCCGGACGGAGGACTACTACGACGACGACGCGCTCGCGATGATCGCGCGCCAGCGCGAGCTCAACTTCGCACCCGGAACGCAGCACCTGTACAGCAACTCGGGCTACTTCCTGATCTCGGTGATCCTGCACCGGGCGACCGGTGTCTCGCTGGTCGCATTCGCGCGCACGCGCATCTTCGAGCCGCTCGGCATGCGCGACACGCACTACCACGACTCGCACCGGATCATCGTCCCGCGTCGCTCCGAGGGCTACTCGCCGGGCCCGGACGGTCGCTGGGAGATCGATCGCACCACGCTCCCGATGGTCGGCGACGGGGGCGTCTTCACGACCGTCGAGGACCTGCTCCTCTGGGACCGGAACTTCTACGAGCCCACGGTCGGCGGGGAAGCACTCCTCGAGGCACTGCACACGCAAGGAGTGCTCGACGACGGGAGCGAGCTCGACTACGCGCTGGGACTGGGCATCGACACGTACCGCGGCCTGCGCGTCGTCGCGCACGGCGGCGCCTTCGTCGGCTATCGCGCGGAGATGATGCGCTTCCCCGACGAGCGCGTCTCGATCATCTGCCTCGGCAACACGAGCGCGATCAACCCGTCGGCTCTCTGCCGGGACGTGGCGGAGGTGATCCTCGCGGGTTCGTTCCTGGACGACGTGCCGACCCCCGTGTCGGCGGCCGCAGAGGCGCCCGCGGACCCGCGTGAGCCCTTCACGGGCGCGATCGAAGGGGACCTCTCGGGCGTGTACATGGGCGAGGCGGACGGGGCGATCTTCGAGATCGAGACCGATCCGGGCGGTGTCCAGGTCGCGTCGGGCGGACGTGTGATGCGCCTCGTTGCGCTGACGGCGACCTCCTTCGCTCCCAAGGACGCGCGGGTCCCGGGCGGCCTGACCTTCGAGCGCGCCACGGACGAGGTTCCCTGGACGGCGCACCTGGACAGGGGCAACGGCCCGCAGCGCCTGTCGCTCCACATCCCGTGGGACAGCGCGTTCATGAGCATCGAGGACTACGCCGGCCGCTACTACTCGCCGGAGCTCGACGCCTGGTGGACGCTGGAGCCCACGGCCGTCGGGCTGACCCTCTCGGTCGCCGGTTCCCCGTGGGGCCCCGCGGCCCCGCTCGGCCTCGACCGGTTCGAGTCCGCCGCGGGCCAGATCGTCTTCGAGCGCGATCCGTTCCACGAGCTCACGGGCTTCCGCCTGCAATCAGGCCGTGTGCAGAACCTGCACTTCGCGCGCAAGAGCGACTGAGCTAGACCAGGAGCTCCGCGAGGAGCCTCGCGTCCACGTTGCCGCCGGTCAGGAGCACGGCGACGCGCTCGCCCTCGACCTTCCCCTCGCGCAGCGCGGCGACGCCCAGGGCTCCGGCTCCCTCCACGATCAGCTTCTCGTGCAGCAGCGTGTCCCGCATGGCGGCGCGGATCGCGTCCTCGGAGACGGTGACGACGTCGTCGACGAGCGTCTCCGCGAGGCGGTAGTTCTCGGCACCCACGCCGCCCTCGACGCCGTCGGCGATCGTGGGGTCGCTCGCGAGGTGCACATGTGCGCGGCCATCGCGGCGCGAGAGCCAGAGCCCCGCCGACGCCTCGGGATTGACGGCCACGACGCGCGTCGACGGCGCGAGCCGACGACAGACTGCGCCGACGCCGACGACCAGACCACCGCCCCCCGTCGGGACGACGACCGCGTCGAGCTCCGGGCCGTCTTCGAGGACCTCGAGCATCGTGGTCCCGCCGTTGCCGGCGGCGACGTGCGCGTCCTCGAAGGCCGACACGAAGCGTCCCGCGAAGCGTCCCTCCTCGAGCGCCCAGGCCTGGGCGTCGTCGAAGCCGTCGAAGGGCGCGGCGACGACCTCGGCGCCCCGCGCGCGGATCTTCTCGACCTTGTTCGCGGGGGCGACGCGCGGGACGACCACGGTGCACGCCAGCCCGAGCCGCGCCGCGGCGAAGGCCAGGGCCTGACCGTGATTTCCGGTCGAGACGGTGAAGACCTCCCCGCTCGCCGATTCGGCCAGCGCCGCCAGCGCGCCGCGCACCTTGAACGACCCCGTGACCTGGAGGTTCTCGGCCTTCAGGTCGACGCGCTTTCCGGTCTCGTCCGCCAGCCAGGCGCTCGCGAGGAGCGGAGTGCGCCGCACGTGCTCGGCGACGGCCGGACGGACGCGCTCGACGAGCTCGAACGGGACCTCCACTGGGCTCAGCGCTCGCGCGCCAGCTCGGCTTCCGCGGCGATGTACCCGAAGGCCATCCAGATCTCGCCCGCGACGATCTCGCGGAACAGCTCGAAGGCGCGCTCGCGGTCGCCCGAGATCAGGTGCCCGAGAGCAACACCGTAGGCGCGCGACGCGAAGTCGATCTCTCCAGCCGCGGCGTCGAGCACGTCCTCGGGCGAGCGCAGCCCTTTCCGCAAGAGCAGGCACTCGTGATAGCCGGAGTTCTCGAGGATCTGCATGTCCTCGCGGATCGGCTCCAGCACCGCGCGCGCCTCGTCCTCGCGACCGAGCCTCGCCAGCGTCATCCACAGCCAGTGACTCGTGGCGACCAGCATGTCGTCGTTGACGCGGCTGTACTCGATGCCGGTGCGGTACGTCTCGAGCGCTCCCTCGAAGTCGCCCGCGAGGTACTGGGCGAGCCCGAGGTGGTAGTGAATGTTCGACTGGAGCGTGCTGCGCGGGACGCCCAGCGCATTGGGTGCCCCGTCGGGCTCCACCTCGTCGGGCACGCCGCGCGCGAGCTCCGCGGCTCGCGTCAGCTCGACGATCGCGTCGTCGATCCGGCGCACGCTGATGTAGCGATGACCGCGATGGCGGCGCAGGCGGTAGCTCTCCGGGTGTTGGCGGAGCGCGAGGGTGTAGACGTCGATCGCGTCGCGATACCGCCCGAGGTAGGCGAGCCGCCTGCCGAGCCAGATCGCCGCGTCCTCGGACGACGGGTCCGCGTCGTAGGCCGCGTGCGCCTCGGCGTAGTTCGCGCGCAACTCTTCGAGCCGCTCGGGCTCGATCTCCGGCGCCGCGAGCGGGATGCCGAGCAGCGAGCGTCCTTCGAAGGGCAACGGTGCCCCGCCGCCCTCGATGACGACTCGCTGACAGCTCGCGACGGCGAGCGCGAGGAGAATGGCGCGGGTGATCCCCCGCGCGGTCATGCCTGGACGAGATCGAGCACGACCTCGGGCGGTCGCCCGAGGATCGCGTGGTCGCCGCGCACGAGGATCGGACGCTCGATCAAGATAGCGTTCGTCGTCATGGCGTCGAAGAGCTCGTCGTCGGTCGAGTCGGCCGAGAGCCCCGCTTCGGCAAAGGCCGTCTCCTTGCTGCGGACCCACTCGGACGGGGGCCGACCCAGGCGCCGGGCGAGCTCTTCGAGCTCCTCGCGCGAGAGGGGGTCTTCCATGTAGGCGCGCTCGGAGAACGCGATGCCGCGCTCCTCGAGCAGGGCCTTGGCCGCCCGGCTCTTCGAGCAGCGGGGGTTGTGGAGGAGGACGCAGTCGTCGTGTGATTCGGGCAGCTTCATGTGAGGAGCCCATTGAGCCATTCTCGGGCCCCCGAGTCCACGCAGGGCCGTGGCACCCTTGGTGACCGACAGGGAAAGAGCCCTAGGGAGTTCCGGCCGGAAGCACCACGACGGCTACGGGGTTCGAGAGCACGAAGCCTTCCGCCGGGCCGTTGAAGACGGCCTGGAGGTAGATCGAGAGGCCTACAGCGCCCGGATCCGGGGCGACGATCTGGATCCGCCGCACGCCGGTCAAGGGTTGCACCCCCTTGGACAGAGCGAAGACCGGGTCGGCCAGGTGGAGGAACCCGCCGAAGAGGGGGTTCGGGACAGCGTCGAGGCTCGCGGAGAAGACCAGGGCGGAGTGCTCCTCCGGGAGTCCGAACGCGATGAGCGTCGCAAGCTCGCCGGCCCGCAGCGGAGAAGCCGCAAGGAGCCGGCGTTCCGTTCCGGATTCGGTCGCGAGCGTGCTCGTCCCGTCGATCTCGCTGGGGGAACCGTCGGGTCCGGGCGTCACCACGCAGCCAGCGAACACGGAGAAGGGGCCGGATGCGACGCCCGCAACGCCTCCGACCAGGTCGGTGTCGCGAAGAGTCACCGAGCTGCCGAGTTCTGCCAGGACCCCGTGCCCGCCGGCTCCTGGAGGCCCGCAGAACAGGGGTGGGGGAGCGTGCCCTCCATCGCCACCCGGTCCACCCGCCACAGCCGAGCCCGACACGAACGCAGTTGCGCCATTGAGGAGGTGAATCCCGTCACCACCCCGCCGAAACCGCAAGTTGCCCTGGGCCCCGCAGGCCGAGTCGGACGCGCCCTCGTAGCCTGCGACCGTGGAATCGTGGACGTAGATCTCCGAGGCATCCGCGTAGATGCCGTTGTTGAGCCCCAGGGGCAGAATCACCACCGACTGACACGGATTCCAATCGAGGACCGAGGTCTTGGCGATCTCGCACCGCGAGAAGATGACGGGGCCCGCCGCTACCGCGCGGACGACGTCGCCTCCCGGGGCACCGCGCTCTGCAGGCCGTAGGGAGCACCTGTCGAACAGGACCGTCCCACTCCCAGACACACTGACGGCGAAATCAGGCGGCGCGCAAGTTTGCAAGATGACTCCGCAAAAATGCTGGCTAACAGGAGCGATCTCGATCCCCGCGACGACGACCGTGTCGGCGGGGTCCGAGGTCTGAATGGAGAGCCGCTGCCTCAGCAGGACGGATGCGTCCTTTTCGGCGGTTAGTGTGATGGGCTCGAGAATGTCGAGGATGTCGTCGACACCTGCCAGAGGTGAGGCGTAGGTCCCGCTGCGGACGACGATGATGTCGCCCGGGCCGGCCGCATCGATAGCGTCCTTGAACGTCGTGAAGTCCGACCCCGGTCCCGCGGCCTGGTCCAGGATGTGGACGGTCTGGGCGGCGATCGAGATCGGGAGGGCCAGGATCGCAAAGAGAGCGAGCGAGAGCTGCTTCATGTCGGGCTGCTCCTTGGTGTGGACGACGCCATCGCGCTCATTGTAGCCCGCGCCGCGGAACCGCGGGGGGCGGCGACCGGCGATCCCGAGTAGGCTCGCGCGATGCGCGTCCTCGCGGCCGAACCCTACGCCACGACCTCGCACCGCCTGTTCGTCGAGGGGCTCGCGTCGCATTCGCGGCACGAGGTTCGGACGCTGTTCCTTCCGGCCAGGACCTGGAAGTGGCGCATGCGCACGGCGTCGCTCGAGGTGGCACGCGCGCTCGTGGACGAGGGTCCGTGGGACCTGCTCTTCGCTTCGGACTACCTGAACCTGGCCGAGACGCTGGCCGTGCTGCCGCGTGAGCTGCGGGCGATTCCGTCCGTGGTCTACTTCCACGAGAACCAGCTCACCTATCCCCTGCGCAAGGGCGAGTCGCGCGACGTGCACTTCGCGCTCGTGCACGTGCACGCGATCCTCGCGGCGCAACGTGCGCTCTTCAACTCGCACTACCACCGCGAGGCGTTCCTGAAAGCCGCCGACGAGCTGCTCGCGAAGGCGCCCGACTTCGACCTCGCGGCGACCTCGGCGCTGCTGCGCGAGAAGTCCGGCGTGCTCCCGGTGGGAGTCGACGTCCCCGCCGGAGCTCCTTGCCCAGCGTGCGACGCGCCCGTGATCCTCTGGCCGCACCGCTGGGAGTACGACAAGGCCCCGGAGCGGTTCCTCGAAGCGCTGGTGGAGCTCGATCGCCGCGGGGCGAGCTTCCGCCTGCGCCTCCTCGGGCAGCGCTTCCGCGAGCGCCCCCCCGCGCTGGCGGAGATCGAGCAGCGCTTCGCCGACCGGCTCGTCGCGAGCGACTTCCTCGACCGCGCCGGCTACGTCGAGGCCCTGCGCTCGAGCGACGTCGTCGTCTCGACCGCGCGGCACGAGTTCTTCGGGCTCGCGACGCTCGAGGCGATCCGATCCGGCGCACTGCCCGTGCTGCCCGACGATCTGGCGTACCCGGAGCTCGTGCCGGGGGAGCTCCGCGAGGCGTTCCTCTATCGCGACGGCGTGGCCGACGCCCTGGAGCGCGGGCTGGACATCGTCCGCTCGGGAGCGCGGATGGCCGACCGCGCCGCGTTGATCCGATCCACCGACCGATTCACCTGGAACGAGCTCGCACCGCGTTTCGACGACATCCTCGAGACGGCCGCGGAGTAGGTGAACCTCAGGCCGAGAGCTCGTACTGCTTCTTCGAGAGCACCAGCCCCGCGATCCCGAGCCACACGAAGAGGGCCGTGAACAGGACGATCCCCGCACCGCCGAACGTGATCAGGTCGTTCAGCTCGAAGATCTCCGCCTTCTCCCAGGCCTCGACGCCCCATCCGTGGACCAGGCTGCGCACGTGGAACTGAATGGTCATCCGCTGCAGGTTTCCCGGCAACTGCGAGTTCACGAGCAGGACCTCGAACGCGAAGACGTAGGCGATCCCCCAGATCATCGGGTTCTTCACGAGCGTGCCGAGCGCCGTGAAGGCAGCCGAGTACACGGCCGCAGCCAGCGTCAGGCCCGCGACCATCGCGAACGCGAGGTCGAAGGGCGACTCGATCGGCACATCGTTCGAGAACGTGCTCGTCAGGAGATAGATCGTCCCGAAGCCGCTCACGGTGAGGAGGACCGCGACGATGAGCAGCGCGGCGAGCCAGCGCCCGATCAGGACCGACGCGCGGTGGATCGGCCTCGAGAACAGATAGGTGATCGTCCGGTCCGAGACCTCCTCGGACACGACTGCCGAACCGAACACGAGCGCCAGCACGGGACAGACGACCTGACCGATCAGCGCCCAGGAGATCTCCGTGATCGGGACTCTCTCGTCCGACGGAACGACCTGCACGAGCATGAACGCGAACGCCACCGGCCCCGCGGCGAGCACCGCGCAGATGAGGAGGCGCTTCGACCGGAGCGAGCTCATGAGCTGCGCCTGGAAGAGGATCAGGCTGGCACGGATGAAGTCTTTCACTGGACCAGGTAGTCGAAGACCGCCTCGAGGTTCTCGTCCGAACAATCCAGGCTCTGAACGCGGAAGCCGCCCGCGGCGGCGATCGGGGTGAGCTCGCGGAAGAAGGCCTCGCTGTTCCGCGTCTCGATCGTGAGATCCGTCGGGCTCGCGAAGGTCACGCTCGTGACTTGCTCGAGCTCGATCAGGGAACGCGCGAGCCGGCGGGGCTCGCCGGCGCCGATCCGGATGCGCCGGGGATGGCGTGAGATCAGGTCGCGCACCTCCCCCACGTCGCCCTGCGCGAGCAACCGCCCCCGGTGCAGCAAGACGATGTCGTTCGTCATGGCCTCCACCTCGTGCAGGACGTGGCTGGAGACGAGGACGCGAATCCCGGAATCCGCGAGCTCGCGGAAGAGCGCGATCATCGTGTGGCGCATGACCGGGTCGAGCCCGGTCAGGGGCTCGTCGACGACGAGCAGCTCGGGACCGTGCGCGAAGGCCTGAGCGAGCTTGAGGCGTTGGCGCATGCCCTTGGAGTAGGTACCTGTGGCCCGTTCCGCCGCGTCGGTCAGCTCCACGCGCTCCAGCGCGCGCCATCCCCGTGCCCTGGCCTCCTTCCGGTCGAATCCGTGGAGGCGGAGCAGCAGGATGACGAACTCGATGCCGGTCTGGCCCTCGTACAGCGCGTCCTGCTGAGGGCAGAAGCCGATCCGGCGGAACAGCTCCCGGTTGGCGAAGGGCCTCTCGCCGAGAACGCGGACGGAGCCGCGCGAGGGACGGATCTCGCCGGCGACGAGCTTCAGGAACGTCGACTTGCCCGCTCCGTTCGGACCGAGCAGCCCGGCGATCGGCGCATCGATGGATGCGGTCAGCTCGTTGAGCCCGACCACCTGCCCGTACCAGCGACCGAGCTCGTGCGCCTCGACGTAGGCTGTCACGAGGCGAGCTCCATGCGCCGCAGGCGCTGGGCGAGGACGGTCAACGAGAGCGCGACCCAGGCCGCGACGCCGAGTGCGCACTGCGTGACGTCTTCCGGCGCATCCGCCCCGGGCGCGGTGAACAGCCACTCGCCGACGACGCCCAGGTTGCGGGTCAGACGCAGGTACTGCAACTGCTCGACGTTCCCGACCTTGACCCCCAGTTCGATGAACACCTCGAGGACCATGATCAGCCCGAAGAATCCGACCATGGCGAACACGCGCTTCGGCGCCAGGCTCGAGATCGCCAGCACGAGCGACGACATGGTCGTGATCCAGATCCCGCCGAACAGGAAGACGGCCCAGATGACGTCGCTCTGCTCCTTGAGGAAGCTCCACTCCGGAGAGGTGACGACGGCCATCGTGCAGACCACGAAGTTCGGGACCACGACGGCGATCGCACCGAAGAAGGCGGCCACGCAGAACTTCCCGAGGAAGTAGTCGAGGCGCGTGAGCGGCCGTGAGAAGTAGAGCAGGTGCGCCTTCGCGCGCCGGTCCTCGCAAATGAGCCCGGAGCCGTACCAGACCATCGCCAAGAGCGCGAACCCGCCCATGATCCCGTTGACCTGGAGAATCAGGTCACGCACCTGGAGCATGCTGCTCGCCATTCCCACCGCGAGCTGCGCCTGGAGGTTGCTGGAGTCCGGGACACCCGCCTGCAGCGCGAACTTCGCGTAGACGATGAAGCACGTCACGATCGTCGCGATCGCTACGGGGCCGTAGAGCAGGATGAGCGGGAGCTTGCGGCGCGTGGCGACGGAGAGCTCGGTCGCGAACAACGGGAAGAAGCGCAGCGGGTGGCGCGCGATTCCGCCCTTGAACTTGCGGTAGACCTCGGTGTGGGTGACGGCCATCAGGCGCTCGCCTCCCCTTCGCGAAGGGCCGCGAGGAAGACCTCCTCGAGCGAGGAACGTACCGGCTCGATCGAGACGACGGTGCAGCGCGCGTTCTCCGCCAGGCCGAAGACGCGATCCGCGCTCGCCTGGTCGGCAGGCAGGTTCAGGCGGTACCTCCCGAGCCCGTTCTCGGCGTGCGGAATGGCGTCCGCCGCGAGGGCAGACTCGAAATCGGGACCGGAACCGCGCACCTGAACGTCGACGCTGTGCGCTTCGTCCCCCGTCATCTCCGCGATGACCCCCGCCGCGGCCGTTTTCCCGCGGTGGATCACGACGACGTGGCTGCACGTCTTCTCGACGTCGGGCAGGAGGTGCGAGCACAGGACGAGGTTCTTCCCCTGCTCGTGCCCGAGGTCGTGGACGAGCTCGAGCATGTGCCGGCGCCCCTTCGGATCGAGACCGTTCGTCGGCTCGTCGAGCAGCAGGAACTCGGGGTCGTGCACCAGAGCCTGCGCCAGCTTGAGCCGCTGCTTCATCCCGGTCGAGTACTGGTCGAGCGGGCGATAGCGCTGATCCTCCAGGCCGACGTAGTCGAGCACCTCGTGCGCGCGCGTCATCGCGTCGGCCTTCGCGAGCCCGGTGATTCGACCGAGCGTGGCGACGAGCTCGATGCCCGTGCGGCCCGGGATCAGACAGTCGCTCTCGGGCATGTACCCGACCATGCGACGGAGCGCGATCTTGTCGGCGCGACGCGAGGGGTCCAGGCCGGCGATACGGGCGCTCCCCGCCTCGGTGTTCAGGAGGCCGAGCAAGACCTTGATCAGGGTGGTCTTCCCGGCGCCGTTGGGTCCGAGCAGCCCGACAGGCCCGGGCGGGACGTCGGCCGTGAGCCCGTCGAGCGCGCGGACGCGGCCGAAGCGCTTGACGATCCCCTCGAAAAGGACGACGGGCTCGGTGGGCTCGCGCCCGCCTGCCACAGCTCCATCTCTCCTCGGTACTTCGAGCTCCACCATCGCGAGCGCCCCCATGCGCGAGGGCCGCCGGCTCATTTCGTCGGGGACCGGAACGCGCTACCTTCCCCGGGTGCGGGCGCGAAGTCCATGCCCGCTTGCCGAACATGCATCCCGTCGTCCTCGCCTTCGGCGGAAACACGCTCCTCCCCGACCCCTTCCACCCGGAAGAGCAGGAGGAGCGGGCGGCCCAGCTCGCCCACGCCCTCGCGCTGCTCCATCCGGAAGAGAACGGGCTCGTCTTGGTCCACGGCAACGGGCCGCAGGTCGGGATGATCCTGCTCAGGGTCGAGACCTCCCTCGAGAAGCTTCCGCGGGAGCCCCTCGACGTGCTCGTCGCCGAGACCCAGGGCAGCGTGGGTTTCCTGCTGACGCGCGCGCTGCGCAACGCCTTCACCGACACCGGATCGGACACGGAGGTCGCGGCCGTCTTGACACAGGTCGTCGTCGACGCGGACGACCCGCGCTTCCTCGAGCCCACCAAGCCCGTCGGCCCCTTCTACGAGCACGGCGTGGCCGATGCGCTGATGCGGGACCGCGGCTGGCAGATGGTCGAGGTCCTGAACGAAGGCTGGCGACGCGTCGTTCCCTCGCCCAAGCCGCTCTCGATCGTCGAGCTCTCGTCGATCCGCGAGGCCGCGCGCCCGGGACGCGTCGTCGTCGCCGGTGGCGGCGGCGGAGTGCCGGTGATCCGGGACGAGCGCGGTCACCTGCACGGCGTCGAGGCCGTGCTCGACAAGGACCGCACGTCGGCGCTCCTGGCGCTCTCGCTCGACGCGCGGAGCTTCGTCATCCTGACCGGGGTCCCGCAGGTCGCGATCGACTTCGGCAAGCCCTCGCAACGGTCGATCGACCGCATGAGCGTCGCCGAGGCGCGCGAGCTCCTCGCGTCGGGCCAGTTCCCGCGGGGCTCGATGGGCCCCAAGGTCGAGGCGGCGGCGGACTACGCGGAGCGTTCGGGCAAACCGGCGCTCATCACGGACATGGCGAGCCTCAAGTCCGCGCTCGACGGAACGGGCGGGACGTGGATCGATCCCTGACGGTCGGACCTCACGGGCGGCGTGGGTGGATGGCGAGCAGGAGAGTGCTCACGAGGATCAGCCCGGCCCCGGTCGCGGTCCACGCGTTCGGCACCTCGCCGAAGAAGAGCACACCCCACAGCGCGCAGAAGACGACCTGGAGGTAGGTGACTGCCGTGGCGCGTCCCGCGGTCTCCTTCTGCAATCCGCGCGTGAGCCAGACCTGTCCGAGCTGTGCAGTGACGCCGACGCCGAGCAGGACGAGCCAATCGATCCCGGCGGGCCAGACGGCCACGGGAACGAGCGGTGGGATCGAAGCGGGTACGGCGACCAGCGGGAAGTAGAGCACGATGACCACGGGGTCCTCGGTCGCAGCGAGCCTGCGCACGACGATGTAGGCGGAGGCGGAGAAGAACGCTCCGAGCACGGCGACGCCGGCCGCGACGGGATCGAGCGCGGAGCTCGCCTCACCGAAGAGGAACGCAGGCCGCGTCACGAGCACGACTCCGACGAGGCTCGCTGCACACGAGAGGACCACGCCTCGATGGAGCGCCTCGCGCAGGAACAAGAGCGCCAGGAGCGAGGTGAACACCGGTTGCACGTAGTGCAGCACCGTCGCCTCGGCGAGCGGCAGATGGGTGACGGCGTAGTAGACGCAGGAGAGCCCGACAAAGCCGAGCACGCCGCGGAAGAGGAGCAACCTGCGGTTGGTGCCCCAGGGGTTCCTCCGGGCGGCCTTCAGGATCCCGTAGGACAAGACGAGCGTGACGATCGCTCGCGCGAGGACGATCTCCTGGCTCGGCAGGTGGCGCCCGGCGAGCTTGACGAGCGCCATCATCACGCTGAACGCCAGCGCGCTCGCGGCCATGTAGCGAGCCCCGAGCGAGATCACGCCGTGTCCGCGGGGCTCAGTTCTTCTTCTCCGGCTCGCCCGCGTTGCGCTCGCGAGCGATCCTGTGCGCCGTCTCGGCGTTAGGACAGATGTCGACGATCCGCCCCTTGGGTCCCGACTGTTTCGAGGGATCGACTCCCTCGTAGTAGGTCTTCACCTGGTTCGTGTCGTGCACGGCGTAGCCGTAGCCGAGGTTGCTGACGATGTAGCGCTTCTTGTCGGGCTTGCGGGACATGGCTCTCGGGCGGGTCGTGGTCGGCGAACAGGATAGCGTCCGACCCCGGAGGCTCAGAGCCCGTCGCGGCCCGGTTTCTCGCCCTGGAGCAGGATCGCGTTGCCCCTCTTCACCGCCAGGAAGCGCCGCCCGAAGTGGAATTGCACCCGCAGCCAGCCCTCCGACTCGGGGATCGCGACCGGATAGCGGATCGGGCGACCGGCGGAGCGGTCCTCCTCGAGCTGGGCCGCGAGCCGAGCCAGCTCGCTCTCGTGCTCGAGAGAACCCAGGGGACGGCCGACTCGAACGGCGGCGAGACAGAGGAGAACGAGGAGCACGGCCGTGGGTACGAGCCGGGGCAGGCGCGAGCGTATCGCGAGGTGCAGCCCCCCCGCCGCGACCGCGATCCCGCCGAGCAGGAGCGCCCCCCCCGAGGCCCAGGAGAGCTCGGCGGGAAAGCGCGCCGCGCGCTCGATCAGCGGCCGCACGTCGGTCGCTGGCACGCGCAGGCAGAGGACGACCCCGAGGACGGCCGCGGCGAGGACGACGTCGAGACGGCGCCCCTCCGTGCAGCGCGAGAGCCAGACACCCACGGCAGCCGCGACGAAAGGGTACGACGGCATCACGTACCACGGCATGCGCTTGGAGACGACGAGGAAGAAGAGCCACACCGCCACGGCCAGGAAGAGGGCGAGTCGCCACCCGGTCCGCTCGTCATCCTCCTTCCTGGCGATGCCGATGGCGAGCGCGGCCGGCAGGAGCGCGATCGACCACGGGAAGAGCCCGTGCAGCGCCTTCGCGGCGTACCACCGGAGGTTCTCGAGCGGTCCCCCCACGTACTCACCGCCGCCGACGGAACCGCCGGCCTCGCCCGTCATCTTCGTCGCGACCTCGCGGAACTCGTCCCACAGCGACGCGGCCTGGAACGCGTGCCAGACGAGCCCGAGCGGGACGACCACCAGGCCCGCGCGCACGTACCGGCCGAACGAGCCCCGCGCGGAGCGCGTCGTGGCGAAGAGCGCGAGCTCCGCCACGACGGGAATCAGGACGGCGGGCAGCTTGACGGTCAGGAGCAGGACCAGACAGACGTGATGTGCGACGAAGCTCCGCTCGCCCTGAACCGCCCGCAGGAACGTGATCGCGAGCAGGACGAGGAGCAGGCAGACAACCGCGTCGAGCTCCCCCGTCCGCGCGCCGTGGAGGTACACGAACTGGAAGCTCGTGAGCTGGACGAGCGCAGCGAGGAGCGGACCGAGGCGCCCGGGACGGGGGTCGATCAGCGCCACCAGCCGGTAGACGAGGACGACCGTCGCGAGCCCCGCGGCCGCCGAGAGGATCCGCATCGTCCACAGGCCGTCGCCGAAGAGGCTGATCAGAATCGCCCGCGCCCAGTACTGCGTCGGCGCGTTCATGAACGTGTCGTAGACGCGGTGCTGACCGTGATAGTCGAGGTGCGTCCAGTCCCCGCGCTCGACCATGGTCGCGGCGATCGTGTGGTAGATCCCCTCGTCGCCGTTGACCACGCTGTAGCTCGCGAGGCCGAGGAAGAAGACGGGCAGACCGAGGAGGAGCAGGAGCGGGACGTGCCAGCGGGGGGTCATTCCTGCGGCTCGTCCCCGTCGAAGTAGCCGAGGTTCTCGAGCTCGTCCCTGATGTGCGGCTCGAGGTCCGCCTCGTCGATGCGCGGCGCGCGCTCGCTCGCGTGCAGCACGATTCGCCGTGCGCTCTCGTGCGCCATGTGCGCCGCGAGCTCGGCGGAGAGCTCGTCCACGAGGTCGGACCGGTGCTCCACCAGGTTGCGCTGGCCCTCGGTCCCGCGGCTCACGTCGTGCAGCCAGCGCCGGCCACTCTCGCGGTCCAACACGAGCTTGAAGTCGCCGCGCCGGGCCGCGTGGAGGTCGACCTTCTGGAGGTTGCAGCTCGCGAAGACGGTCTGGTCTCGGTCCTCGAGGAGCGAGCGCCCCTCGATCCAGTCCGGCGTGTCGAGGCCGGCCAGCGCGAACACCGTCGGCAGGACGTCGACCGTCGTGACGATTCTCGTCGGGCGCTCCGGGCCGGCGAGCACAGGCGGATAGCGCAGGATCAGGGGCACGTGGAGGGACTTCTCGTTGAGCGTCTTGCCGTGGCCACGCTCGCCGAGCTCCCAGAACTCCTCGCCGTGGTCCGAAGTGAAGACGGCGATCGTGCGGTCCCAGGTGCCGCGCTCGCGGAGCCACTCGACGAGCTCGCCGAACGCGTCGTCGTTGAACGCGATCTCGCCGAAGTAGAGCGACTGCGTGCGCGCAACGTCGGCCGGAGTCCTCTGGCGCCCGAGTTGCCAGAGCGAAGTCTGCGAGCCGTCCGCGTCGCTCGCGATCCCCGTTCCGTAGCGATCCCACACCTCGGGTGGCGTGTAGGGCGAGTGCGGGTCGATCGAGTGCACGAGCAGGAAGAACGGCTCGGGCGCCGTCTCGAGCCACGCGATGGCAGCGCGCGTGGCCTGGTCCGCCGTCGTGACGAGCTCCTCGACCTTGACCGTTCGGATCTCGCCCTCGCCGTCGAGCGCCTCGCCGTCCTCGTAGAGCTCGATGAAGTCCTCGACCTCGTAGCCCTGTCGGAAGCCGAAACCGGTGCCCACGTTCGGGTTCGTGACGACGTTGCAGGTCGCGTAGCCTGCGTCCTTCAGGAGCTCCGACATGAGCACGACGGAGTCGCCCAGCAAGTCGGTTCGTCCCTGTGCACCGTGAACCGCCGGGTACGTCCCCGACAGGATCGAGGCCATCGCGGGTCGCGTCCACGAGCTCGGTGCGATCGCGCGCTCGAACAGCACGCCCTCGCGGGCGAGCCGGTCCACGTTGGGAGTCTCGACGACGCTGTTCCCGTAGCAACCGAGGCCGTCGGCGCGCAACGTGTCCGAGACGTAGAGGAGGATGTTCGGTCGCGCGGCCGGCCCGCAGGCGGCTGCGAGCAGAAATCCGCTCGACATGCCGAGTCTCACGAAGAGCAGCGCTCCCCGAGTCCGCTCCCCGAGATTCATGGCCGCCGGAGTGTACGTTTCGACGAGGGGTTCCCCACGTAGGGGCGAAGCACGTCGCTCTCGAGCGTTCACGCACGTGGACACCCGTGTACTACGAGTGTGTGGGCGCTCTCGTTGGGCGTCAGGAAGTCGCTTTTGCACGCCGGCCGCCCTTGTCGGCCAAAAAGATGTGGGGGTACACTCCGTGGCCGATCGCCGCCCTGGCGACCCCTAGAGCGCGCCTCCTCCCCCGGATCCACTCGAAGCGCGAGCTCTTTCCACCGAGGAAGACCATGTCCAGGAAATCGCTGTCGCCCCGCCTGTCCGTATTGGCCCTCGGCCTGTTGGCTGCCGTCTCGCCCGTTGCAGCCGATCCCGGAGGCGCAGCCGACCCCGGAGCCGGCGGAGCGGGCGACAACCCGACCGTCCTCAACCTGCCCATGCGCTCGGGCGGCCCGAAGTCGATGGATCCGGTCTTCGGTTCCACGGTGTACGACAACAAGGCCGCCGCCCAGGTCTACGAGACGCTGCTCCAGTACAAGTACCTGGTCCGGCCGCAGGAGTACGAGCCGCTGCTCCTGGCGGAGCTCCCGAAGCTCTCCGCCGACGGTCTCACCTACTCGTTCCGGCTCAAGGAAGGCGTCCACTTCCACGACGACCCGTGCTTCCCGGGCGGCAAGGGGCGCCACATCACGTCCGAGGACGTCTTCTACTCGTGGAAGCGCATGGCGGACCTCAGCAACAAGCCCAAGAGCTGGTGGCTGTTCGACCAGAAGATCGTCGGGTTCGACCAGTACCGCGCCGAGCAGAACGCGGCCGCCGAGGACGGCGGGAAGTTCGACTACGACGCGCCGGTCGAGGGTTTCCGCGTGATCAACGATCGCGAGTTCGAGGTCGTCCTCCTGAAGAAGGTGTTCGGCTTCCGGTGGACGCTGACCATGTTCCAGACGTCCATCGTCGCGCGCGAGGCCGTGGAGACCTACGGCACGCGCATCGCGCGCCACCCCGTGGGAACGGGTCCCTTCACCATGGCGGAGGCCGACTGGACGGCCACGAAGATGGTGTTCAACCGGAACCCCAACTACCACGAGTGCTACTACCCCACCGAGTGGATGCCTGAAGACGTCGAGGCGGGCTTCACCGAGGCGGCCGGACAGCGCCTGCCGATCGCGGATCGGCTCGTCATGCCCTTCTATCCGCAGGACCAGCCGATGTGGTTGAAGTTCCGCGAGGGCGGACTCGACTTCACGCAGGTCCCGGCGGAGAACTTCAGGGAGGCGATCAACCGGCGCAAGGGGACACTCAAGCCCGCCTACGCCGACGAGGGGATCACCTACCACCCGGTCCCGCTGCTCGACTTCATCTTTCGCGGGTTCAACATGGAGGACCCGTTGCTCGGCGGCTACACGGACGAGAAGCGCTACCTGCGCCAGGCGATCTCGCTCGCGATCGACTGGGAGGAGTTCAACGACTCCTTCTACAACAACGAGAACGTCATCTACGACGGCGCGGTCCCGCCGGGCCTGGACGGACACCCGCCGGAGGGCCGCATGGAAGGCGCCCACCGCGGAAAGCAGCTCGAGCGCGCGAAGGAGCTGCTCGCCAAGGCCGGGTACCCGGATGGGAAGGGCCTGCCCGTCATCAACTACTACTCGAGCAACAACGCGAACGGGACGGAACAGTCCCAGTTGACGACGCGCCAGCTCGCCGCGATCGGGATCAAGCTGAACCCGCGGCTCTCGGAGTTCGCCTCCGTGATCGAGGCACTCAACACGAAGAAGGCGCCGATGTTCTCCTACGCCTGGTCGTCGGACTATCCCGACGGTGAGAACAACCTCTCCTTGTTCTACGGGCCCAACGAGTCGCCCGGAAACAACCACTTCAACTACAAGAACGAGGAGTACGACCGCCTGTACGAGCAGATCCAGGAGATGGATCCGTCTCCGGAGCGGAGCGCGATCTTCGAGCGGATGCAGGAGATCCTGGCGTACGACACGCCCTTCGCCGGCGCGATGGCTCGCACGCGCAAGTACCTCGTCAACCCCTGGCTGAAGAACTTCAAGCCCTCCGAGGACTTCTACAACTGGGCGAAGTACCTGGACCTCGACGAGTCCAAGCACAAGTAGTCGCGTTCGCCGCCACGCCCACGGCCTGACCCATGTGGACCTACGTCGTCCGCAGGCTGCTCTACAACGTCCCCGTCTACCTGGGGATCATCGCGTTGATGATGGCCATGCTCCGGGTGAGGAACCCGGTCATGATGTTCCTCGGCAAGTCGGCGACCGAGGAGCAGATCGCCGACCTGACCGAGCGGATCGGTCTCGCACGGCCGTTCTTCTTCCAGTACCTCGAGTTCCTGGGTCAGGTCTTCACGCTGAACTTCTCCCAGGAGAGCTGGCAGCAACCCGGCAAGACAGTCGGTGACCTGCTCAGCGACGCGATCGTCCCGACGCTCTGGATCACGGTCCCCTCGCTCATCATCACGGCGGGCATCGCGATCGCGGTCGGCCTGGTCTCGGCCTTCTTCCGGGGCCGCGCCCTGGACAAGAGCCTGGTACTCGTCGCGACCCTCGGGATGTGCATCAGCTACCTGGTCTACATCATCTTCGGCCAGTACTTCGGTGCCTACAAGCTGAACGACGCGCTCGCGGGTGAGGGCCCGTTCGACGGGAAGCTCTTCGCCATCGAGTCCTGGGAGCCGGGATTCCCCGGCAACTGGATCCACTTCTGCCTCCTGCCCGTGATCATCAACGTCGTCGTCGCGATGGGCTACGACACGCGCTTCTACCGAGCCGTCATGGTCGAGGAGTCGACGCGCGACTACATCACGACGGCCAAGGCGAAGGGCGCGTCGAAGCGGAAGGTGATGTTCGTGCACATGCTGAAGAACGCCATGATCCCGATCATCACGCGGGTCATGACGACGCTGCCGTTCCTGTTCGTCGGCTCCGTGCTGCTGGAGAGCTACTTCAACATCCCCGGGATGGGCCGCGAGCTCCTGACGGCGATCAACGAGCTCGACTTCCCGGTCACGCAGACCTTCACGGCGGTGTTCGCCGCGCTGTTCATCGTCACGAACGTCCTGACGGACGTGCTCTACGCGCTCGTGGATCCGAGGGTACGCCTCTCGTGATCCTCAAGGCCCTGCGTTCGCGCGGCGCGCGCAAGTTCCGCCAGAACCGGCTGGCGATGTTCGCGCTGGGCGTGATCTCCGTCTACGGGGTCGTGGCGCTCCTGGTGGCGCTCGGCGGAATTCGGCTGGAGGAGACCTTCGAGCGTGTCAGTCGCAACAGCATCCCCGGCGCCTGGGGCTCGCAGACGTCCGAGAAGCGCGTCAACGACGCGGAGGAGTACCTCGAGGAGATCGAGTCGGCCCTCGACAACGAGGAACACCTCGAGTATCGCTTCGCCGAGCGGAAGCTCGTCGACCTCCCCGTGGAGGAGCTCGTCGAGCGCGTCGAAGAGTCCTGGGAGATCTGGGACGAGCTGGCGGATGTGTCGAACGTCGACGAGCACCCCGAGCTCCTGGTGAAGCTCGACGAGGTGGAGGAGAGGATCGACGCCCTCTTCGCGCCTCTGGAGGGAGTGGACGGCTGGATGTACGCGTTCCGGACGTACCTGGGCACGGACCGCCAGGGACGCTCGATCACGGTCCGGGCCGTCTACTCCATCAAGCTCGCGATCCAGGTCGGCTTCATCGTGGCGCTCGCGGCGACCCTGCTGGGGACGCTCCTTGGAGCCGCGGCCGGGTTCTTCGGCGGCTGGATCGACGGGCTCGTCATCTGGCTCTACTCCACGTTCTCGGCCATCCCCGTCCTGATCATGCTGATGGTGCTCGTCACCATCTTCATCGACACGCCCTACGAGGGGACGCTGGTCCCACTCTACGTGTCGATGATGCTCACGTTCTGGATCGGGCCGTGCCGCGTGATCCGGGGCGAGGTGCTGAAGCTCAAGGAGCTCGAGTACGTTCAGGCCGCGACGTCGATCGGGTTCGGCCGCTTCTACATCCTGGTGAAGCACCTGATCCCGAACACGTCGCACCTGATGTTCATCAACTTCTCGCTGCTCTTCATCGGCGCGATCAAGAACGAGGTGATCCTCACCTTCCTGAACCTCGGCGTGAAGAATCAGCCGAGCTGGGGGACGATGATCAACCAGTCGCGCCAGGAGGTCATCAACGGCTTCTTCTGGCAGATCGGCGCTGCCACTGCGCTGATGTTCGGGCTCGTGTGGGCGTTCAACATCGTGAGCGACGCCCTCCAGGACTCCTTCGATCCGAAGCACGTGAGCTGAACGTGACGACACCCACTCCCATCCTGCGGGTCGAGAACCTCACGACCTCGTTCCGCACCGACGACGGCGTGGTCACCGCCGTGGACGACGTCTCCTTCAACGTCTGGCCGGGCGAGTCCCTGGCGATCGTGGGCGAATCGGGATGCGGCAAGACGGTGACCAGCAAGTCGGTCATGCGCCTCCTGCCCGAGTACACGAGCATGATCGCGCCGGAGAGCAAGATCCTCTTCGGCGGCGTCGATCTCGCGCACGCCGACGAGCGGACGATGCGCAGCATCCGGGGCGCGAAGATCGCCATGATCTTCCAGGAGCCGATGACGTCCCTGAACCCCGTGTTCACCGTCGGCTGGCAGCTCGACGAGGCCCTCCGCTATCACACGAGCCTCTCCAGGAAGGGTCGCCGAGAACGCGCGATCGAGATGCTCCGGCTGGTCGAGATCCCCAACCCGGAGCAGCGCGTCGACGAGTACCCGCACCAGCTCTCGGGCGGCATGCGCCAGCGCGTGATGATCGCGATCGCGCTGTGCTGCGAGCCCGACATCCTCGTCGCCGACGAGCCGACCACAGCGCTCGACGTGACCATCCAGGCGCAGATCCTGCACCTGATGGAGGACCTGAAGAAGAAGCTCAACACGGCCGTGATGCTCATCACGCACGACCTCGGCGTCGTCGCTCAGGTCTGCGACCGCGTGATCGTGATGTACGCGGGGCGCGTGATCGAGAAGGGCACGGTGCGCGAGATCTTCCACTCCCCGCAGCACCCCTACACCAAGGCGCTGCTCGACTCGATCCCCAAAGCCGGGCGGCGAGAGCACGGCAAGCGGCTCCCCACCATCGAGGGCATCGTCCCGAGCCTCGACGACCTGCCCGAGGGCTGTCGGTTCGAGGCCCGCTGTCCGCTGGCCGAGAAGCGCTGCGCCGACGAGGAACCCGACATCGTTCCCCACGCGTTCACCGAGCGCCCCGTGCGCTGCCACTTCCCGCTCAACCAGACCTGAGATGTCCCTGATCCGCGTCGACAACATGGTCAAGCACTTCCCGGTTCGCGGGGGGGTCCTCAACCGCATCGTCGGCAAGGTCCACGCCGTCAACGGCGTGTCGTTCCGGATCGACGAGGGCGAGGTCCTGGGCGTCGTCGGTGAGTCCGGGTGCGGCAAGTCGACGCTCGGGAAGCTCATCATCCGGCTGATCGAATCGACGAGTGGAGAGGTCCACTACGACGGGACGGAGATCACTCACCTGGGGCACAACGACATGCTGCCGTTCCGCCGCCGCATGCAGATCGTCTTCCAGGACCCGTATTCCTCCCTCAACCCGCGGCTGACGGTGAACGCTCTCCTCAAGGAGGCGATCGTGTTCCACTCGATCGTCCCGCCCTCCGAGGTCGAGTCCCACATCGACAAGCTGATGGCCAAGGTCGGCCTGAGACCCGACCAGAAGAATCGCTTCCCGCACGAGTTCTCCGGGGGCCAACGCCAGCGCATCGGCATCGCGCGCGCACTCGCACTGAATCCAGACTTCATCGTCGCCGACGAGCCCGTCAGCGCCCTCGACGTCTCGATCCAGGCGCAGGTCCTCAACCTGATGATGGACCTGAAGGACGAGCTCGGCCTGACGCTCCTCTTCATCTCCCACGACCTCAAGGTCATCGAGCACTTCTGCGACCGCGTGCTCGTCATGTACCTCGGCTACGTCGTCGAGGAGATGAACTGTCTCGATATCCACGGCGAGGCGCGCCACCCCTACACCCAGGCACTGCTCGGTGCGAATCCGGTCAACGACCCGGACGAGGATCGCGAGCTGACCGTGCTCGAGGGCGACGTGCCGTCGCCGTTCTCGCCGCCGAAGGGTTGTCCGTTCGTGACGCGCTGCCCGCTGGTCGAGTCGCGCTGCCACGAGGAGATGCCGCCCTTGGTCGAGAAGACGAAGGGTCACCGCGTCGCGTGCTGGGCGGTGGAGTAGACGAGCTCGGGCGCGTCGATTCCCGCGATAAGTAGTACAAGAGACCGAGAGCCCTTGAGTACAAGCGAGCGCGATGATTACCGACGAGGACGCATGACGGACCCGGTCGGCGAGGAGGACCTCCGGTTCCGGAAGCGGGTTCGACTCCTGCTCGCTCTCGCGCTGCCGCTGCTCCTGGCACACGCGTTCGTGCCGCTCGACGAGTTCGTCCACCGCGGAGACGACGCGTTCTACTTCTTCAAGGTCGCCGTCAACTACCCGATCTACGGGTTCTGGACCTTCGACGGAATCAATCCCACCAACGGAGTTCAGCCGTTGTGGGGCATCATCCTGACGACGCTCGCGCAGGTCTTCGCGTGGATCGGATTGACCGACCCCGACACGATCGCGCGCGTCTTCGTCGGCCTGACGGCGGCGCTCCACTTCACGGGGTGCATGCTGCTCCTGTCCGTGCTCACGAGATACGTGTCCTTCGCCACGGGGGTCGCGGCCGTGGGCGGCTTCCTCTTCCCGCTCGGAATCGTCTGGACGCGCGTGTGGGGCATGGAGAACAGCCTCTACGCGCTGATGCTCCTGTCGACGGTCCTCTTCTATCACCGGACCTTTCGGGAGCACGGCACGATCCGCAACGCGGCGCTCCTGGGACTGCTCCTGGGACTGACGACGCTCAGCCGCCTGAACGCCGGGTTCCTCATCCCCAGCCTGCTCGCGTTCTACGTGCTGGGACGGGCGCATCCCGGGCAGAGGCTCAAGCTCGCGTTCGTGATCGGAGCCGTCGCCAGCGCGGTGATCCTTCCCTACATCGGGCTCAACCTGATCAAGACCGGTCATCCGCTCCCCGTCTCGGGTGGCGTCAAGGCCGTTCGCACGAGACTCTTCCTGCAGTCGATCGGAGTGGAGAGCGTGTTCTCGCGCGAGTTCTTCTCCGCCTTCTACGACTGGGCGGAGGGCTCCATCCGCTGGTTCGTCACGTCGCGGGCGATGGACGGAGCGTGGCTCGGGGGCGGCCGGATCTTCTTCTCCCAGTCCGTCCCCTACGCGACGATCGGTCGCGTCCTGCTCTTCTTCCTCTTCGTGCCGTTCCTCGCACTGCGGCCCGTGGAGTACCTGAGAACGCTCGGGACACAGCTCGGGAGGCTGGCCACCTTCGGCTACCTGGGCCTGCAAGCCCTGCTCAACACGACGGTCTCCGTGATGGCCTACCCGGGCGAGGCGACCTACGCGATGAAGCGCTGGTGGCTCCTCGAGAGCGAGCTCGTGATCACGACCGTCGTCGCCACGATCGTTGCGACCAGCATCACCTACCTGGGCTCACGGTGGGTGAAGAAGTCCCTCGGACTGAAGGTCGCTACGGCCTGGGTCGCGCTGCTCGTGGTGTTCCACGGTCAGCGAATGGTGGGCTTCTACTTCGACGGCAAGCAGCAGTTCCCGGACTGGAACATGTCGACCAACGACCAGCGCTACCGGGCCGGAATCTGGATCCGCGACAACCTGCCGGAGTCCGCGATCGTGGGGAGCTGGAACTGTGGCGTGATCGGCTACTACGCGAACTGCCACGTGGTGAACCTCGACGGGCTCGCCAACAGCTGGGAGTTCGTCCCCTACCTGGCCGAGGGGCGGCTGGCGGACTACATCAAGGACGAGGGGATTCAGTACATCGCGGACACCGCTTTCGAGATCAATACTCGCCAGGGAAAGGGCCTGCGCGACGAGCTCGTGCTGACTCCCGTGTACCGCGAGCACATGGACCCCGACAAGACGGGGATCCAGTACAAGGACCAGAACTTCCTGATCCTGAAGGTCGAGTAGTCTCCAGCGACGCGGCCCCTCGCCTTGCCCGGGGAAAAGGCCACGGATAAGCTCGCCGGACTCCGAGTCGCGCGGATGACCGATCAAGACCCCCTCAGCTTCTGGGCCGGCGAGCTGGCCGGGACCCCTCCCGCGCTCGAGCTCCCGGCCACAGGAACGCGCTCGAGCAGCCGACCCCATCGTTCCGGGCGAAGGGACTTCGCGCTCGATCGGGAGCTCTCGCGGGGCATGTCGGAGCTCGCAGAGGCCGAGGGCGTCACGCGCTTCGACGTGATGCTCGCCGCCTATCTCGTCTTCCTCAGGAGGAGCGGCGGCCAGGTGGACATGGTCATCGGAGTGTGCGACGGAGACGGGGTCCTCCCGCTCCGCGCGGACCTGTCGGGCCGTCCCAGCTCCCGTGACGTCCTGGTGCGCGTGCGGGAGCGGCTGGTCGCTGCGCGGCGAGACGGAAGCGTCCCGCTGGAGTCCATCCTCGAGAGCCTGGGTCGCGGGAAGGCATCCGACCTCTTCCCCGTGCTGATCGCGAGCGCTCCCCGTCCGGAGAGCTGCAGCGCGATGGACCTGGTGCTCGCGCTGACCGCCGATGACGACGTCCTCGGGGGCGCCCTCGAATACGACGCGAACCTCTTCGACTCCGCGACGGTCGACCGGATGGGCGATCAGCTCGTCACGCTCGTGTGCGGCATCGTGGCCTACCCCGACGCCGGAGTCGAATCGCTGCCTTTCCTGCCCGAGTCGGAGCGCCGGCAGATCCTGGTCGAGTGGAACGACAAGGGGATCGACTTCCCGCGCGACGCCACGCTCCACGGGTTGTTCGAGGATCGCGCAAGCGAAGAGCCCGACGCGATCGCCGCCACGTTCCGCGGTGAGAACCTGACCTACGCCGAGCTCGACACTCGCGCGAACCGCGTCGCGAACCACCTCCGCTCGCTGGGCGTCGGTCCGGAGACGGTGGTCGGGATTTCCGTCGAGCGCTCGCTGGAGCTGCCGATCGGGCTGGTCGCGATCGCCAAGGCGGGCGGCGCCTACCTGCCGATGGACCCCGCGTATCCGGTTCAGCGCCTCACCTACATGATCGAGGACTCGCACGTCGGTGTCCTGCTCACGCAGCGGCACCTGGCCGACGCGCTGCCGCCGAGCGGCGCGACCGTCGTGTACCTCGACGACTCGTTCGAGAGTGAAGACGCATCCCGACCGGAGTCGGGCGCGGACGCCTCGAGCCTGGCGTACATGATCTACACGTCGGGCTCCACCGGCGCGCCGAAGGGAGTGATGCTCGACCACCGGGGTCGCGTGAACAACTTCCTCGACTTCAACCGCAGATTCCGGGTTGCGAAGGGCGACGCACTCATCGCACTCGCGTCGCTCTCGTTCGACATGTGCGCCTACGACGTGTTCGGGACGCTCGCGGCCGGTTCGCGGATCGTGCTCCCCGATCCGGAGGGCATGCAGGATCCCGCTCACTGGGCGGAAGTCATGAACGCGCAGCGCGTCAGCGTGTGGCACACGGCTCCGGCGATGCTGAAGATGCTCGTCGACTACCTCGAGGGGAAGCCGGAGCTCGCACCGCAGACGCTTCGGCTCGTGCTGCTCGGCGGCGACTGGATTCCCGTCACGCTCCCCGATCGCCTGCGCGCGCTCGTGTCCGGCGTCCAGGTGATCAGCATGGGCGGCGCGACCGAGTGCTCGATGGACTCCACGATCTTCGAGATCGAGGAAGTCGACCCGTCCTGGACGAGCATCCCCTACGGCGAGCCGATGGCCAATCAGCTCGCCTACGTGCTGGACGACGCCGGCCAGCCGGTCCCGATCGGCGTGCCCGGCGAGCTGTTCCTGGGCGGGATCGGCGTCGGGCGCGGCTACTTCGAGCGTCCCGAGCTCACGGCGGAGCGCTTCCTCGACAACCCGTTCGTCGACGAGCCCGGTGCACGGATGTACCGGACGGGCGACCTGGCGCGCTGGATGCCCGACGGCAACCTCGAGCTCATCGGCAGGGTCGACAACCAGGTCAAGATCCGCGGCTACCGGATCGAGCTGGGCGAGATCGAGGCGCGGCTCGAGAGCCACCCCGCGGTGCGCGAGGGCGTGGTCGTGGCGCGCGAGGACGCGGCGGGCGAGAAACGACTCGTCGCCTACGTCGTTCAGGATTCCGATTGGCGCGGCCCCGAGGAGGAGAAGGGCGAGCTCGACTCGGAGCAGGTCGAGCAGTGGGAAGCGGTGTACGACCACGCGTATTCGGCCAACGCGAAGGCCGACGTCGAAGACCCCACCTTCAACATCGTGAGCTGGGACTCGTCCTACACCAGCGAGCCTCTTCCTCCCGAGGAAATGCGCGTCTGGGTCGAGCAGACCGTGGACCGCATCCGCCGCGGGGCGCCGGACCGCGTGCTCGAGATCGGGTGCGGCATGGGGCTGCTCCTGTTTCGCATCGCGCCGGACTGCTCGCGCTACGTCGGTACGGACTTCTCGAAGGTCGCGCTGGACTACGTCGCGCGCCACAAGAGCACCCTGGGTCTCTCGCAGGTCGAGCTCGCGCGACGCTGGGCCGACGACTTCGAAGGCGTCGACGACGCGAGCCTCGACTGCATCGTGCTCAACTCCATCATCCTCGACTTCCCCAACATGGACTACCTGATGGAAGTCCTGCGGGGATCGGTGAAGGCCGTCGCGCCCGGCGGGAGGATCTTCGTCGGCGACGTTCGCGGACTCCCGCTGATGGAGGCGTACCAATCCTCGGTCCAGCTCCACCAGGCTCCGGAGGACCTCCCCGCGGAGCAGCTCCGCGCGCGCATCCAGCGATTCATCCGACAGGAGGAAGAGCTCGTCATCGATCCGCGCTTCTTCCTCTGGCTCCGGGACGCGATCCCGGGGATCGGGGCGGTGCAGGTGGAGCTCAAGCGCGGGGCTTTCACGAACGAGCTGAATGCCTACCGCTACGACGTGACGATCCACGTCGGCGACGAGGCGCGGGCGCCGAGCAGCGAGGCCACCTGGCTCGACTGGAGCGAGGATGGGCTCGATCTCGAGGTGCTGCGCGCCCGACTGGGTACCGGAGACGAGAACCACCTGTGCGTTCAGAACGTCCCGAACGCACGCGTGCTGCGCGACGTGCGGACGGTGGGCCTCCTCGCCGATCCCGAGTGCCCCGCGACCGCCGGGGAGATCCGCGCGAGACTCGACCTCGAGCCCGACACCGGAGTGAACCCCGAGGACCTCTGGGCGCTCGCCGACGAGCTCGGCTACAGGGCCGAGCTCCGGTTCTCCTCACATCCTGGACGGGGCGAGCTCGATGTCGCGTTCCTTCGCGGAGAGGACGCGCTCCTGTTCCCGGCGGGCAGCGAGGAGCAGCCCGACAGGTCACTCACGGCCGCGGACTTCGCGAACAACCCCATGATGGGCAAGCTCTCGCGCCGACTGGGCCCCGACCTGCGCGCGTTCCTCACGGCCGAGCTCCCCGAGTACATGGTCCCCACGCTGTACGTGCCCGTCGACGCGATGCCGCTCTCTCCGAACGGCAAGGTGGACCGCAAGCGACTTCCCGATCCCGACACGTTCCGACCGGAGATGGAGACCGAGTTCAAGCTCGCGCGATCTCCCGTGGAGCGCGTCGTCGCCGACGTCTGGACGGAAGTGTTCGCCTTCGATCGCGTCGGCGTCGACGATACGTTCTTCGACCTGGGCGGCCACTCCCTCCTGGCCGTCATGATCCAGACACGTCTCAACCAGATCTTCCCCATCGAGCTCTCCCTCGGCGAGATCTTCGAGTATCCGAGCGTGGCCCGGCTCGCGCATCGGATCCAGGAGAAGGGAGCCGAACAGGGAATCGATGCGGAAGAGGTCGCCCACATCCTGGAGTCGATCGAGGGCCTCTCCGACGAAGAGGTCGCGAGCCGCATCGACTCGAGCCCCAACTGAGCCATCCGAGAATGTCCGAACCCCGGTCCAACCTGGAGCGCTTCGTCCTGGCGGGCGTCGAGCGCCTGCGCGAGCAGGATCCCGTGCTCTACGAGATCCTCGACAACGAATACCGCCGCCAGGCGAACGTCCTGTCGATGGTGGCCTCGTCCAGCATCGCCGATCCCTCGGCGCTGATCTGCGAGGCCTCGACGGCGATGAACGTCACGGCCGAGGGCTACCCCGGCCGGCGGTTCCACGCCGGGTGCCGGCACATCGACCAGATCGAGCAGCTCGCGATCGACCGTGCGAAAGAGGTCTTCGGCGCCAAGTTCGCGAACGTGCAGCCCATGACGGCGACCTCCGCCAACGAGGTCGTGATGTTCACGGTCATGCAAGCCGGCGACAAGCTGCTCGGCATGGAGCTCGACTCCGGCGGTCACCTGACGCACGGCTCGAAGGCCTCGATCTCGGGCCAGGTCTTCGACGCCGTGGGCTACGGCCTCGATGAGAACGAGCGCATCGACTACGACAGCGCGATGCGTCAGGCGCTCGAGCACCGCCCGAAGCTCGTCATCTGCGGAACGACCGCGTATGCGCGCGAGGTGGACTGGAAGAAGTTCCGCGAGATCGCGGATGCCGTCGACGCCTTCTTGCTGGCTGACATCACGCACATCGCGGGGCTCGTGGCCGCGGGCATCCACCCGAGCCCGATCGACCACGCTCACTTCACGACGACCTGCACGCACAAGCAGCTCTACGGCGGCCGCGGCGGTCTGATCATGATCGGCAAGGACTACGACCAGCCGGCGCCCGGCGGCAAGGGCACGCTCGCGGAGATGATCCAGAAGAAGGTCTTTCCCTTCTTCCAGGGCGCGCCGAACCAGAGCTCGATCGCGTCGAAGGCGCGCGGTCTGGCCTTCGTCGGCAGTCCCGAGTTCAAGGCCGTGGCCCAGCGCATCGTCGACCTCTCGCGCGCGCTCGCAGGCGCCTTCGTCGAGAAGGGCTACCGCGTCATCACGGGCGGGTCGGACAACCACATCGTCGTGGTCGACGTGCGCGAGAAGGGGATCACCGGCGTCAACGCGGAGAAGGCCCTCGAGGACTGCGGCATCGTCGTGAACAAGAACCGGATCCCCTTCGATCAGCGGCCGCCCTCGATCACGAGCGGTATCCGGCTCGGCACCAACGGGCTCGCCATCCGCGAGATGGAGCCGCAGGACATGGTCGAGTGCGTCGACATCATCCACGACATCCTGCAGGGAGTCCGCCAGGAGAGCGACACGAAGTACTCGATCGAGCCGGCCGCGCGAGCGCGCGCCGAGGAAGGCGTGGCGCGCCTCTGCAAGCTGCGACCGATCACGACCTACCCGCCGGTCGTGGACTGACGACCGCGTCTCAGTCCTCTTGGATGGTGAGCCAGAGGACACCTCCGTCGGCTCCCGAGACACACGCGAGAATGTCGCGCGGTTGCTCCATGCGTTGGCCCATCACGACGATGTCGTCCAGTCCGTCGCCATCGACGTCTCCCGGAACGCAGATCTGCCCGGTTCTCCAGTCGTACTGCTTGGACATCCGCACCCGCCGCTCACCGTGTGAGTACACGACGAGCGCGGATCCGAAGTACCCCCGGGTCTTCGAATTCCTGCCCAAGACGACGAGAAGCTTCGTGCCCGTGCTGTCGAGGTCGCTGCTGTGCACGGCGCCGCACGCGGACACAAGCCCCAAGTGTGCGAGGGGGATGTCCATGATCGGCTCTCCGGTTGGCCACTTGTAGCCGCGCAAGCTGTTCCGACCGGCTTCCGTGCACGAAGCCAGGACGTCTCGGGCGCCATCGCCGTCGAGGTCCTCGCCGGCCTCGACGACAGACCCCCGTGGAAGCACTCCTAGCTCCTTCCACATCGCCTTTTCAGGAAGGCCATCGGGTCCCACGCTCCCCGTCCCCCACCGCACTCCGAGATGGACCCAGTTGTAGTAGCTGAGGCACGCCAGGGGCCCCTCATCGCGATACGTGCCCCCGCGGATGCGGATGCTTTCTAAGACCCCCGGATGCTCCAGGGTTCCTGTGGCCACGAGCTCACCCTTCCAGGAAACGAGCTCGTAGCTGTACACATCTTCGATCACTCGAATCTTGAAGAGCCCCGGAGGCTGCGATGGGACGGACGCGACATCGACATCGTTCTTGTCTCCCGCGAGCTCCAGAATCGAGTGAGTTCGGCCGCTGAAGAGGGCGAAGCCTACGCGGTCATGCGACCACTCTTCCCCGACGTCCAACACGGAAACGAGCAGGTCGGGTACGCCGTCGCCATCGACGTCCCCGGCCCCTCCTGCCGCGTAGGTTCCGTACAGCCGGCCAGGTGGACTCTCCATTCGGAGTAGCTCCGTTCCGTCTGCCCCGGATCGAACGGCAATGTGGTTCCGGTCGGTCCCGCGATACGCCGAGTCCTGAGCTGCCAGAACCTCGCTGACACCGTCCCCGTCGATGTCCCCGACATCCTCCAGCCAGGAGTAGTACAGGTTGTCACTGTCGGAGTCGCCGTCGTAGCCTTCGCCCTGGTAGGTCCAGACCAGGTTCAAGACAGTGATGCAGACGGCGATGCAAAACAGCACGCCGGCGATGCCGGCAAGGAACGATCGGCGAGGGACGAGCGGGCTCATCGGGATCGGAGTCTACGGGACGGGGGAACGGGAACGGGGCCCTGCGGAGACTCACCATCACACGTCCCCTGTTCGCGGGTGGGGATCCCTGGCCATCTTCGAGGGGGTCGCTATGATCGCGCCCGACTCGGACGCACGGCTCCTGCGCCCTCGCACCCACAGGGAGTAGAACGCCCTCCTGTTCGACCTCGGAACCGATGACTGAACCGATCGAGGAGGTCGACCTCCGATTCCGCAAGCGCGTCCGACTCCTGCTCGGCCTGGCGCTGCCGTTGCTCCTGGCGCACGCCTTCGTGCCGATCCTGGAGTTCGTCCACCGCGCAGACGACGCCTTCTACTTCTTCAAGATGGCGATCAACTACCCGGAATACGGGTACTGGACGTTCGACGGCATCCACCGGACCAACGGGGTGCAGCCGCTGTGGTGCATCACGCTGACGACGCTCGCGCAGGTGTTCTCGTGGGTCGGCTTGACGGATCCCGACGTGATCGCGCGCATCTTCGTCGGCCTCACGGCGACGCTCCACTTCGCGTCGTGCATGCTGCTCCTGGCGCTGTTCACGAGATACGTGTCCTTCGGCGTGGGCGTGGCCGTCGCGGGCGGATTCCTCTTCCCGCTGGGGATCGTCTGGACGCGCGTGTGGGGCATGGAGAACAGCCTCTACGGGCTGATGCTCCTCTCGTCGGCCTGCTTCTACCTGCGTGTCTTCCGGGACCGGGGGACGGTGCGCAACGCGGCGATCCTGGGACTGCTCCTGGGGCTGACCGGACTCAGCCGGCTGAACGGTGGGTTCCTCATCCCGAGCCTGCTCGTCTTCTACCTGCTGGGGCGCGCGCACGAGGGCCGACGAATCAAGCTCGCCTTCGTGATCGGCATCACGGCCAGCGCGGTGATCCTGCCCTACATCGCCTTCAACCTCATCCAGACCGGCCACCCGCTCCCGGTCTCGGGCGGCGTGAAGGCCCTTCGCACGGAGCTGCTCCTGGAGAACCTGGGAGTCGAGAGCGTGTTTTCCTTCGAGTTCTTCGCGGGCTTCTACAGGTGGATGGACGGCCTCATCCGCTGGTTCATCACGTCGCGGGCGATGGACGGAACCTGGGTCGCGGGCGGCCGGGTGCTCTTCGAGGAGTCGGTCTCGTACGCGACGCTCGGCGGTGTTCTCGCGTTCTTCCTGCTCGCCCCGTGCCTCGCGCTGCGGCCGCTCGAGTTCTTGCGCGAGCTCGGCGCACAGTTCCGAAAGCTGTGGGTCTTCGGCTTCGTCGGCCTGCACGCCGTGATCAACGCGACGGTCTCCGTGATGACCTATCCGCGCGAGGCCGACTACGCGATGAGGCGCTGGTGGCTCTTGGAGAGCGAGCTCGTGATCACGGTGCTGGTCGCCACCGTCGTCGCGACGAGCCTGGCTCATCTCGGCTCACGCTTCTTCGAGAAGCCGCTGCGCCTGAAGATCGCGACCGTCTGGATCGCGCTCCTCGTCGTGTTCCACGGACAGCGGATGGTGCGCTTCTACTTCGACGACGAGCAACAGTTCCCGGACTGGAACCAGTCCATGAACGACGGGCGCTACAGGGCTGCCGTGTGGATCCGCGAGAACCTCCCCGAGACGGCGATAGTGGGGAGCTGGAACAGCGGGGTGATCGGCTACTACGCCGACTGCCACGTCGTGAACCTCGACGGACTGGCGAACGGGTGGGGCTTCGTCCCCTACCTCGAGGAGAAGCGGCTCGCGGACTACATCCGCGACGTGGGGATCGAGTACATCGCGGACATGTCCCTCGAGATCCGGGGTCGTCAGGGAAGGCGCCTGATCCACGAGCTCGAGACAACCGTCGTGTACCGCGAGCACATGGACCCCGATGGCATTCGCGAGAAGTACGACTTCGCGCACTTCACGAAGCGCCCGTACCGGATGCAGTTCTTCGAGATCCTGAAGATCGAGAAGTGACCTCGAACTGACCCCGGCCAGGGAGGGACGGCGACTGCGCCGTGAACCGGTGATGGATGCGGGCTAGAGGTCCGGCCGAAGAGCAGGACCTCGCCGAGGCCGAAGGCCGAGCCCGGCGCGAAGTCGCTCCGGGCTGCCCGCAGGGCATCCTTGGCGCGCGCTGATGCGCGCCAAGTCACAACCGGCCGACCTGTCGGCCGCGTCTCTAGTGCTGAACCGTAGGCGGGGCGCCAAGTGTCGCCGGCGGCTCCACGATCCGGATCACCTGATTGGGAGCGACGGACTTCACAATGCTCACGGCGCCGCTCGGCCACTGAACCTGGACCGCGTCCACGACGGTCGCGCCCGTGACGCCGAAGGTCGCGCGGAGAGCCTGACCACCTCCCGTCGAGGAGCCGCTCTGGATCATGCGCCATTGATCGTTGGGCATGATTTCCGTCGTGCTGATCCGGACGATGGCCCCGATCCCGTCGCGGTTCGACTGGGTGCCGACGAGGTCCACACCGAGGTAGTCCCCGCCCGGCTGTTCGTTGCGGAACAGATGGGCGTCGTCTCCCAGGCTGACCACCAGGAGATCCTCGTCACCGTCGCCGTCGTAGTCGCCCTTGACGGCGCAGCGGCTGGCGGCCGCCACGTCAGCCCCGCAGGTCGAGGAGACGTCCGCGAAGTCGTAGTTCGGCGACCCGTTGTTCATGAACAGCGCGTTGGGCTGGACCTGCGTCCCGGCGAAGTAGCCGCAGGCAACGTACAGGTCCTCGTACCCGTCCAGGTCGCAGTCGATGAAGGACATTCCCCAGCTGATCTGCAGGTCCCCTCCTGGAGTCATCGGGCGGTCGATCCCCCTCTGTACGGCAACGTCGACGAACTGTCCGGGCCCCGTGCGCCGGTAGAGGTGGTTCGGCCCCGCATCGGAGGTCGCGATCTCGAGGACCCCGTCATTGTCGATGTCGCCGATGGCGATGCCCATCGGAGCCCCGCGATAGTCCATGTTGGCCGGTATCGAGATGTTGCTGAACCTCCATGCATCCGGGCCGTCGGGTCCGTTGTTTCGCCACAGGAAGTTCTGGCCAGTGACCGTGGGAATGATGGCGGTCAGGTCCTCGTTGATGACGAAGAGGTCGAGATCCAAATCGTCGTCCACGTCGACGAAGGCCACCGAGTGCGCTGCAGCCTTCGAAAGGAAGGCTGTGTTGAGGAACTTGGACCAGTCCCTGAAGATCCGCGCCCCGGACGGCAGGCCAGTGTTGTGGTAGAGGTAATCCTGACGCAGGTCGTCGGGCTGCGGATTCTGCAGCGGGTAGCTGTGGCTGGAGACGTAGAGGTCGAGGTAACCGTCGTTGTCGAAGTCCCCGTAGCAAGCGGCCGATGAGCGCCCGAAGGCAGCAACACGCAGTCGGCCGGTCACATCCTTGAACTTCCACCCACCACCGCTGTCCGGACCGTCGTTGCTCCAGAAGATGTTGGCTCCACGGGTGAGCAGGTAGAGGTCAGGGTCCCCGTCGTTGTCGTAGTCTCCGAAGAGCGCACCCGTTCCCTCTCCGCTCGGATCATCGATCCCGAACTCGACGGCGCGGTCCACGAAGCGCGGGTTCCCGGTCGTGTTCTCGAACAGGGCGTTCGAGCCGATACGGTTCGCCAGGTAGATGTCCAGCTCACCGTCGCCGTTGTAGTCACCAAAGGCGCCTCCGGCTCCCATCGGCATGTCGCCGAGAACAGCTGTGTGCGTGAACGTCATGCCCTCGGCGGCGGCGCGGTCCGTGAACGTCTGTGCGCTCGCCGAGGAACCGAGCAGAATCCCGAGCGCCAGAACCAGGAACGCGCGGGGACCAAGGACGAAGAAACTGGGCTGGTTGTCGATCACGAGACACCCTTCCTCTCTGGGGCCATCTGACGGAACGATTCCGAGCTAACAATTAGCTTACGCAAGGAACTAGCATTTCGTCCAGAGACCTCCTCGGACTCCCAGGAGGCGATTCCCAGCCTTCGAACTACCCTGTCCCCCCATGCAGCTCCAAGGCGTCGCGGACTTCTACCCGCTCTCTCCCCTTCAGGAGGGCCTTCTGTTCCACACCCTGTCGGACGCGGGGTCGGGCGCCTACTTCAACCAGACCCTGGTCTCCTTCGAGGGCGACCTGGAC
This sequence comes from Planctomycetota bacterium, assembly GCA_029259655.1. Lineage (GTDB taxonomy): Bacteria > Planctomycetota > UBA1135 > UBA1135 > OFTM220. The sequence goes on from JAJDET010000010.1 coordinate 64,490, forward strand.
GTCTCGGCCTTCCGGTCCGCATGGCAGGGAGCCATCGCTCGCCATCCGATCCTGCGCACGTTCTTCGTCTGGGAGGGAGTGGAGCGAGCGGTCCAGGTCGTCAAGGAGAAGGCGACGATGCCGTTCGACGTGCTGGACTGGCGAGAGCTCGCTCCGGAGGAACGAAGCGCACGGGTCGACGCTCTCCGCGCCGCGGACCTGGAACGCGGGTTCGACCTCTCGAGCGCCCCGCTGATGCGCGCGGTCCTCATCCAGGTCGACGATCAGCGCCACGACTTCCTGTGGAGCTTCCACCACATCCTGATGGACGGCTGGAGCATGTTTCACGTGCTCCGCGAGATCTTCGACTCCTACGACGCGGCGAATCGGGGAGCGACGGCGACCTTCGACGCGTCGCGCCCGTACCGCGACTACATCGCGTGGCTCCACCGACAGAGCCTCCCGAAGGCAGAGGTGTTCTGGCGCAAGACGCTCGCGGGGTTCACGGCTCCCACTCCCCTGCCGGCGGAGCTCGCGGGGGACGAGGAGAGACCCGACTTCGACGTGGCGATCGCCGACGTGTCGGCCGAGACCACGGCCGCGCTGCAGCAACTCACGAGCACCCACCGCCTGACGCTCAACACGATCCTCTTGGGCTCGTGGGCGCTACTCCTCGCCCGCTACTCGGGAGAGGATGACGTCGTGTTCGGAACGGTCGTGTCCGGCCGTCCGCCCGAACTCGACGGCGTGCACTCCATGGTCGGGTTGTTCATCAACACGCTGCCGGTCCGGGCCCGAATGCGAACGGACCTGCCGCTCGCCGCCTGGCTGCAGGACCTCCAGTCCCAGCAGGCCGAGGCCCGCGAATACGAGTACAGCCCGCTCGTCGAGATCCAGGGCTGGAGCGAAGCCCCCCGCGGATCGGCTCTGTTCGACAGCATCTTCCTGTTCGAGAACTACCACAAGGAAGGCTCACTCGAGGAGCTGAGCCGGACGCTCGAGATCCGGGACATCCAGTGGTTCGAGCGACACAACTATCCCCTGGCTGCAGTCGCCATTCCGGGTGAGCGCATGTCGCTGCGGCTCATCCACGACACGAGCCGCTTCTCGACCGAGACGATGGAGCGCATGCTCGATCACTGGCGCGTGCTCCTGGAGGGAATGGCGCGCGACGCGGGCACGGGCCTCCTGGACCTGCCGATCCTGACGCCGTCGGAGCGGAGCCGGTACGTCGACGAGTGGAGCGGGTCCTCGACGGACTACCCGCGCGACCGCTGTATCCACCAGCTGTTCGAGGACCAGGTCCGCGCGACGCCGGACGCCGTGGCCGTCTCCTTCGAGGGCCGGCAGTGGACGTACGCCGAGCTCAATCGCCGATCGAACCAGCTCGCCCACCGACTGCGAGACCTCGGCGTGGGCCCCGAGGTGCAGGTCGGGATGTGCACGGAGCGTTCGCTCGAGATGATCGTCGCCCTGCTCGGCACGCTGAAGGCCGGCGGCGCCTACGTGGCACTGGACCCCGACTACCCCGCCGATCGCTTGGCCTTCATGCTCGGAGAGACCGGAGCTCCGGTACTGCTGACACAGGAGAACCTGGCCGGTCGACTGCCCGCGACCGACGCGCACGTGATCCGGCTCGATGCGGACTGGGAGTCCGTCGCCGGGGAGAGCGAAGAGGATCCCGAGAACCTGACGACGGCGGAGAACCTCGCCTACGTCATCTTCACCTCCGGCTCGACGGGCAAGCCGAAGGGCACCTGCATCCCCCACCGCGCCGTCGTCCGGCTGGTGGTGAAGACGGACTTCGCGGAGCTCACTCGCGACGAGGTCTTCCTCCAGTTCGCCACGGTGTCGTTCGACGCGTCCACGCTCGAGCTCTGGGGGAGCCTCCTCAACGGCGCACGTCTGGCGGTGTTCCCTGCCGGAAAGGCGTCGCTGGAGGACCTCTCCCGTGTCGTTCGCGACGACGGCGTGACGGTTCTCTGGCTCACGGCGGGCCTGTTCCACCAGATGATGGAGCACCACCCCGAAGGCCTTCGGGGAGTGCGACAGCTCCTGGCCGGCGGCGACGTGCTGTCGGTGCCGCACGTCAAGAAGGCGCTGGACCAGCTCGAGGGCTGCAAGGTCATCAACGGATACGGCCCGACGGAGAACACCACGTTCACGTGCTGTCACACGATGACGAGGAGCGAGGACGTCGGCCGCACGGTTCCGATCGGCCGACCGATCGCCAACACGACGGTCTACATCGTGGATTCGCGGATGGAGCCCGTGCCGGTCGGCGTCGCGGGTGACCTCTTCACCGGGGGCGACGGCCTGGCTCGCGGATACCTCGACCACCCCGCCCTGACCGCCGAGCGCTTCGTCCCCGATCCGTTCGGAGACTCCCCCGGGGGCAGGCTCTACCGCACCGGGGATCGCGCGCGGTACCTCCCCGACGGGACGATCGAGTTCCTGGGTCGCAACGACTTCCAGGTGAAGGTTCGCGGGTTCCGCATCGAGCTGGGCGAGATCGAGATCACGCTCTCGGAGCACCCGAGCGTGAAGGACAGCGTGGTCATGGCGCGCGACGACGCCTCCGGGGACAAGCGACTGGTCGCTTACCTCGTGTGCGATACGGGCTCGCGGCCGTCGAACGAGGAGCTCCGGAGCTTTCTCCTGGAGCGGGTCCCCGATCACATGGCGCCGTCCACCTTCGTCGTGCTGGACTCGTTTCCGCTGACGGCGAACGGAAAGGTGGATCGCCGCGCGCTACCCGAACCCGACCTCGCGCGTCCCGACCTCGACACGGCCTACGCGGCACCTCGAGCGGGGATCGAGGAGGCGATCTCCGGCATCTGGCAGGAGGTCCTCGACCTGCAACAGGTCGGCGTCCACGACAACTTCTTCGACCTGGGCGGCCACTCGCTGCACCTGATCCGCGTGCACGGGAAGCTGAAGGAGGAGCTGGGACGCGACATCGCGATGGTCACGCTCTTCAAGTACCCGACGATCAGCGCGCTGGGTCGCCACCTCGAGGGAGAGGGTCCGACCGACTCCGCACCGACCGAAGACGCGCAGGCAAAGGTGCAGGCGGGCAAGGACCGCCTGCGCGGTCTCCGCGAGCGCCGGCGGAAGTAACCGCTACGGGTTCGGCCACTCGAGCTTCCGCCCGACCCAGCGCCAGTGCATGAGCTGCGTCACGCGGTGCAGCTTCCGGTCGAGGAAGCCCAGCAGCGGTTCGGGTGCCTCGCGGAGCAGAACGCGAAGCGGTTTGAACCGGTACGGCTTCTGGGATCGCTCGTAGCCGAGCTCCTCCATCAGGTCGCCGGCCAGGTACTCGATGATTCGAGCGTCACCTGCGGACAGCTCGTCGCGCCAGCCGCCGCTCGTCGTCTTCCGGACGAAGCCCTTGGGGAACTCCTTGACGGTCCGGACCTTGTCCTTGCTGCTGGCCGCGACGGCACTCTCGCAGAACTCGGGGTCGGCCTCGAGACCCAGCCACTCGAGGATCTTCCCGAGCTCCGCGGGCCCGTCCTGCTTGAGGTCCTCGTAGCGGACCTGGAGGTAGTTCTCCGTCAGCTCCGCGATGGAGAGCGACGCCTCGACGTCCTTGCGCCAGAACCGAGCGCCGTCGACGGGCTGCGTCGGGAACTCCCAGCGCGCCCACGACGCCGAAGCGCTCCTGTGCGAACAGTAGACGGCGCGCGGATCGCGCACGATGTGCAGGAAGTACGCCTCGGGGAAGAGCTCGAGGATGAACTCGGCGAAGTGGGCGTTCTCCGGCGTCTTGTCCACGACCGTGGAGACTCCCGGCCGAACGCCGGCGACTCGCGAGAGGATGCCCTCCGCCACGTGCCTGAGGAGCGGGGAGAACTCCTCCTCCGGCATCGCGTCGGCCAGCTTGACGTTCTCGTTCGGCCGATCCGGGTCCGCCCCGACGGTCGGTTGTGCGATGAAGCTGAAACCGGCCTTGAAGCGATACCACTGCTTCATCCGGACCAGGTAGTCGAAGACCTTCGCGTGCTGGAACGTCGCGACGGACGGGTGCTGTGCGAGCAGGAATGTCGTCCAGGTCGAGCCGCTCCGGGGGCAACCGACGATGAAGACCGGTCTCATGGTCACCCGGTCGCCTCCGAGAGGGTCGTCGAGATGGACGCGAGGACCTCGTCGCGAGCGGATTCGATGAAGAAGTGCCCGCCCGGAAAGAGGGACAGGTCGAAGCTCGCGCTCGTCTGCACCGCCCAGGCTTCGAGGTCGGCGCGTGCGACCTGCTCGTCCTGCTCGCCGCCGCAGGCGCTGATCGGGCAGTCGAGCGGATCGTCCTCGGAGTACGCGTACGTGTCGCACACGGAGATGTCGGCGCGGAGGCCCGGAAGGAACAGCTCCATGAGCTCCGCGCTCTCGCGCGCCGCCGGCGGCACGGCGTCGTAGCGCCGGTTCATCTCCTCCACGAACTCGTTGTCGGGGAGGTCGTAGATCGGCGGGTGGGGATCTGGCACGTGGGGTGCGCGATAGCCGGAGGCGAAGAAGTGCCGAGGCGCACGCACTCCCCGCCGGCGCAGCTCTCTCAGGAGCTCGAAGCCGATGAGTGCTCCCATGCTGTGTCCGAAGAGCGCCCAGGGCTCGACCAGTGACGGCCCCAGCACGTCGGCCAGAGCCTTCACGGCGGCGGGGACGTCGCGCAGTGCCTCTTCCATCAGGCGGTTCTCGCGCCCCGGGAGCTGGACCGCGCAGACCTCGACGTCCGCGGGAAGGCCGTCGGCCCAGGTCCGGAACGCGGTGGCGCCTCCCCCCGCGTGCGGAATGCAGAGCAGACGAGTGCGCGCGTCCGGGCGTGGTCTCGCGATCTTGACCCAGGGTTGCTCGAGGCTCATGCGCGCCCTTCCTCGCCGGACGGCACGGCCAGTCCCTGGGCCCAGTCGCAGATGGACCCGACGAGCTCCTCCTGGCTCCACATCAGCGTGAACACGTGGTTCGCACCACGGACGATCTCGAGCGACGACCCCGGGCTCGAGGTCACCTCGGGGAGCCTCCCCTTGGTGACGAGGTTGAAGTAGTCGAGTCCCTCGTCCCCTTCGCTGTAGAGGTGGAACACCTTGACGCCGCGGTCCGTGACGGAACGGAGCTCGGCCACGGCGTCGCAGCTCTTCGGTTGCGGCGCGCTGCCGCCACCGCCGCCACGCTTGAAGATCGCCCGCATGGGGAACCCGATCATCATCTGCAGGATCCTGCGCGGATCGAGCTGTCCGCTGAACGCCTTGATCCAGTTCTTCGAGCGGAACGAGCTCAGGAAGGCGATGCGCCAGAAGTGACGTGTGAGGGTGCGGGCCCGGAGCGCGGCGCCGAGCTCCGCATCGCGGCCGTGGAGGTGTCCCTGCGCGTTGATCAAGGCAGTCCCGACGATCCGCTCGTCCTCGCGCGCAGTGAGGAACGAGATCGTCGCTCCCGAGCAGATGCCGATGAGGACGAAGCGCTCGATTCCGCGCTTCTCCGCCACGAGGTTCATCGCCTCGCGCGTCTCGAGCACGACGCTCTTCACGGGCGGAAGATCGTCGGTCCTCACCCCGCTGTCGCCGATCCCCGAGTAGTCGAAGCGGAGCGACGTGAACCCCTGCTCGGCCAGAGCGCGCGCGAGGCGAACATAGGCGCGGTTCGGTCCGACGCGGTGGACGACACCGGCATTGAGGAAGATGAACGCAGGCAGCCGGCCGGCATCCTTGGCGGGATCGGTGATGACACCCGCCAGCAGGCTCGAAGACCCGAAGAGGACCGCCTCTTCCTTCACGCCTCTCCTCCGGTCGTCCAGGACACGATGGTCCGCAGGATCTGGTGCGGGACGTGCATCTTCCCGAAGTCCTCCGTCCAGACCCAGAGGTGGGGGTTGGAGAAGCTCTCGCGCTGGACCTCTGCTCCGAGACCCTTCAGGCGCTCGGTCAAGGGACCTTGTTCGACGCTGTCGTTGCTCTCGATCACGAGGACCCGCTTCCCCGGCGAGGCGTCGATGGAGTCGAGGTCGAAGTCCCCGAGCTCTGCAATCAGTGCCTCGTTGATCGGGAAGCCGAGGATCTCGAGCCCGTCCGGTCCTCCAGGTCTGGGGAGGACGTGTGCGTAGCGCAGCATGCCGGCGTGCAGCTTCTTCAGTTCGTCGAGGTAGTCCGCGCCTGAGCGGATGGGATCCCACAAGACCACGGAGTCGATCGACGGCCGCGCGGCCGCCACGCGAGCGGCGAGCGACGCCCCGAGCCTCATGCCGGCGAGACCGAGCTTCTTCACGCCGGTCCGCCGCTCGAGCTCGTCGACGGCGCTCCCGATGTCCTCGATCCATCGCGCGAGGCGCCAGTCCTCGGGCCCGCCCGACGAGTCGCCGCACCCGAGGTAGTCGAACCGGAAGACGTGGACACCGGCTTCCGCGAGCATGATCGAGAGCTGGCGGAAGACCCGGTGGAACTGGAGGTACTCGTGTCCGAGCGGGTAGCAGAGGACCACGCCCGTGTCGCTCGAACCCGAGGCCGGCACGTGGTGGCAACCGAGGAGCTCCCGGCCGTCCGGGCCGAAGTGGAACAGCTCCAACCGCCGCGATGTGTTCGAGGCCGCGCTCACGTTCGACTCTCCGGGGGAGCGGGACTGAATCCCTTGATCGCGTTCACGAGCCTCTTCATCAGGCCTCCGGACTGCGCATCGGGTTCGGGCTCGTTCAGGCGCTCCTGACAGAGCGCGGCGAGCTGCCCCAGCGTGGGAACGACGAGCTCACCCGGGGTCAGGCGGACGCCGAGCTTCTTCTTCAGGTGTCCCGTGACCTGCATCAAGAGGAGCGAGTGCCCACCCAGGTCGAAGAAACTGTCGTAGACGCCGATCCTGTCGACCCCCAGGACTTCCTGCCAGATCTCGGCGATCTGCTCCTCGAGCGGGTTGCGCGGCTCGACGAACCCCGTGCCGCCGACCGGCTCGGTGCGGTCGGGTTCCGGGAGCGCCGCCCGATCGACCTTTCGGCTGGACGTCATCGGCAGCTCGTCGAGGAAGACCGTCGCCGACGGAACCATGTACTCGGGGAGTCGCTCGCTCAGGTGCGTGCGCAGAGCGTCGGCGGACGGAGCGGGGTCGTTCGCAACGACGTAGGCGACGAGGCGCTGGGCCGAGGGCCGATCCTCGCGCAGGAGGACGACCGCCTCCTCGACGCCGGTGTGCAGCGCGAGCGCGGCCTCGATCTCCCCGAGCTCGATCCGATAGCCGCGGAACTTCACCTGGCCGTCCCGCCGCCCAGCGAACTCGAGGCTCCCGTCTTCGCGTTGCCGGACGAGGTCGCCCGTGCGATACAGACGCGCGCCGGACCGCCCCGAGAAGGGATCCGGCACGAACCGCTCGGCCGTGAGCGCCGGACGGTCGAGATAGCCGCGCGCGAGCCCCGCTCCTCCCAGGTGCAGCTCGCCGGGAACGCCGACGGGTACGGGCTCGCCGCGCGCGTCGAGGACGTAGGCCTGCACGCTCCGGACCGGGCGACCGATGGCGACGGCGGCGTGCTCCGCATCTGCAGCCGTGAGCTCGCTCTCGGTCGCGACGATCGTGGCCTCGGTCGGGCCGTACGTGTTGAGCAGGCGGGGCCCCTCCCCCACCTCGCGGAACCACGTCGCGAGCTGCTCCGGCTTCGCGGCCTCGCCCCCGAGGATCACGAGCCGGATGGATGTCGGGAAGGTCGTACCCTCGAGGTCTCCGACGATCACGTGCCAGTAGGCCGTCGGCAGGTCGAGCACGGTGATCCCCTGCTCGCGGCATGCGTCGAGGAAGTCCTCGACCGAGCTCAGCATCGCGTCGGTGCGCAGGACGAGCCCGGCTCCCGCGAGGAACGTGGGGAAGATCTCCTCGGCCGCCGTGTCGAAGCTGATCGACGCGAACTGGAGCACGCGGTCCGCGGGCGTGAGCCCGAAGGATCGGGCGGCGTGATCCGCGTAGTTCGCGAGAGCGCCGTGCGGAACGACGACGCCCTTCGGTCGTCCGGTCGAGCCGGACGTGTAGATGACGTAGGCCGCGTCCTGTGCTCCGACCTCGACGCGTCCGGCTCCTGCTTCAGAGACCGGCTCCACCGGGTCCAGCGCGATCGTCCGCACGCCGGCGACGCCGGGAACACGGTCGACGAGTCTCTCCTGAGCGAGGAGCGCGGTCACCTTGGAGTCCTCGATCAGGAGCCGCAGGCGTTCCTCGGGCTGGGCCGGATCCATCGGGACAAAGGCGCAGCCCGCCTCGAGGATCCCGAGCATCCCGGCGATCATCCACGGGTCTCGTTCGACGCACAGGCCGACCAGGGTGCGTGGAGCAATGCCCTGCTCGGAGAGGAGGCGGGCCACGCCTCGCGCTCGGCCCGCGAGCTCGCCGTAGGTGAGCGACTCGCCCTCTGCGACCAAGGCTACGGCGTCCGGGGTCTCCTCGGCACGGCGCGCGAACCGACGGTGGACGAGCTCGGGCGGGACCTCGCCGGCTTCGGTCGCGTTCCACTCCCGGACGGCCCGTTCGCGCTCGACGGGCGAGAGCAGCGGGAGCCGGGCGATGCTCGCCAGAGGGTCCGCGACGATCGCAGCGAGGAGGGTCCTCGAGTTCGCGAGGATCCGGTCGATCACGTCCGCCGTGAACCGCTTCGTGTCGTAGGAGATGCCGAAGGTCAGCCTGCGATCCGGAATGACGACGGCCGTCATCGGATAGCCGGGAGCGCCGTGGTGCCCGTGCACGTCGCTGACCTCGAGCCCCGCACCCCAGTCGCGTTCGGACAGATCGCCGTGCCAGTTCTCGAAGACGAGCAGGCTCTCGAAGAGCGGGAACCCGGCGGGGACCTCGCTCCAACCCTTGATCGCGACGAGCGGGCAGTGCTCGAAGTCGCGTTGCCGGACCTGCTGCCGCTGGAGGGCCCGGAGCCACTCGAGCACCGGTTCACCGGCGCCGACCCGGACGCGCGTGGGCAGCATGTTGACGAACAGCCCGAGAATGGTCTCGACGCCCTCGAGCGGAACGGAGCGACCGGAGACGATCGTGCCGAAGACGACGTCCTCCTGCCCCGTGTAGGACGAGAGCAGCACGGCCCACGCGCCCTGCACGACCGTGTTCAAGGTCAGGTCGTTCTTGCGGGCGAAGGCCTGCAGCGAGGCCGTCTCCTCTTCCGACAGCTCGATCTTCCTGCCGTCGTACTCGGTCACCGGCGTGTGCGTGCTCGTGGGCGCCAGGTCGACGGGCAGGTGCGTGGGCGTCTCGAACCCGGCGAGGACGTCCTTCCAGTACGCCTCGGCGCGCAGCGGGTCCTGTTCCTGGATCCACGCCACGTAGTCCCGATACGGGCGGTGCTCGGCGAGCTCGAGCTCCGAGCCGGTCGTGGCAGACCGATAGCGGGCGAGCACCTCGCCGAGGATCTGGGACGCGGACCAGCCCTCCATGAGGATGTGGTGGAACGTCCAGAGGAGCCGGTGCCGGTCGTCGCCGACCCGGAAGAGGGCGAGCCGCATCAGCGGCGCCTCCTCGAAGTCGAACCCGCTACGCCGGTCGTCCCGCCGGAACGCTTCGCTTCGCAGGTCCTGCTCCTCGGGCGACAAGCCGGACCAGTCCTCGTAGGGGAGCGAGATCTGCGCCGAGCGTCGCACGACCTGGAGGGGCTTCTCCAGGTCCTCCCAGTGGAGCGAGGTGCGCAGGATCGGATGCCGCGCGACGGTCTGGCTCCACGCCTCTTCGAACTCCGGCGCGCTCAGGGGCCCGCGCAGGAAGTACTCGAGCTGGATGGCGTACATGCCCGAGTCCTCGACGGTCACGCTGTCGAACAGCATGCCGTGTTGCATCGGCGCCAGCTCGTAGATGTCCTCGACGTCTTCCATGAGAGCGTGAGCCGACGAAGGCTCGCTCGCTACCAGCCCAGGTCCTCGCCGAGGAATTCATAGAGCCTCTGGTTGTGCGGCTCAAAGTATTTCCCCAGCCGCTCGTGCATCGCCGGATCCATGTCCGGATAGAACGGCGCGGCGTTGAGTTTCTTGAACGCCTCCGGAGCGTGGTAGGGCAGGCCGAGGAAGTCGAATGCACGGCGCAGCGTCTCCTCGCCGCGGTCGTACAGGGCCTCGGTCGCGAGGACGAGGAACTGCGAGCGCGGGAAGAGCTCCTGCCAGCTCTCGAGCTGGTCGACGTACACGCCCCGCTTCAGGTACGAGTGGTGCATGTACTCGAAGCTGAAGTAGTTCTCGTCCGCGTCGATCTTCTCGGGCTCTCCGGCGAGGCGTTCTTCTTCCCGGTCGATGGCGTCCTCGAAGGACAGGTCCTCGAGCCCGGCGCGAAGGTTGTGATTGTAGAACGAGTAGGCGCGATCGACGGGGTTCCGGAGGATCGCGATGAAGCGCGCGTCCGGAACAGTCTCCGCGATCCGCCGCGCAGCGTGCGGGTGGAACAGGTAGTCCGGCGTCGCCTCGCCGGTCAGCATGCCCTTGTTCGCCGCCCGCTCGAGAACGGTCGGGAAGAACGCGCGGTACCAGGCCCTGCCCTTCCCGTAGAAGGCGTTGAAGTAGTAGATCTCCTTCTTGAAGGCCGGCTCGATGGAGGGGTGCTGCGTCAGGTAGGAGTAGAGGGCCGTCGTCCCGCACTTCTTGGCGCCGATGACGATGAAGTCCGGTAGCACGCGCAGGGGGCTCGTCAGGAACCGCATCCCGGCCCGTAGCTTGAACCCGAGGGACGGCGCCGGGTTGATGTGGGACTTCAGCATGTAGCGAGCCCCCTCGACGAACGCCTTCGTCCCCTCCGGTCCCCGGATCCTGAGGCAGTGGGAACCGTCTTCGCTGGAGACCTCGAAGCTCATGTGCGGGCAGCTCTTGCTCCACGAGCTCGCGAACGAGTCGAGCTTCTGCGACCAGTCTTTCGTCGCGGGGTAGCGCAGGGCGTACCCGTCGTCGAGCTCGTCGACCTCCTGCGGTCGCGAGAGGACGTCTGCCGTCGTCTTCTGCCGCTCGGCGAGGTTCGGGAGAGCGGGTTCTTGTCTGGACGAGTCGGCGGTCACGAAGCTGCTCCTGTGGAATCTCTGGTTTCGCTGCGCACCATTCCCTCTTCGAGCTTCACGCAGCGATCCGCGATGCCGAGGAACCGGTCGTCGTGCGTGATGACCAGGACGGTCTTCCCGTTGCGCTTCAGCTCCGGCAGGACGCGGTTGTAGAACACTTCCTTGAACTGGGGGTCCTGGTCGGCTGCCCACTCGTCGAAGAGGTAGAACGGTCGGTCCTCCAAGTACGCGGCCAGGAGAGCCAGGCGCTTCCGCTGACCCTGCGAGAGCGCCGTCGTCGAGAACACGCCGCCCTCGACCTTCACTTTGTGCGCGAGCTCGAGATCCTCGAGGTGCTCGGCGGCGCGCGCGTCGGGATCGGCTCCGCCGGCGGCGATGACGTTCGAGAAGAGGTGGAAGTCGGAGAACACGACGGAGAAGAGCTGGCGGTACCGCTCGACCTCCGCCGAGGTCACGGGCTCGCCGTCCAGCAGGAGCTCGCCCTCGTCGGGCGGATACAGGCCGCACAGGAGCTTCGCCAGCGTCGTCTTGCCGCTCCCGTTCCCGCCGATCACGAACACGAGCTCGCCGGGCTCCAGGGTGAGGTCGATCGGGCCCACCGTGAACACCCTGTCGTCTTCGTCGCGACGATAGGAGTAGGTGACGCCGCGCAGCTCGATTCGCTTCCAGCCGAGCGCCTCGGCAACCGGGGGCGAGAGGTCCGGGCGAGCGGAGAGCGTGAGCCCCAGCTCCTCGACCTTCGCCAGCGAGACCGCCGCGCGACTCAGGTCGGGGGCCATCGCCATCAGGCTCCCGAGCGGCCGGTACAGGAAGAGCGACATCAACACGTAGCCGGTCAGGATCTCGCTCCTGACCCCGATCCCCATGCGCGGCACCACGAAGATGAGCAACCCGAGGATCACGAAGAAGAGGAGGCGGGTGGCGTTCTCCGCCGAGATCAAGAGCGTCCTGCCCGCCAGGTTCGCGACGCGGAATCCCTCCACCGCTTCGTGGAGGTCGCGAGCCAGGAAGTCGCGCCGACGAAGCTGGTTGAGCTTGAGCTGCTTGGCCCCGTTGTAGATGGCCTGAAGGCTGTCGAAGAGCGAGTCGTACACGTGGCGCCCGTGCCGCATGTGGCGCAGCGCCCTGCGCATGAGCACCCGGTACAGGAGCACACCGATCGTGGTGAACGCGAGAATGACCAGGAGGGCGACCGGGGACAGCCAGGCCATGTAGATCGCGCCCGCGCACAACGTCGTCAGATCGATCACCATCCGCGGGACGTTGGGGAGGATCCGCGAGATCATCGCGACGTCGTCCGTCAAGACCGCCATGAGCCGCGCGGAACCGAGCTTCTCGAGGTGCCGCAGCGGGCTCGCCAGGATCTTGGCCGAGAGGTCCATCCGCAGGTCCGAGATGACCCGGAGCGAGAGCCTCAACACCATGAGCTGGGCACCGAGCCCGCTCGTGATCTGCACGATCAGCACGACGACGAACGCGGTGATCCAGCGCGGATCCGTGTACGCGCCCCAGGCCCACACACGGTGGATCAGCGCGACCAGCCCGGCGTTCGTGATGCCGCTCACGATGCTCACGGCGACGGCCAGGAGGACCATCCACTTGTTCGCGCGCAGCAGGAAGAAGAGGAGCTTCACGCCTTCTTCCCCTTGCCCGGTCGCCCGATCTTGGTGAGGAGGCTGTCCAGGTCGGACTGACTGACTCGTGCCGCCGGGAAGTCCGAAGGAGTCCGCCCACCGGCGTCCTGAGTTCGGCAGTGTGCGATCAAGCCCTCGAGCTCCTGGAGGAATCCGTTCGAAAGGCCCTCAACCGTCTCGCGACGATGACGATTCGCGCTGTACGTGAAGTCCACTCTCAGCCGGTGGTTCCGCACGAGCGCCACGATCTCGAACAGGTGTCCGCGCGGGGCATCGGGACTGCACGGCGCCCCGCTCTTCTCGGAGAGCAGCTCGAGCGGCGCCCCCTCCGCGACGGCGTCGAACTGCCCCAGGTAGAGGAAGTTCACCTCCGGGCGTGGGAGTGCGCGCATCGCGACCTCGACCTCGGGGTCCCGCCGCGAGTAGCGCAGGAGGCCGAAGCCCAATCCGTGCCGCGGAATCCCGCGCACCTGTTCCTTGATCGCCTTCAGCGCGCGCCCCGGATCGGACTGCGTCCCGGAGAGCGTGAGCAGCGCGGGGTAGATCGTCGTGAACCAACCGACGGTTCTGGAGAGGTCGAGCCCCTCGACGACGTCCTCCCGCCCGTGGCCCTCGAGGTCGACGGCCAGGGTCTCCGATCCCGTCCAGCGCGAGAACCCGAGCGCGAGCGCGGAGAGCAGGACCTCGTCGATGCGCGTCTCGTAGGCGGACCCGACCTCCATGAGGAGAGCCTTCGTCTGCTCCTCGTCGAGCGCGACGCTGAGGGTCTTCGCCGAGGAGAAGACGTCGGGACCGCTCTCGAGGTCCGTCGGAAGCGAAGGCGCCTCGGCCTCACCCACGGAGAGCCAGTGATCGAGCTCGGCGCGGGCGGCGTCCGACTGCGCGTGCTCGTCGAGCGCGACGGCCCACTCCCGGAACGAAGTGGTCTTCTTCGGCAACTCCACACGCTTCCCGGCGCTCACCTGCGAGAGCGCCGTCCCTAAATCCTCGAGCAGGATCCGCCACGAGACGGCGTCGACCAGCAGGTGGTGGACGATCCAGAGGAGCTCCTGCGGCCGTCCCGGACCACTCCGGAAGAGGACCGCCCGCGTCATGGGACCGTGCTCGAGGTCGAAGCCGCGGTGGAGCTCGGTCGCGCGCTCCGCCATCACGCGTGTCCGCTCGCCATCGGGCGTCGTCGAGAGATCGACGGCTCGCACCTCGACCTTTGCCGCCTCGGCGGCGTGCGTCTGCTCGACCTCGCCCCCGTGCCGGACGAACCGCAGCCGCAAGGCGTCATGGTGTTCGACCACCGAGGCGAGCGCGCTGGCGATCCGATCCTCGGAGGCTTCACCGGCGTCCGCGGGGACCTGGAACAGCATCGGCAGATTGAAGTGCTCGGGATCCGGAATGCCCAGCTCGAAGAACCAGCGCTGGATCGGGATCAGGGGAGCCGAGCCCTCGACGCGCCCCTGTTCCGCGACGGGCTGAGCGCGTTCCTCCGCGACCGCGGCCAGCTCCGCGATCGTCGGCCGCTCGAAGATCTGCGCGGGCGTGATGCGGAGGCCTCGTTGGCCGGCCTTCGCGACGACCTGGAGGCCCAGCACGGAGTCGCCTCCCAGATCGAAGAACGAGTCGCGAACGCCGATCCCCCCGATGCCGAGCACCTCGCTCCAGGCCTCGACGAGAACCTCCTCGGCGGGACTCGTCGCTGCGGCGTACTCGCTCGAGAGGTCCGGTCGTTCGTGGAGGCTCGATTGCGCGGCGGGCGGAGCCGTCGAGTCCTCGACTCGGATCCACTGCTCGATCCGTGTCGGAAGATCACCGGTCGAGACGGCGACGTGCGTCCCGCGCGGGAGCGCGACCGCGCGCAGGAAGGCCTCGCCGCCCTCGTCGGGCGCCATGAAGAACGACTCCTCGCCGGTCGAGTGCGCGATCTCCGGTTCCTTCCACGAGAGCCAGTTGTCCCAGTTGACGACCGTCCAGGGCGAGTCCCCCGCGCGTCGGTTGTGCTCGGCGACGAAGGCGTCGACGACGTGGTGCGCAGCGACGTAGCCGACCATTCCGAGCGCGCCGAGGCAGGACGAGAGGGACGACTGCACGACGCAGAAGTCGAGCTCTCTCGTACGAGAGAGCTCCTCCAGCACGCGCAGCCCTTCGAGCTTGGGCGCGAGCTGTGCCTCGCAGGCCTCCCGTGTCGTCTCCGACAGGAGCGCCATGGCCTTCTCGCCGCCGGCTGCGTGCACGATCCCGTTCAGCGGTCCGAAACGCTCCTCGGCCGCTTCGACCACGGCCTGCATTCGGGCGCCGTCGGTGACGTCGGCGCTCGCGACGAAGAGCTCCGCGCCCCCTCGTTCGAGCGATTGCAGGACGCCGATCCTCTTCCTGGTGTCGTCGTCCGTCGGCCAGGCCTCCCACTCCGAGCGCGCGGGGAACTCGCTCCGTCCGACGAGGACCAGGCGAACGCTCGGCGTGCGCGCGAGCGCGCGGGCGACCTCGAGCCCGATCGACCCGAGCCCGCCGACGACGAGATAGTGGCCTCCCTCGCGCACCGGAGAGCTCTCGGGCTCCGCCACCCGCACGGGTTCGAACGACTCGATCCAGCGGTGTCTGCCGCGCAGGGCGACGACCGTGTCCGCGGTGTCCGCCGCGAGCTCGGAGACGAGCCGCGCGGCGTCCGCCTCGGGAGCTCCAGCCGGGTCCAGATCGATGCAGCGACACGAGACTCCCGCGCACTCCTGGGTGATCGAACGGGCGACGCCGAGGGCCGCCGCCTTCTCCGGGACGAGCTCTTCGTCACCGAGCACCGACTGTGCGCCGCGCGTCACGACGAGGATCTCGAGGGGCTCCTTCCGCTCGCCGGCCTGGGCCAGGAAGAGCAAGCTGAAGAGCCCCAGATCCAGCGCCCTCTCGTTCCCCGGGTCCGCGCACCAGGCGTGCACGACGACCTCGGGAACGCGACCGCTGCGGCCGAGCTCCTCGACCAGCGCGCGATGATCGGCGAGCTCCCCCGGTCGGACGGTGAAGCGATCCTCGGCGGAGCGACCGAAGCCGTCGCCGTGGGCGACGCGAGTCACGCGCTTGCCCTCTTCGACGAGACGGCGGGCGAGCTCATCGCCAACCCCGCCGCGGTCTTCGAAGACGAGGTACTGCGACGCTGCCGAGGCGGACGCGACCAGAGGCGCGGAGCGCTTCCACGACGGCGCGTAGAACCAGTCGGCGACGTCGGGCTTCTTCCCGGTCCCGGTCACAGGCCTCGCGGGACCCGCTCCGGGCTCGATCCAGAAGCGCCTGCCCTCGAACGGATAGGTGGGGAGCGGAACGCGCCGGGCCTCTTCGTCCGTGACCTCGAAGGGCACGCGCGCGAGCCACAGCCGACCGAGGGCGCCGAGCAGGAACTCGCGATCGTCGGCTTCCTCGCGGGGGTGACGCACGGACGCGTACACGGAGGGACGACCGTCGCCGGCGCCGCTCTTGCGCGCCACGCGATTCGCCAGCGTCGTGAGGGTGTTGCCGGGGCCGACCTCGAGCAGCACGCGCGCGGGATCGCCGGCGAGCTCCGCCACACCGTCCGCGAACCTCACCGTGCCGCGCAGGTGCCGTGCCCAGTACTCGGGGTCGGTCGCCTCGTCGTCCCGGATCCACGTGCCCGTGAGGTTCGAGACGAAGGGAATCCGGGGCGCCTTCGGCGCTGCGGCTCGCACGCGCTCGGTGAACGACGCGAGGATGGGATCCATCATCGCCGAGTGGAACGCGTGGGAGGTCTGGAGCTTGCGCGTCGCGACGCCGCGACCGCGGAGCTCCTCCTCGAGGGCCGCGCTCGCCGCGTCCGGTCCCGAGGCCACGCAGGACGAGGGCTCGTTCACGGCGGCGAGCGAGAGCGCGTCGCCCAGCAGCGGCTCGACCTCCGCGGCGGGGAGCGGAACGGCCAGCATGGACCCCTCGGGTAGGTCTTGCATCAGGCGTCCGCGCGCCGCGACGAGCGCGAGCGCGCCCTCGAGGTCGAAGACACCGGCCAGCGTGGCGGCGACGTACTCCCCGATGCTGTGCCCGATCATGGCCGCGGGCTCGACTCCCCATTCCATCCAGAGCCGCGCGAGCGCGTATTCCACGACGAACAGCGCCGGCTGCGTGGCGGACGTCCGGACCAGCTCCGCCGCAGCCGCGTCCGCGCCCGCGGGCTCCGGGTAGAGGATCTTCAAGAGGTCGAGCTGCGGCTCGAGGATGGCGGCCGCCGCGTCGACGTGCCTCTTGAACGTCGGCTCGGTCTCGTACAGGCCGCGGCCCATGTCCACGTACTGCGCGCCCTGGCCCGTGAACATGAAGACGACCGAGCGTTCGCCCTCCTCCTGGACGGCCGTCTGGACGCGCTTCTCGTCGCCGCCCTCGAGGAGGTTCGCGACGTCGACGAGGTCGCGTCCGACGATGGCGCGCCGATGAGGGAGGTTCGCGCGTCCGGTCTGGAGCGTGAATGCGACGTCAGCCGGATCGAGCTCGGGATGCGCCCGCAGGTGGGCCGCGAGATTCGCGGCGGTCTGTTCGAGCGCGGGAGCCGTGCGCGCGGACAGGACGAAGAGCCTGCTCCGCGGTGTGGACGTCCGCGCCGGAGGCTCCGGCGCTTCCTCGAGGATCACGTGGGCGTTCGTTCCGCCGATCCCGAAGGAGCTCACGCCGGCGCGCCGCGGGCCGGGACCGTCCCACTCGCGGAGCTCCGTGTTCACGACGAAGGGCGTGCTCTGGAAGTCGATCTTCGGGTCGGGTTCGTCGCAGTTGAGGCTGGGGGGCAGCTCGCGGTTCTGGAGCGCCAGAGAGGCCTTGACCAGTCCCGTGACTCCGGCCGCGACGTCTAGGTGACCGATGTTCGTCTTGACCGACCCGATGCGGCAGAAGCCCGTGGCCTGCGTCCCCGAGCGGAAAGCCTCCGTCAGCGCCGCGACCTCGATCGGATCGCCGAGGGACGTTCCCGTCCCGTGCGTCTCCACGTACCGGACGGAGTCGGGCTCGACCTCGGCCATCGCGAGCGCGGCACGCACGACCGCCGCCTGGCCGTCCACGCTCGGCGCGGCGTAGCCGACCTTCCCCGAGCCGTCGTTGTTGATCGCGGAGCCCTTGATGACGGACCGGATGCAATCCCCGTCGTCGAGCGCATCCTGCAGCCGGCGCAAGGCGACGACCGCGACGCCGTTCCCGCCGACGGTTCCCTGTGCGTCCTTCGAGAAGGCGCGGCAGTGGCCGTCCGGAGAGTAGATCCCCTGCTCCTGGTAGAGGTAGCCGCGCACGTTCGGGACCGTGACGGTCACGCCGCCCGCGAGCGCCAGGTCGCACTCACCCGAGAGCAGTGCCTGGCAGGCGAGGTGCACGGCGACCAGGGAGGAGGAGCAGCTCGTCTGGACGTCGAGGCTCGGCCCGCGGAGGTTCAGCTTGTAGGAGACGCGCGTCGTCAGGTAGTCGGCCTGGTTCCCGAAGAGCGACGGGAGCCCGCCCGACTCGACGGTGCCGCTCGTCAGGACGTTCTCGGTGAAGTAGGTGTTCGTGCTCGCACCGCCGTAGACGCCGATCGAGCCCCGAAACCGCGCGGGATCGTGCCCGGCGTCCTCGAGCACCGTCCAGGCGCTCTCGAGGAACATGCGGTGCTGCGGATCCATGAGCTCCGCCTCGCGCGGAGTGATCCCGAAGAACGCGGCGTCGAAGAGCTCGATGTCCTCGAGCACGGCTCCGCGCTTGACGTACCGCGGGTCGGCGAGCAGCGCGGGCTCGACGCCCGCGGCGGAGAGCTCGTCGTCGGTGAAGGTCTCGATGCACTCGACCCCGTCCCGGAGCTTGCGCCAGAACTCGGCGACGTCTCCGGCCCCGGGGAAGCGGCCCGACATCCCGACGACCGCTATCTCGAGCCCGCTCCAGGCCGTGTCCGTCACGAGGCTTCCTCCGACCCGTCGTCCTGGGTCTTCTGGATCGCGCTCGCGATGTTCGAGAGGTCCGAGTCGCTCCAGCTGAAGTCGCCGAAGTCGGAGGCCGTGAAACCGCCCGCGTCCGGCGAGACACAGTGTCCGATCAACTCGCGCAGCGTCGTGAGGAAGCCCTGGGCGACGGTCTCGACGGTCGCGCGATCCCAGAGCTCGGAGCCGTACTCGAAGTCCATGCGGAGTCGACCGTTCGACACGAGACCGTAGGCCTCGAGGGCGAAGACGCGCTCCCCGGCGGGACTCATCGAGGGACCGGAGGCGCCGTCGACGAGCCGGAACCGCGCGTCTTCACCGAGTACCTGGTCGAACTGCCCCAGGTAGTTGAAGCCGATCGTCGGGCGGGGGATGGCTCGCAACGCGCGCGCGCCCGCGCTCTCTCCGAGGTAGCGCCCGACCCCGAAGGCGAAGCCCTCGATCGCGCGCAGTTGCTCCTTCATCGAACGCAGCGCAGCACCGGGCTCGAAGGGCGAGGTGTCGACGAGCCGGACCGGGTAGTCGGTCGTGAACCAGCCCACCGTGCGCGTGAGATCGATGCCGTCACCGACCTCCTCCCGGCCGTGGCCCTCGAGATTCAGGAGCTGCGAGTCCGTGCCGGTCCACTCGGCGAGCGCATGAACCAGAGCCGTGACGAGGACGTCGTTGATCTGGGTGTTGTACGCCTTGGGAACGCGCGTCAGGAGCGAGCGCGTCTCCTCCTCGTCGAGCACGACGCTGACGATGCGTGCGGACTCCTCGCGGTTCGATCCGTCGTGAGGTGTGAAATTCCAGTCCGCGGCACCGGCCCAGGGCCCGAGCTCTCTCTCGCGTTCGGGTGCGGCGGCGTAGTCCGCGAGCGCTCCGGCCCAGTGCTGGTAGGACGTGGTCTTGCGGGGGAGTCGGACCGGATCTCCGCGCTCGAGCTGCTCGAGAGCCGTCTCCAGGTCCTCGAGCAGGATCCGCCAGGAGACGCCGTCGACGACGAGGTGATGCACGATCAGGAGCAGTCGCTGAGGCCGGCCGGCTCCGAGCTCGAAGAGGACGGCGTTCACGAGTGCCCCTTGGGCCAGGTCGAGCGCGGCGTGATGCCGTGCCGCTCGATCGCCGAGGGCGGAATCCAGGTCCGTCTCGGCGATGCCGGAGAGGTCTTCCCGGGCGACGCTCACGTCCACCTCGCTCGCCGAGATCTCCTGCTGCCAACCCGAGGGCGTCCGCGCGAAGCGCGCGCGCAACATGTCGTGATGCTCGGTGAGCGAACGCAGGGCGCCCGCCAGGACCTCCGGATCGACGCGCCGACGAAGCTCGAGGAGGAGCGGCATGTTCCAGTGATCCGGCTCGGGAAGGTCGAGCTCGAAGAACCACTGCTGTACGGGTGTGAGCGGGACTTCGCCGGTGACGCGCCCCTGCTCGGCGACGACCGCCGGCAGAGCGGCGACTTCTCCCGCGGCCCGCGCGAGCTCCGCTACGGTCTGGTTCTCGAACACCTGGCGCGGCGTCAGCTCGAGACCCTGTTGCTTGGCGCGCGAGACGATCTGGATGCTGAGGATCGAGTCCCCGCCGAGCTCGAAGAAGTT
>JAJDET010000091.1 GCA_029259655.1 Planctomycetota bacterium
ACTGGAACGTGCGGACGCCCTGGTGGCTCGGGTTCCTGATCCAGCGGCCGGAGTCGCACTGCGTGCACCACCAGGAAGGGCTGCACCAGTACAACTACGGGGACCTGCCCCTGTGGGACATGCTGTTCGGGACGTTCCGGAACCCGCGCGAGTGGAAGGCGACCTGCGGCTTCGGCGACGCGGGCGAGCACCGTCTGGGCGCGATGTTGCGCGGCGTCGAGGTCTCCTGACGTGGGTCGTCTCGCGCAGATCGCACCGCTCGCGCTCCTGGGCATCGGGCTGGCGCAGATGACGGGTGACCTCCTCGGCATCCCGGCGCTCAAGGGCCTCGCGGCCGCGACCGTGATCTCGCCAGCGCCGAAGGTGTTCTCGGCCGTCAAGGGACTCGAGACCTACTCGACGCGCTTCCGGATCGAGTGGAGCGACGGAGCGGGGACCCTGCGATCGGTCGAGCTCACGCCGGAGACCTGCCGCGGCCTGCGCGGACCCTACAACCGGCGCAACGTCTACGGCGCGGCGCTGGCCTACGGGCCGATCCTCGCGATGGACGAGCGCGCGCGGCCCATGCTCGACGCGGTGCTGAGCTACGGCCTCGCGCGCGACGGGAGGCTCCTCGGCGAGCTCGGCTGCGATCCGAACGACGTGCAGCCGGGCACGGTTCGCATCCGCTATCAGCCGCTCCCGGGGACGGACATGGGCGACTTCCCCACGGTCCTGGAGGTCCGGTGAAGAACGGCTGGACCGGCGGCCAGTACAGCCTCTTCCGCGTCCTCTTCGGCGCTTACCTCTTCGTGCACTTCGCGCAGCTCGTGCCCTGGGGCGCCGAGCTGTTCTCGAACGAGGGCGTCCTGCCCGACGGCGCGGTGAGCCCCTTTCTGCACGTCTTCCCCAACCTGTTCGCGCTCTTCGACTCGCCGGGGGTCGTCACGGCGGCGCTCGTCCTGGGCGCGGTGGCCGCGCTCTTCCTGGCGGCCGGTGTCCGCGATCGCACGGCCGCCCTCGTGCTCTGGTACCTGTGGGCCTGCCTCTTCGGACGCAACCCGCTGATCTCGAATCCCGGTCTGCCCTACGTGGGACTCTTGCTCGTCGTGCACGCGCTGCTCCCGCCTGCGCCGCACGGATCCTGGGCGGCTCGCAAGCGGACGGACCCGCGCGGCGGCTGGTCGATGGACCCACGGCTCTTCGGCGTCGTCTGGATCCTGATGGCCGTCGGCTACAGCTACAGCGGGTACACGAAGCTCGTCAGCCCGTCGTGGGTCGACGGGACGGCGATGGCGCGCGTGCTGGACAACCCGCTGGCGCGTCCGAACCTGTTGCACGACCTCGTGCTCGCGCTGCCCGAGCCGGTGATGCGCGCGGCGACCTGGAGCGCGCTCGCGGCGGAGCTCCTGTTCCTCCCGCTGGCGCTCTTCAAGAAGACGCGCCCGTGGATCTGGGGCGGGATGCTCGCGATGCACTGCGGGCTGATCGCGCTGATCGACTTCACCGACCTCTCGGTCGGGATGGTGATGCTGCATCTGTTCACGTTCGATCCGGCCTGGGTCCGGCCGCGGCGTGCGAGCACGCAGGAGACGGTCTTCTACGACGGGAGCTGCGGGCTCTGCCACGGCTTCGTGCGCTTCGCCCTGGCCGAGGACACGAGCGCGGCGTTCCGCTTCGCCCCGTTGCAGGGCCCCACCTTCGAGGAGTCCGTTCCGGAACGGGAACGCGCGAGCGTACCGGACAGCATCGTCGTCTGGACCGAGGAGGAGCGCCTGCTCGTCCGCTCGGCGGCCGTCGTCCACGTGCTCGCGGGCATGGGCGGAGCATGGCGCGTGCTCGGAACGCTCCTGGCCTGGATTCCCCGCCCCCTGCGGGACACGGGCTACGACGTCGTCGCGCGAATCCGGCACCGCCTCTTCGCGAAGCCCGACGGCGCGTGCCCGCTCGTCCCACCGGACCTCGGCGCGCGCTTCCGGCCGTAGCGCCTCAGGGCTTCAGCGTGACCGGGACCGCGTTGCTCACGAAAGTCGCGGTGGCGGGGAGCGAGACGCCGACGAACGCGTGGTGCAGCGTGATCCCGGCGAGGCTCGGCGGTGCGCCCGCCGGCACGGAGATCGAGGCGCTGGCTCTCCCGTCGTCGTCCAGGACGCCGAAGAAGCCGTGGAAGGCCGGGTTCCCGACCTTCAAGGTCGCCGCGAAGTAGGCGTCCTGCACGAGCGGCACGTGGAGACCCTGGAGGTCGAAACCGGGGCTGGTGCCGCTGGCGCTGCCGAGCATGCGGTAGAACTCTCCGCCGCGTTGCGAGCCGGCTGACAACTCGAGCACGATCAGTCCGCCGCCCGAGAGCGTGATGTCGCCTTCATCGACCTCGAGCGACCGCGGGAACTCGAAGAAGATCGGGTTCGTGTAGGCAGTCTCGGTGTTGTCGTCGTTCTGGGCATAGGCGCGATACCAGCGCCGGTCCGGACCGACGAGCAGGTCGTGGAACTCGACGAACCCGGCGCCGGTGAGCCCTGCGACCTGTCCCAACGACCCCTCACCCACCAGACCCGCGACACCCCCGAGGACGATCACGGCCCCGGTGTCCGTTCCGAAGTCGTAGTGGGCGCGCAGGGTGACCGGCAGCGGCGTCGAGCCGGGGCGCAGGGGCTCGAGCGTGCCCATGTCGTACGTCTTGCCCAGGACATCGGCCTCGAGCAGCAGAGCCGGTCCGTTCGACAGGTACACGCGGCCCTCCATCAGCGCCTTCTTGACGTTCGCCTGCGTGAAGGACTCGTTGCTCTCGAGCACGATGTGGTTCGCACCGAAGCCGTAAGCCGCGTCGTGCGTGTCGCTCCCCGAATAGGCGTAGAGCACGCGGCCGCCGAGCAACCATTCGACCCAGCGTCCGACGTTCCCGTCCTGGCCGCTCTGGAACGGGCCGTGCCAGACCTCGACGCCGTGCAGGCCGTCCTTTTCGATCCCGTTCGTCGCCTCGATGCTGTTCCAGGCGAAGCTCAGCGCCGTCGGGTGATGCGCGATCGAGAACCCGCCCTGGGACCGGACGGCCGCCAGGTTCGACCGGAAGCCGTCGATCCCGTTGCAATACCCGAAGAGGATGTCCGTCCCCCCGGGGATGCGCGAGGTGATCCCGTGCGCCCCCATGTGGTTCTGAGGCTGTCCGCCGGCGCACACGATGTTCGAGAGGTCGTCCCCCTTTTGTGCACCGCGCTCTGCACTGGAGAGCTCGATATCCGCGAACGTCACGAAGGACGAATCACTGATCGCGGCGAGCTCCGATTGAATCGTCTGGAACTCGCTCGTGTCGTTGATGCAGAAGCTGTGGTCGGTCGCGGCGAACCAGTCCATCCCCAGCGACTCGTAGTGGGTCTTGAGCTGCGCGTAGCTGAAGCTCCCGGAGGTCTGGAACTGCTCCGTGGCGCAGTCCGTCGACGGGGAGCACGCGTTCGCCGCCTCGCCGTGACAGCTGTGTACGTGAAGGTCGCCGGCGTGCACGTGCTTTCCGCTCCCGACGAGGTGTGCAGGCAGTCCCCGATGAGGACCGAGCCACTCCATCCGGGTCGTCGCGGAAGCCGTGCGAAGCGCCCCCCTCTCCGTCCGGTAGTCGACCTCGAACACGAGGTCGACCGTCTTTCCCGACGGGTCATCGGGAGCGAACAAGAGGTCGAGCGAGAGCGGGACGTCGGGCTCGATGAAGGAGCGCCGCGAAGGGTTCGCCGCGTTGCGGCCGCGGACGCGACCGAGCAGCTCGGCGACCTCCGCTTGACGCACGCTCACCTCCGGCCCCGCCAGCGGAGCGGAGTCGGGGTCCGCGAAGTAGCGCCGATCGCGATGCAGGTCGGTGAGCTCGGCTGGCAGGAGCTCGATGATCTCGTTCGCGCGCAGGTAGTCGGGGTCGGGAGAGAGCGCCGTCCCGAGCGCTCGCTCGTGGAGCAGGACGTCGCCCGCGCGTACGCGAACCGCGACGACCTCGATTTCCTCGTCACTGCGCGCGTTGCACAGGAGCACGCTGGCCTCGACCCGGATCGCATCCCGGATGCGATCGGGCGCGAAGGGCAGCACCACGAGGTCGCGCTCGCGGCCGTGCGGGCCCACGAATGTCAGGGCTCCCGCCAGGAGGAGGAACGGGATCGTGGCGCGCGTGAAAGTGGCGATCATGGTGTCTCGAAGGGGTTCGATCGGAGCCTAGCAGATCCGGCAGAGGCCACCAGACGCCCCCTCGCACAGGCTTCCCTTCGGCCGTTCCGGCACGTCCTATTGAGGGTGGCCCTCCTTGTTACCGGCGCCCCCTGGGATTCTGGGCGGGCCACGGCCCGCTCCACCGCGTCGACGGCGCGCAGGGATCACGCGACGGCCGGCTCGCGTCGTGACGCCCGGATCCAGCCCCCCATCGCGTTGCCGGGAACCAGGAGCAGCAGGAACGGGACGTGGTACCAGACGGGCATGTGCTCCCAGCTCGCGGTCTGGAAGAAGATCCCGAGCGCGAGCTGGATCGCGGCGAGGACCCAGACGGGCTTCATTGCGCCGCGTGCGACCGCAGCCGTCGCGTAGCCCGCGAGGATCGAGGACAGGACGCTCAGCACGAGGAACGAGAGCAAGATGCCCGCGCTCTCCGTGTACCCGTCGGCGGTGAAGGAACCCGGCATCGCCGCCATGAAGGCGGCGGTCGCGCCCTGCATGATGACGATCCAGGCGGCCATCCCCGCGAAGACGGCGAAGACGTTGCGCAGCACGGCTCAGCCCTCCGTCGCGAAGGCCTGCTTCGAGCGCTCGGCCATCTCCTCGGGCGGAACGTCCTCGATGTGCGTCCCGAGCGACCACGTGTGCCCGAAGGGATCCTTCACGATCCCGTAGCGGTCGCCCCAGAACTGGTCGGCGAGCGGGAACACGACCTCCGCGCCGGCCTTCGTCGCGCGCTCGAAGGCGGAGTCGACGTCCTCGACGTAGAGGTGGATCGTGACCGGCGTCGTCTCGCCGGGTCCGAGGCAGCCGTGATCGGGGAACTCGTCGTTCAGCATGACCGGCGAGTCGCCGATCATCATGCACGCGTTCATCACGTGGTCGGTGCCTTCCATGGTGTTGCACCACATCTCCACGGCTCCGAAGGCCCGTCCGTACCAGGCCATGGCTTCCTTCCCGCCCTTGACGACGAGGTGCGGCGTGATCGTGTGGAACCCCTCCGGGATCGGCTTCACTTTGGACATGGAACTCCTCTTCGGGCGTTGTGTCGCCCGTCAATCGCGCGCCCGGAATCGAGCGACGCGGCCTTACCGGGGGGCGGGTCCGGGCGAACGAAAGCGCCGGGCCTCTTCGGGTTTCCCCCAGGCGGTGTACAGATCGAGCACGAGCTGCCGCACGGTCGCGGTCTTGCTGTGCTCTGCCCCGAGCTGATCGAGAAAGACCTCGTAGCCGGGGAGCACGAGGGCTTCCGCCTCGGCGAACAGCCCGAGCGGGTAGATGCAGCGCGCGATGCGCATCTTGGCCGCCGCGCCGAACCAGGCATCGCGCTCCGGTGCTCCCGCGAGCGCAGAGACCGCGCGCCGGGCGAGCTCGCGCGCGCGAGCCGCGTCGCCGGAGAGCCGCGCGACCTCGGAGCTCTGGGCGCAGGCCTCCGCGACCTCGAGCGGCGCGCTCTCCTCGATGGCGGGGACGACGCGCAACGCCTCCTCGAGCATCAACTCGCGCGTCCGCGCTTCCGCGGCCGGGTCGACCTGGTTGGCCCAGTGCAGGAGATAGCGACCGGCCTCGATCGCGAGCGGGTGATCGTCGTCGAGCGTGGCGCGCCGCAGCTCGACCAGACCGTCGACGATCGCGAAGAGCTCGGGATCGCTGCGTTCTCCGAGCGCGACGGGGTACGTCAGGTTCCCGCAGATCTCCCGCACACGTGTCAACTTCGCCAGGAGCTCCGCGTGCTCGGGGCCGAAGCACTGGCTCCCGATCGAGAAGGGCTGCAGGAAGGAGGACCGGGCCGCGAGCTCGGCGAACTCCGCGCGGTACCGGCTCGCGTCGTCTTCACGCCCCCACCGCGCGTAGAGCGAGATCACGCGCGAGTACGAGTCCGCGGGATAGAAGGTCACGGCGTCGGTCGTGCCGAGGATGTCGGCGTGGCTCTCGAGCAGGAGCTCCTCGGCCTCCGCGTGACGCCCCTGCATCGACAGGTTCTCTCCGAGCCCGGCGCGGGCGAGCGCGACCTTGAAGCTGCGCGCGGGGTAGGCGTTGGTCACGAGCGAGAGCGACTCGCGGATGTGCCGCTCCGCTTCCGCGAGCCGACCGGTGCGGTTGAGGACCCCGGTGAGCTGCGCGAGCGTCTGCGCGAGGATCGGGTGACCGGCCGGCAGCTCGCGCCGCTGGATCTCGAGCGTGCGCTCCCAGTAGGGAATCGACGCCGGCTCGTGCGGCGAGAACCACAGGTCGTAGCCCGCATGCTGGTAGCTGTCCGCGACGATCGGCCACAGCTCGTCGCCGCGAGGGAGGAGCTCCTCGGAGATCCGCACGCTCTCGTGGAACAGCGGCACGGCGCGCTCGATCACGTCGGCCTCCTGGGTGTGCGCCGCCTCGTCCACGGTGTCCACGAAGCTTTCGAGCGCGTCCGCGAGCAGGGGTTGCGACGCGCGGATGTGATCGTGCGCGACGCGGCGGGCGTGCTGCGCCGTCGTGAGCGCGTCGGGCTCCTCGAGGACGAACAGAACGTGCGTCAGCCGCCACAGCGCGTGGTACAGCTCGGCCTGGTCGTAGTCGTCGAGCTCGCTCGCCAGGTCGATCGCCCGGCGCAGGTGGGCCTCCGCGAGCTCGGGCTCGCCGAGCGACTCGTAGGCGCGCCCGATCGCGATCCGCACGCGCGCCTCGGCGCGCGGCTCCCCGCCGAGCTCGACTCCCACGCGGGTCGACGCTCGCTGCAGGACCTCCTGGATCGTGAGCGACGGCGCGCGCGCGATCTCGGGGTCCCCCAGCGCGAGCGTGTCGACCAGGAAGTCCGTGACGCTCTTCGCGCGGTCGGCCTCGCGCCGCGCCTCGTCGCGCTGACCGGCGGCCTCGACCATGCCGACCGAGGTCCCCACGATCCCCCCGACGAGCGCGAGCAGGATCACGAGGACCGACGTCACGACGCCGCGGTTCTTCACGAGGAACTTGCCCATCCGGTAGCTCGCGCTCGGCGGTCCGGCCAGGACGGGGTCGTGCTCGAGGTGGCGCAGCACGTCGTCCGCCAGCTCGCTCGCCGAGCCGTAGCGCCGCGTGCGGTCCTTCTCGAGCGACTTCATCACGATCCAGTCGAGGTCGCCGCGCACGTGGCGCGCGAGCTCGTTCGTTCCCTCCCCACGCCGCCTGGCGATCGCGGCGTCGGCCGTCGTGCTGATCCGCATCGACGGCCGCTCGGGCTCCTCCTCCCGGATGACGCGCTGGACCTCGGCCAGTCCGGCCTCGAACAGGTCGGTCGGATCGAACGGTGTCGAGCCCGTCAGGAGCTCGTACAGGAGCACGCCGAGCGAGTAGATGTCGGTGCGCGTGTCGACGTCGAGCGCCGACATCTCCGCCTGCTCCGGGCTCATGTAGGCCGGCGTCCCGATGAAGCGCTGGTACTCGGTGAAGAGCGTCTTCTCGGTCAGCCGCGTGTGAATCGCCTTCGCGATCCCGAAGTCGATCACCTTGGGCACGGCGCGCCCGTCGTGCAGCGTGACCATCACGTTCGACGGCTTGAGGTCCCGGTGGATCACGCCTTTCTGGTGGGCGTGGTGCACGGCGCTGCAGACCTCGCGGAAGAGCTCCAGCCGTTCGCGGGTCCCGAGCTCGTCTTGGTCGCAGTACTCGGTGATGGAGACGCCGCGCACGAGCTCCATCACGAAGTAGGGCCGCCCCGTCTCGGTGGCCCCGCCGTCGAGGACCTTCGCGATCGCCGGATGGTCCATGAGAGCCAGCGCCTGCCGCTCGGCCTCGAAGCGAAGCACGACCTCGCGCGTGTCCATGCCGAGCTTGATGACCTTGAGCGCGACCTTGCGGCGAACCGGCTCGGTCTGCTCGGCCATGTAGACGACGCCGTAACCGCCCTCGCCGATCTGCTGGAGCAGCTTGTAGCGGCCGATCGTGGAGCCGGGACCCTCGGTGATCCCGGAAGGGTCGATCGCGGGCACGCGCAGGGACTCGTCACTCTCGAGCCGCGCGAGCATGCCCTCGACCCGCTCGCGCACGGCCGGCGCGTCGCCGCACTGCTCGTCGAGCAGGGCCCTTCGCTCCGCCGCGGGCAGGTCCGCCGCCCGGTGGAAGAGCTCCTCGATCCTCTCGATGTCCTGGTCACCCACGAGTTTCATCGTGCTCTCCGGCCCGTGCGACGGCGAGGCCGGGAGCCCTGAAAGAAAGACCCGAAAACCGTCAGCGCTTGTCGAGCTCCTCCTGGAGCCAGGCCTTGAGGAAGCGCCACTCGCGCTCGACGGTCCCGACCGAGACGTCGAGGGCCTTCGCCGTCTCCTCCACGGTGAAGCCCGCGAAGTAGCGCAGCTCCACGATCTTGCCCTTCCGCGGGTCGCGCTGCTCCAGGCGCTCGAGGGCCTCGTCCACCGCCAGGACGTCGCCCTGCGGCGGCTCGATCGCGGCCGCGTCGTCGTCGAGCTCGACGCGCTCCCGAACGCCGCCGTGGCGCAGGCGCAGCTTCCTGCGCGCCGACTCGACGAGGATGCGCCGCATGGCGCGGGCCGCGGCGCCGAAGAAGTGGCCGCGGCCGTTCCAGCCGGGGTCGTCCTCGCCCACGAGCCGCAGGTAGGCCTCGTGGACGAGCACCGTCGGCTGGAGCGTGTGGCCGGGTGCTTCGTGCGCCATGCGCGCGCGCGCGAGCGAGCGCAGCTCCTCGTAGACGAGCGGCAGGAGCTCCTCGGCAGCGCGCGGATCGTCGGCTTCTCCGCCCGTGCTCATTTGGGAGTCTCCCTACTTCCCGGGGGGATGGCTCTGCCAGAGCACCTGCACGATCTGCCAGCGCCCATCCCGCTTCATCAGGTGCATGTGGTCGATGCCCCAATCGGCGGTGAGCTTCGCGCTGGCCGTGACGTCCATCACGTCGAGCAGCTCGATCCGGTGCGTGAGGTCGTCGCCGCGCACGCCACCCGCGTTCCAGTGGCTCGCGAGGTCGCGCAACTGGTCGAAGGTCATCTTGCCCGGCAGGCGGTATTCCGTGGACTCCTCGGGGCGCCACATGCCGAGCTTCTCGAGCCCGCGATGCACGCTGCGGTCGATGAGCTCGGGATTCACGTGGTTGAGCGCCTCGACGTAGTCGAGGACGGCGCGCTCGACGGCCTCGCGCTCGGGGTGGACGGGCGTCTTGAAGGCCGCCAGCGCGAGCGCGGCGACGACGGTGCTGGCGAGGACGAGCTTCGACATGAGAGACCTCCGTGGGGTCGAGCCCCCGCACGCGCGGAGGCGGGGCTCAGGATAGTCGATCCCGGATCACCGGACCGGAATCGGACGTAACACGTGTGCATCGATCCGGTGGAGGATCGTGAACTGCTCGAGGCCGCGCTCGCGGAGGAGCGCGTCGTGCTCGCTGTCGAAGGCCGCCACCTCCTCA
>JAJDET010000092.1 GCA_029259655.1 Planctomycetota bacterium
TACTCTCCGCGCACCGGCGGCCGCCGGCGCGCGCGAGGAAGGCGCCTCAGCGCCGGTCCCTCGTGAGCCGACCGCCCTAGGCGGTGTCGGCGTGGTGTCCATCTGGGTTCTTCCGCCCGCCGGAGGCATCGCGCCGGGTACCGGCGCATCCATCGGCGGAGTGCCGTGGTGCCGCGCAGTCGCGTGTCGCACCACGGGTGACGAGCCGCATGCGGTCAGACTCCCAGTATCGCGATGCTCGCCGGGCGAAGCCCGCGAGCGAGTGCGCATTGCGACGTCCAGCACCAACGTCCCCCACGTGTCGACGCCTCCCGACGTCTCGCTTGCGCGGCGAAGCCCGCGCAAGCATCGCGAAGGCATTCCGACTCCCCGACACCTGCAACCCATGGAAAGCTACCCGTCCGCGGGCACCCCGACCCCAACCGGTGAAGCCGCGGTACCCGCGGCGATGCCTCCGGCGGGCGGAAGAAACCTGATGGGGGACACGCCGACACCGCCTAGGGCGGTCGGCTCACGAGGGACCGGCGCTGAGGCGCCTTCCTCGCGCGCCGGCGTCCGCCGGTGCGCGGAGAGTACGGCACTGCGGGGTGAACCGCGCACGACTCACCGCGGGCGTCCGCGCTCGTCGCGCCGCGTACGACGCGCCGCCGCGAGGGCACCACGCCCCCTACCGACGCAGGTACCCGTCGAGCGCCTCGATGGCGGGCATCAGGTCCTGGAGATCTCCGAGCAGCGGCCGGAAGAGGTCGCCCCTCTCCTCCAATCGCTCGAAGATCGTCTCGATCGTGAACATGCGCGGGCTGAGCTCGAAGTCGAGCTCGTCCCACTCGAGCGGACACGACACACTCGCACCCGGCACCGGTCGCGGGACATACGGCGGCACGATCGTCTGACCCGCGCGATTCTGACCGAAGTCGACGTAGACCTTGCCGCCCCGATTCGCGAGCTTGCGCTCGACCGTCGCGATGTCCCCCAGCTCGCGCGCGACGACCCGCGCAACACCCTCGCAGAACATGCGCGAGTGGTCGTAGGTGTAGCCGGGGACGAGCGGCACCACGATGTGCAGCCCCGACGCCCCGGACGTCTTCAGGAGCGGCCGCAGCCCGATCCCCCGCAGGAGCCGTCCTACCTCGCGCGCGATGCGCACGACGTTCTCGAAGGGGGCCTCCTTCGGATCGAGGTCGACGACGACATAGTCCGGGCTGTCGATCGACTGTCGACGCGACATCCACGGGTGCAGGTCGATGCTGCCGAGGTTCGCGAGGTAGAGCAAGGTGTCGCGGTCGTTCGCGATCGTGAGGCGCGTGACCTCGCCCTCCTTGCCCGGCGTGTCGCTCGTCACCTCGAACAGCTCGACCCAGTCCGGCGTGTGCTCCTTGGCGTCGTGCTGGTAGAAGGACTTGCCCTCGATCCCGTCCGGCCAGCGGTACATGTGCAGCGGCCGGTCGCGGAGGTACGGGAGCAGCACGTCCGCCACGCGCTCGTAGTAGTGGACGAGGTCGCCCTTCGTGTAGCCCTCGCGCGGCCAGTAGACCTTCTCGAGGTTGGTGAGCTTGACGCGGCTCTTTCTCGGGCGCCCCGAGCGCTTCTCCAGGACCTCGGCCACGGGCGCGGCGGCTTCCTGCGCCCCGGCGTCCGCCACCTCGACCTCGACCCAGTCCTCCGACGCACCGCTCGCGTACGTCGAAGCCGCGCGCTTGGCGATCATCATCGGCAACGCCGCTGCGGCCAGCGTGCGCGCCAGCTCCTCTCCCTCACGCGGGACGTGATCCACGAAGAGCAGGTGACCGTCGGGCGGGAGCACCGCCCGCAGCGCGGCCTTGCGGTCGAGGAGCGGCAGGCCGGAGAGATCGAACTCCTCGAGGTGCAGGAGGTCGAAGGCGTAGTACACGAGCTCGTGCTCCGCCGCTCCCGCGAGGCGTTCCAGGAGCAGCTCCGGCGACGGGCGCTGTCCCTCGTCGAGCACGACCAGCACGCCGTCGAGGAGCGCGTTCTCGGCGCGCAAGCGTCCGAGGTGACGCTCGAGCTCCGGTACGGGCCGGTCGAGCCCGCGGAAGAGGGCGGTGTCGCCGCGCTTCTCCGCCAGTGCGCGACGACCTCGGAACGCCATCTCGAAGACCCACTCGGGATCGGAGAAGGGCGTGCGCGTCCCCCCGGGCCGCATGGGCTCCACATGCGCCGGGAGCGCGCGCTCCTCTGCCTGCGACAGGTCCACCCCCACGGCCGAGTCTCGCGACGGCCCGGCGTAGACGTCCTTCGACTTGAAGAGCAACCAGTGGTTCGGCCCGCCCTTGGTCTTCACGAGGTGCCACTCGCCGCGCAGCCTGCGTCCGCGCAGGAGCACCTTCAGCTCGCCCGCCTCGACGGCCTTCGTCGCGTCCTCCGCCTTGATGAGCTCCCAGGTCCCCTTGTCCCAGATCGTCATCGCTCCTGCGCCGTACTCGCCCTTCGGGATCATCCCCGAGAAGTGCTCGTACTCGATCGGGTGGTCCTCGGTGCGGACGGCGAGACGCTTGTCGGCCGGGTCGTACGAGAAGCCCTTCGGGACCGCCCACGAGCGCAGCACTCCCTCCATCTCGATCCGCAGGTCGTAGTGGAGGTTGCGCGCCTCGTGACGGTGGACGACGAAGACGGGCGGTCCGTCGCGATCGATGCGGTCCTCGCCCGGAGCGGGTTCGCGCGTCTTCTCGAAGTCCCGCTTCTCGCGGTAATCGTCGATCGACTTCCCCACGACCTGTTTATAAACGTGTCCGAGCCCGAGCCGGAGCCCGTGCCCGGCGTTCCGGGTCGCGGCCTCAGGCGAGCCAGGTCTCGCGCACCTCGCGGCAAGTCGCGGGCCGAACGCCCCTCTCGCGCACGATGTACTCGAGGATCTCGCCCAGCCGCTTCCGGCCGGCCGCAGTCTCGGCCGGCTTCCTGGAGTAGGGCGAGCACCCGACCTTCAGGACGCAGGAGTGGAAGGTGAGGTTGAGCACCGCGTGCTTGCGGGCCAGCGCGGCGTCGACGACCTGCTTCATCTCCCGGACCGTCGAGGTCTCCTGCGAGAGCTTGATCCGACGCATGAGGCCGAGGAAGTGCATGATCCCGACGGTCCGCAGGCGCGGGAGCACCGGATTCCCGAGCACGCGCTTCATCAGCGCGAGCTGACCCTCGAAGTCCGGGTTCTTGAATCCGACCGTGACGGGCAGCTCGAGCACCGCGCGTTCCGGATCGGCTTCGGGATCGGGCACGAGGATGTCCTCGTGCGAGGGGAAGTACGGATGGAACGGCGCATCCATGAAGTCCGGGCCATCGCTGTTTCCGCTGAGATCGGTCACGGGCTGGACGCTCGTGTCGGTCTTGAAGCCGAGGTCCTCCAGATGGCGGATCGTCCGCCCGTTCGCGCCCCAGCGCCCGCCCTTGAAGGTGACCGGCCGGACCCCGATCTCGCCCTCGATGACACCCGCCAGGTCGGCGATCTTCTTCCGCTCCACGTCCGACTCGACGTCGGTGTGATAGGACTTCTTGCGGCGGTCCGCCTCGGTGAAAGGCGGCGACGTCCAGTTGTGGACGTGAGCCCCGACCTCGCAGTCGTTCCGTGCCAGGAGCGCTCGGAAGATCGCCGAGCACTCGGAGTCGGTCACGACCGGATAGGTCAGGAGGTACGTCGGGCGGACCCCCAGGGGGGCGAACAGCTCCTCGTGGACCTCGGGCAGGACCGAGATGTTCGAGACCGAGGTCGGTCTGTCCCACTCGTCGAGCCAGTCCTCTTCGGTGTCGACGACGACGACGAGCCTCGTGTCCACGTCCTCTCCCTTCAGACCTCGACGCCGGGATCGGCGAGCTTCCTCTGCGTCATCGGGTTCCACCTGGGAGTCGAGCGCCATCTGGGGCGTCTGGCTGGCCTGGACGACACCTCACGGCCCGGTGCAGGCTGCACGGCAGCGGGGAGACGGTCCTCGGGCGATACTCGCGCTCCTCCCGCGAGAACATTCTATCGTACCGTCACTCCGAGTCTTCGTCCCCGAAGTCCCGGACTCCGTGTCTCCTCACCCTCGGAATCCACGTCGGAGAGCCGGGAGACACGAGCCTCGAGAGCCTCCCTCCCAGGCCGTCGCCCAGCCCTCCGCTACGCTCTCCCAATTCACCCGGTCCGCCCCTCTGACCCTCCATCCAGCGATGCGCCGAAAGCCCTCCGCCTCGATCCGAGCCGTCCTCCTCGCGACCCTCGTCGCCTCCACGCCCTTCGCGCAGCGCGACGCGACCGTCGAGCGCGTGCTCGAGCTCGGCCGCACCGACAACCGCGTGGGCGAGCACCTCGAGTACCTGACGAAGAGGATCGGGCACCGGCTGACATCCTCGTCGAATCTGCGCCGGGCCGAGGAGTGGAGTCGGGCTCGTTTCGAGGAGTTCGGCCTCGATGCACGACTGGAGCCCTGGGGCGAGTTCGAGGTCGGGTTCGAGCGGCACGAGTCGAGCGGCGCCATCGTCGCGCCCTTCCGCAAGGAGCTGGTCTTCGGCACGTCCGCCTGGCGCGCCGGCACACCCGGGCCCGTCCGCGCCCGCGCGGTGATGGAGCCCGAGGCGATCGCCGACCTCGAGGCGAGCGCGGGCGAGCTCGCAGGCGTCTGGCTCGTCCGGCGCGAGCGCGAGGGGCGCCAGGCCTTCGCCCGCGTGACCTCGCTGCTCGGGGAGATGGACGTCGCGGGTGAGATCCGCGACGGCGGCGAGCCGATCCGGACCGGCGGGAATGCGGATATCACGTGGGGCGAGCTCCCGGCGCTCGTCAGCGTCCGCCTGCGGAGCGATCAGTACGAGGACCTGGTCGAGCGGCTCTCGGGCGAGGAGCCGCAGGAGCTCGAGCTCGAGTTCGACATCGACAACCGGTTCATGCCCGGGCCCGTTCCGCTGTTCAACGTCGTCGCCGACCTGGTCGGCGCGGAGTTCCCCGACCAGTACGTGATCGTCGGCGGCCACAGCGACTCCTGGGACGGCGCCGAGGGTGCGCAGGACAACGGGACCGGGATGGCCACCACGCTCGAGGCCGCGCGGCTCCTGGCCGCGTCCGGCGCGCGCCCGCGGCGGACGATCCGGTTCATGTTCTGGAGCGGCGAGGAGCAGGGGCTGCTCGGTTCGCGCGGATACGTGGAGCAGAACCCCGAGCTGATGGAGAAGATCAGCGCGGTGCTCGTCCACGACGGCGGCAGCAACGTGCTGTCCGGGCTCGCGGGTCCCGACCCCCTCGCCCGGGACCTGCGCTGGGCGACTGAACCGCTCGTCGGGTACACGCCCGGCATGCCCTTCGCGATCGAAGAGGTCGAGGGTCTCCGCGCCGGCGGCTCGAGCGACCACTCCCCGTTCCTGCGCGCCGGTGTCCCGGGCTTCTTCTGGGAACAGGGCGGCGCCGCGGACGACACGTCCTACCGCTGGATCCACCACACGCAGTACGACACGCTCGAGTCCGTGCTCCCCCACCACCAGGAGCACTCGGCCGTGGTCGTCGCGGTGACGGCCTACAACCTGGCCATGCTCGACGACCTGCTCCCGCGCGAGAACCTGATCCTGCCCGACCAGCGGCGGATGGGCGTCTTCCTCGACGGCACTTCGATCGCGCGCGTGATGCCGGACAGCAAGGCCTCGGCGGCCGGCTGGGTCGCGGGCGACGTGATCGTCGCGATCGACGGAAACGCGGTCGAGGGGCGGCGCGACATCACGCGGCTCTTGCAGGCCGCACCCTCTGTGATCCCGATTCGGCTGAAGCGTGGCGAGGAGGAGATCGAGACCACCCTCGACTACTCCGACGATCCCGAAGAGGCGCGACGCCTGGAGCTCCGCGAAGTGCGCGAGCGGCAGGCCGCGGAGCGCAAAGCCGCCGCCGCGGAAGAGGAGAGTCAGGAAGCCGCGGAAGCGGAGCCGGAGCCGGCGACTCCCTGAGCCCCGGTGAGCCGCGCGCGCTCGTCCTCGATCAGAAGCCGCGCCAGGCTCGCCTCGCGCACCTCCTCGCTGGCACGACCGGTCGCGCTCTCGCGGGCGAAAGCGTCGAAGAGCGCGCTCTTCTCGTCCAGCAGCTCCGCGAGTCGCGCATCGACCGTGTCGCGGGCGAGTAGCCGGTGGACGACGACGCGCTCCGTCTGCCCCATGCGGTGCGCGCGCGCGATGGCCTGGGCCTCGGTCGTCGGCTTGAGCTGGGGCTCCATCAGTACGACAGCCGAGGCCGCCTGCAGGTTCAGGCCCGTTCCGCCGGCGTCGATCTGGATCGCGAGCAGGGCGTGCCCATCGGCCTCCGAGAACCGGTCGACGATCGCCATGCGCTCGTCGGGCGGCACGGACCCCGAGATCGTGCCGTGGACGTCGAAGCGCTTCTCGAGCGCGGCCAGGACGTCCAGGAAGAACGAGAACGCGATGACCTTGCGGCCCGACTCGCGGTGGTCCTCGAGGAGCTCGTCCAGGAGCTCGGCCTTGGAGGGCGCGAGCCCGCCCGCCTGCGCCGTGGTCGCCCGGCGCATGCCCATGAAGTCGCCGGCGCGCACGAGCGCGTCGTAGCGTGCGCGCTCCTCCGGGTCCTCCAGCTCGACCCACTCCTCGACCTCGATCCGCTCGGGCAGCTCGGCCAGGACGTCGCGCTGGTTGCGGCGCAGGTAGACGCCGGCGGCGTGCCGGTGGAAGGTCCGCGCGTGCGCCGTGGACTCGGCCGAGAGGCCCTCGCGCTCGAGCTCGGCGACGACGGTCGGTTGCACGGTGCGGATGAGGTGAACGAACTCGCGCGGGTGGTTCTCGAGCGGCGTTCCGGTCAAGAGCGCGACGCGTTCGGAGCGGTCCACCAGCGCACGCGTGGCCTTCGTGCGCCGCGCCTCCGGGTTCTTGAGGTAGTGGGCCTCGTCCGCGACCAGGAAGTCGATGCGGCGCCCGTCCCCGAGGGCGTCCCCGCCGAGCTCGAGGTTGCGCAGCGTCGCGTAGGAGGTCACCGCGACTCCGCCGGTCGCGCGCCAGCGCTCGAGGCTCGCCTCGGCCAGGTCGCCGTGCACGACGTGCGCGTCGAAGGGCGCGCGTCGCTCGATCTCGCGCTGCCAGTTCCACACCAGCCCGGCCGGCGCGACGACGAGGAAGTGCGCGCCCGGTTCCTCCGCCTCGACGTGCGCCATGGCGGCGAGCGCCTCGATCGTCTTCCCGAGCCCCATCTCGTCGCCGAGGATCGTGCGCCGCTGGGCGAGCAGGTACTTGGCGCCGAAGCTCTGGTAGGCGCGCAGCTCGATCCCCTCGAGGGAACCCGCGAGCTCGAGCTCCTCGACGCGCGCGACGATCTCGCGCGGGAGCCCCCCGCGGATGCCGAGCCCCGATTCCGGAGACGCGAGTCCGAGGCGGCGCAGGGAACGCTCGAGGACCGCGCAGATCTCGGCATGTCGCGGTCGCAGTGCCGCGCGCAACGCCTCGCCGTCGTCCTTGCGTTCCGCCGGCGCCTTGGCCCGCTTCGCGATCGGCAGGTACTGCTCGAGCGCCTTGAGCTCGTGCCCGTCCAGCGCCTGGAGATCCCCGGCGAGCGCCGCCCCGCGCACGAGCGCGTCGGCGTTGCGCGCGCGCCGCCCACCGGAGAGCGGCCCGAGGAGCCAGCTCCAGAGCGAGAGGGCGCCGCGCAGGTCCGCGAACGCTTCCGCGAGCTCCGCGTGCCGGCGCCAGACGCGCGGGTACTCCGGGCCGAGCCCGTCGCGGAAGAGCAGACACTCCAGCGCGGCGCGCCCGGCGTCCAGCGCGCCCTCCTCGGTGAATTCGGGACCGGGGAGCCGCGGCGGCTCGGCGGCGAGCAGGAGAACGAGCTCGCGCGCGGCCTCTTCCACACGCTCGGCGCCGGTCTCGCCGACCCCCTTCACCGCTTCGAGTTGCCGGACGGAGAGTCCGGCGACGTCGTGGAGGCTCCGGTAGCCCGCCTCGCGTAGGTCGGACCAGCGCACGCGGTTCGCCCCGTGCACGCGCAGGTCCTCGATCGGGACCTCGCGTTGGCGTTCGAGGGCCTGCGCGGCGATCCAGGTCCGCGTGTCACCGTCGAGCCGCGCCTCGCGGCGCGCGCGCTCGTGGTCGATCCGAGAGAGGAGCCGCTGGATGCGCTGGAGCCCGCGCGTGAGGCGCGAGCGCAGCTTGCCCGCCGGTCGCACCCGGTGGACGAACCAGGCGGCGAACGCGAGCCCCAGGAAGAACGCGCCGAGCCCCAGGCACACGGCGACCACGAACAGGGCTTCGACGAGGAGATCCAAGGCTCTTGCGGTCCTGCGCGGATTGTAGGCCCTACGATGCCGCGATCATGGGCTTGTACGCCGACCACATCCTCCCGCGCGGAATCGACTGGGTGATGGGGAAGCCCGAGTTCACCGAGCTGCGCCGCCGCGTGACGCCGGAGCTCGCGGGCACGGTGCTCGAGGTGGGTTTCGGCTCGGGATTGAACCTCCCCCATTATCCGGAGACGGTCGAGCGATTGCTGGCGATCGATCCGGCGACGGTCGGGCGGAAGCTGGCCCGGCCGCGTCTGGAGGCCTCGCCGGTGCCGGTCGAGTTCGTCGAGCTCGGCGACGGTACCTACCCGGTGGACGCGGCGAGCGTGGACTGTGTGCTCTCGACCTGGACGCTCTGCACGATCCCGGACCTCCCCGCTGCGCTGGCCGAGATGCGCCGTGTGCTCGTCCCCGGCGGCAGGCTGGTCTTCCTCGAGCACGGCCTCTCCCCCGTCGCGAGGGTCGCCAGGTGGCAGCGCCGCATCACGCCTTTCCACCGTCTCTGGGCCGGCGGTTGTCGCCTCGACGTCCCGATCGACGAGCGCATCCGCGAGGCGGGCTTCAAGGTCGAGCGGCTCGAGAACTACGCCTTCGAGAAGGCGGGGCGGCTGGCGGGGTGGACGTACGAGGGGACGGCGAGGTCGGGGTAGTTCTCGCGGTTCACCTCGCCGACACCACGCTGCGCGCCACGGTCGTGAGTTTCCAGACAGCCACGACGCTCGGGAGCCACCAGAACACGAAGTCGAACAGTCGCAAGCCTCCCTTGTCCTGGACGCCCACGACGCACAGCTCGATGGACAGGTTCAACCCTACGATCAGGCCGATGCAAACCCCGACTCGGGCCAGCCGGGGGAGCCGGACCACGACGGGAAGGACCGAGAGCCAGAGGCCGATGAGACCGATCCCCCCGATGAGGATGTGGGGAGTGAAGTGCTGCGCCACGCCACGCGCAGCTGCCAGGGCAAGGAGAAACAGGTAGAGGAGCGTGACCGGCACCGTTGCAGCTGCGCCGACGAGTGTGGACAGGGCGTCACGGTAGCCGGGATGCTGCGCCCACGTGTGAGGCTGGATCGGATCGTGGTGAGAACGATCGGACGTCACGCGCGGCTCTAGGGCTTGGGGAAGAGGGGCAAGACGTTGTCGTCGACGTAGAGGTGCCCCGACCGGAGGTGGCGCGTCCACAGTGTCGACGCCACCTCGACGGTTCCGGAGCCCTTGGTACCTTCCAGGTGGAGGACGACCTGACCCAGGAAAGGCGGGAGGATGGTCGGTCGTCGGTAGATCGTTCCCCGCTGGGATGCGGCCACGTCCAGTTCGCAGTCGGTGATCGACCCGATGTGCTCCTGGACGACGGGGTTTCGTTCGAGGTCGTCGACGACACACCCCGTCCCTCCATTGAAGCCCACCCAGGCCTCGAAGGTGACCAGCGGAATGGCGACGAGGATGCCGGCGACGGTCATCAGGGCGTGGCGGAGTGGGCGAGAGCTCCGCTTGCCCTTCGATCCTCGCGCCTGATTCGTCACGAGGCTCGATCGTAGCCCGTGCCGCGGAATGCGTGCAGGATCCTCAGCGGTACTCCACCAGACCGGCGTCGGTGTTCTGAATCAGGTCGGCGAAGAGGAGACAACCCGTGAGGCAGAGTCCTGCGGCGACGATGCAGGCAACCGCGGGCGGCACGACCCTCCGGGCCCTGCTGGAGAGCACCAGGTACACCCCCGCTCCGGCAGCGATCACCGGAATGGACTGCAGCGCGGCGAAGATGGCGTTGCTCAGGTCGCCGACGTCGAGCAGGTATTTCCATCCGTAGAGGGCCTCGATCCACAGGGGCGTAGCGACGAGCAGCCCCCCGGCGATGCGAAGAAGGCACCGTAGAGCGTGCCACGTGCGCGATTCTCCTCGTCCCGGTTCCGGAGCGCCGCTGTCCACAGCACCAACATCCGGTACGCCCGCGCCCCTGTCTACCGGCGGCCCCGCCGTGGTGCCGCGCAGTCGCGACGCGTACCCGGGGGTGTCGAGTGTCGGAGACTCGCAATGCCAGCGTGCGCCGGCGGATGCCGGCGCGCGCGAGGAAGGCGCGTCAGCGCCGGTCCCGCGGGTGCCGACCCCCCGAGGCGGTGTCGGCGTGTTGTCCATGTGGTTTCTTCCGCCCGCCGGGAGGCATCGCGCCGGGTACCGGCGCATCCTCGGAAGAGGGTCGTGGTGCCTGGTGGAGGGGCAGCTTTCCAGGGGTGACGAGCCGCATGCGGTCGCACTCCCTGTCGCGATGCTCGCCGGGCGAAGCCCGCGAGCGAGTGCGCATTGCGACGTCCCCCACCCGCGTCCCGCACGGGTCGTCGCCTCCCGACGTCTCGCTTGCGCGGGGCTTCGCCCGCGCAAGCATCGCGAAGGCATTCCGACCGCACGGCAGCTGCAACCCTCGGAAAGCGACCCGTCCGCGGGCACCACGACACCAACCGATGAAGCCGCGGTACCCGCGGCGATGCCTCCGGCGGGCGGAAGAAACCTGATGGACAACACGCCGACACCGCCTACGGCGGTCGGCTCACGAAGGACCGGCGCTGAAGCGCCTACTTCGCGCGCACCGGCATCCGCCGGCGCACGCTGGCATCGCGAGTCTCCGACACTCGACACCCCGGGAACGCGACGACTCCGCGCGGCACCACGACACCCCTCCGATAAATGCGCCGGTACCCGGCGCGATCCCTCCGGGGGGAGGAAAACCCGATCGAGACACGCCGACATCGCCTACGGCGGTCGGCTCACGAGCGAGAGCGCCTCAACGCGCTCCGCTCGCGGCATCGCGCTCCGACGACACGACGCCCTTCGCCGAGGGGAACGACCGGGTGCCTCGCAGTCGCGCTGCGCCCCCTCGTGCGCCGGCGGATGCCGGCGCGCGCGAGGTAGGCGCTTCAGCGCCGGTCCCTCGTGAGCCGACCGCCGTAGGCGGTGTCGGCGTGTTGTCCATGTGGTTTCTTCCGCCCGCCGGGAGGCATCGCGCCGGGTACCGGCGCATCCTCGGAAGAGTGCCGTGGTGCCTCGCAGTCGCGTATCGCACCGGGCCGACGAGCCGCATGCGCTCACACTCCCACTCGCGATGCTCGTCGGGCGAAGCCCGCGAGCGAGTGCGCATTGCGACGTCCCCCCTAAGGCGCCGCGACGAGCTCGACCAGCTCCCCCAGCACGTCCTCGATCTCCCGCCCCGACGTCTCCACCACGACCTCGCAACGCCCATACAGCGGCTCCCTCACCGCGAGCAACCCCGTCAACTCCTCCATCGCCCTCGGCCTGTTCTGCATCGGGCGCGCATCCCCCTGAGCCAGCACCCGCGACATGTGCTCTTCCGGCGTCGCCCGCAACCACACCGTCCGACACGTCTCCCGCAGGCGCTCGAACGTCCCCGGCGCGTTCACGATCGAGCCGCCCGGCGCCAGCACCAGGCGCTCGCCCTGCGACAGCACCCCCTCCAGCGCCTCGGCCTCGAAGCGGTGGAACCCCGCCTCTCCGTGCACCTCGAAGATCTCCCCCAGCGCCAGCCCGGCCACCTCCTCCACCCGCTCGTCCAGATCCACGAACGGCACCTCGAGCGCGCGCGCGAGACGACGCCCCAGCGTCGTCTTCCCCGCCCCCCCCCACCCCCCCCCCGCCACCCCCGCCCCCCCCCCCCCCCCCCGGAAGTCCACCAACCCCCCCCCCCCGGCCCCCACCCCC
>JAJDET010000093.1 GCA_029259655.1 Planctomycetota bacterium
ACGCGCGGCAGCGTAGTCGCCCTGGGCATGGAGCAACGCGGCCAGGTTGTTCAGCGACCCGGCGGTGTCGGGGTGCTCGGGGCCGAGAGCCATTTCTCGGGTCGCGAGGGCGCGCTCCAAGAGCGGCCGCGCGGCGGCGGAGTCACCCTGGGACCGGAGCAGCAGGGCCAGGTTGTTCAGGGACTGGGCGGTGTCCGGGTGCTCGGGGCCGAGGGCCTTCTCACGGATCGCGAGGACCCGCTCCGCATCTCGGAGCTCGAGTGCAGCTCGATCGGCGGGGGAGAGCGCGGGAGGTTCACCGCGCTTCAGGACCAATTCGTAGGCACCGCGCCCGGCGTGCAGTGCGCAGGCCTCCAGGTGATAGGTCGCTCCCGGCTCGAGCTCCGGTACCACGAGCCGAGCGTGCGTCCCGATCAGCCCGTCGTCGTCCTCGGCGAGGA
The DNA here is from genome assembly GCA_029259655.1 of Planctomycetota bacterium. Classification (GTDB taxonomy): domain Bacteria; phylum Planctomycetota; class UBA1135; order UBA1135; genus OFTM220. The sequence continues at coordinate 441 of JAJDET010000093.1, forward strand.
CTCGCCCCTCGTCGTTCCGCAGCACCAGGTAGGCGTCGAAGAAGTAGGAGCGCAGCTCGATCGTGAACGCTCCGCCCTCGTCCACCTCGATGCGAAAGGTCCGCCCCACCGTCGGCGCCCGCGTGTAGCGCGTGACGAGCGTCTCGGTCTCGACCATTGCGGCGCCGTCCTCGATCACGCCCTCGACCGGCTGACCGACGACGAGCAACGAAGGCGCCGCTTCATCGACGTCCTGAGTCGAGAGGGGCGGTGCGAGTACCAGCGCCGCCACTGCGATCGCCATCGGGGTGAGGCGGAGCATGAGTCCCCCGGGAAGGGGGGTCCGCAGCCTAGACGAAGCCGTCTCTTCCCGATACCTGGGCCAGGGCCCGGACGTTCAGCGCCATTCTCCCGACAGTACGAAGGCGCCCCACGTCGACGGCAGCGCCTCGCCGTGCTCCATGCGATTCTTCTGCAGCATCGCGAGCTGCGCCGACCGCAGCGCCTCGTGGCGACCCATCCCCTTCAGGAAGAGGTTCTTGTAGAAGTCGCGCATCAGCTCCGAAGTCGAATCGTCCTTCACCGACCACAGGGAGCTGACGACCGTCTGCGCACCCGCCGTTTCGAATGCGCGGCGCAGGCCGATCAGACCCTCGCCCGACAGCGCTCGGCCGAGGCCCGTTTCGCACGCGGAGAGGACGACCAGCTGGACGCCCGAGAGGTCGAGCCAGCCGACCTCCTCCGCCGTCAGGTAGCCGTCGTCGCGCTCCGTCGAACCGCCGCCGCGGTTCGCCCCGGCGCAGACCAGGCCCGAGAGCAGGGCGGGGTGCCGACCGACGAGCCGACCGGCCGGCTCGTTCAGGCGCAGCTCGCGTCCTCCGTCCTCGCTCGCGACCGACTCCCACATGGACGGCATGCCCTCCGGCTGGAAGAAGCCGTGCGTGGCGAGGTGGAGGATGGAGTGGCGTGGGAGCTCCCGGGCGAGGCGCGGCTCCGTCGGCGCGCTGCCCTGGAGGAGCAACCGGGAGGCTTCGCCCTCGAACGCATCCGCGTGCAAGTCCAGAACGACCTGGGACTCGTACTCCGTCGCCGGGAGGCGCCCCCAGTAGTCGGTGAAGCTCCCGCGCAGGTCGGACGGGGCCCGGGTTTCTGCCGCCGCGATCGGCTCTGCCTGGAACGCTTCGCCACGGCGGAAGTCCACGCCGCCCACGGCGAGCAGGTCGCCGGCCACCTCGCCGGGCTCGCCTGTCGCGCGCGCGAGGGAGCTCACGTCCTGCACGTACACGAACGCGCGCTCCTCGATCAGGTACGTCCCATCCGCGTCGGCGAGGGCCTCGAACGGAACGGTCCCGAGGAACGAATCGGGCGAGACGATCACGGTCTCGACGCCCTCGAGGTGCGGCGCGAGCGGTTTCCACAAGAGGGCGAGCAGTCGCGCGGAAGCATCGGGTCCGGAGTCGTCGGCCTCGAACCCCCTTCGCGCCACGAGCGCGTCCAGGTACTCGCGAACGGCCTCCCCCAGCGCGTCGGCCGGGCCGAGATCGACGTGCTCGACCCCGCTCTCGCCGCCTCGCGTGATCCAGGCGCAAACGTGCTCGAACTCCCCGACGCCCTGCGGCCTCCAGTCGTGGGCGAAGAAGTCGACCACCGCGGTGTCCTCGGGCAGCGCGGTGACGAGCTCGTCGAGCCCGACGGGATCCTCTCCGGCGGGCCCGGCCGCACGCAGGAGCTCACGCTCGATGAGCTCGCGCTCCGCCCGCAATTCGTCCAGCCGTTGCCCGTGGTCGCCCCCCCTCGTGTCCGACACCAAACGCGAGAGCTCGGACTGGCACGCACGCAAGTCCTCCTGCAGTTGCAGGGCCTCGGGAGAGGCCGAACGCGCCAACAGCTCGCGGCTGGCTATGCGCACGCGACCGATGCGCCCCTTCCAGTCGAGAACGTCTTCGTAACACGTGGCGAGGACTTCGGGCTCGGCGAGTCGAGCTCCCACGGCGAGTCTCAGCTCGAGCAGGATCCGCCACTCCCCGAGGAAGCGGAACGCCTCGGCTTCGCTGAGACCGCCGACGATCCCCATGACCGTCCGGCGGCGCGCTTCCGCACCGCGCTCGAGCACCTCCCAGGCTCGCTCCGGCTCCCCGTCGCGCAGGAGGGCCCGCCCGTGGTTGTAGACGGCGCGCCAGGTATCGAGGCCCCCGTGCCCCACCGTCTGCTCGAAGAACCGGACCGCGCTCTCGCGAGCCCGGTCCGCCTCTTCCTCCAGGCCGGCGCGGTGGAGCGCCGGCGCGAGGTTCGACCGGGCGACCATCGTCTCCCTGTGATCGGGGCCGAAGAGCGCCGTCCGGATCGCCAGCACACGCCGGCGGAGCGCGAGCTCCCGCTCGAGATCCTCCCCGTTGCCGTACGTCTCCGCGAGGACCTCGAGGCTCGTCGCCACCTCCTGGTTCTCGCTGCCGAGCTCGGACTGGAAGAGCGCGATCGACCGTTCCGCCGCGGCGCGCGCACCGTCCCAATCCGAGAGCTTCCGCCGCGCGACGGACAGGCGTTGCAGGACCTCGGCCAGCTTCACGGGGTCGAGGGGAGGCTCTCCGTCGAGCACCGCCACGACGAGCTCGAGCATGCGCCCCGCCTCGGCGAAGTCCCCCTGGAGCGTCAGGCACCGCGCCAGCTCGAAGCGCAGGAGCGCGGTCTCCGGATTGTCGGGTCCGAGAGCGCTCTCCATCACGGCCAGCCCTCGCTCCGCGGCCTGGCGAGCGCCGACCGGGTCGTCGTTGCGACGGCGCACCCGCGCGAGGCGCTTCCAGCACCGAGCGACCTCGACGTGCTCCGGTCCGAACGCGGCCAAGGCGATCGCGAGGCCACGCTCGAGGTGCTGCGTGGCCCGACCCGGGTTCCCGGTCTCCACCTCGACGCTCGCGAGCCCGTCCAGCGCGTCGAGGAGCTCGGGATGGTCGGCTCCGTAGTGCGCCTCGGCGACGTCCACGGCAGAGCGCGCGTAGTGATGCGCCCGCTCGTACTCGCCGACGTGGGCGCAGATCGTCCCGAGCGAATCGTACAGATGGAGCAGGTCCGGGTGCTCGGGGCCGAGCTCGGCCCGGCGGACCTCCACGACGGCCTCGAGGATGCGGCGCGCTTCGTCGTACCGGTCCAGGCCCACGAGCGCGATCCCCAGCCCCTCGCGAGCCCGGAGCGTCTCGGCGTGGTCTTCTCCGTACGCGGCGGCCATGATCGCGCTCGCGCGCTCCAGTAGCGGGACCGCCTCCTCGTTCCGATGCAGGTGGTTGAGGATCTCGGCGAGCTCGTGGAGCCGGTCGGCCGTGCGCGGGTCGTCCGGCCCCGCCGTGCGTTCGGAGATGGCGACGCCCCGCCGTACGAGCTCGATCGCGCGCTCGTAGTCGCCGAGCCTCCTGAGCGCCGAGGCCAGGGCCCCGAGGCTTCTTGCGACGTCCGGGCTGTCCTCGCCGTAGAGCTCGACCTCGACGGCGAGCGCTTGTTCGAAGTACTCGACCGCACGGGGATAGTCGGAGAGGAACAGGTACGTGGCTCCCACGTTCCCCAGCGACTCGGCGGTGTCGGGGTGAACCTCTCCCCATGCCGCCATGCGCACGGCGAGCGACCGTTCGTGGTACGGGAGCGCCTCCGCGTCGCGATCCAATCCGTTGAGAAACGTGGCGACCTGCGCCAGCGAATCGCCCGTGCGTGGGTGCTCGGGGCCGAGCGTCGATTCACTGCGAGCCAGCGCGTCCTCGAGCAGCCCGAGCGCGGCTTCGACGTCGCCCAGCTCGCCGGTCACGATGCCTAGGTTCATGTGGGTGCGAACGGCGAGCTCCGCGCGCGCCTCGCTCTCGCCCGTCTCCAGGAGCTCCAGCGCGCGCACGTAGAGGTCGCGCGCCAGCGCGTGCGAGTCCAGGCCCCGAAACACCGCCCCCAGGACCCGCATCGTTTCCACGTGCTCGAGGAGCTCCTCCTCCGAGAGCGCGGAACGCTCGTGGAGCCCGAACCCGATCGCGACCGAGCGCTCGAGTGCTTCGATCGCCTCGTCGCCGAGATAGATCCGGTACGCGTGCTCGCCCTGCTTCCTCAGCGCTCGAGCCAGCTCGAAACTTCCGGGAGCCTCGGCGTCGAGCCGCGCCACGCGCTCACGCCTCTCCTCGAGCTCGAGCTCGACGCGCTCCCTCCGCGAAGGCGCGGGTAGGATCCCGCGCGCGAGCGACAGCTCGAGCTCCCCGTGCTCGCCGAACCGTGCACAGGCCTCGACCCTGTACGGAACGTCGGCCTCCAGCGCGTCGAACGCGATCCGCGCGTGGGTCCCGTAGAGGCCGTCGTCGTCCTCGGCGAGGACGGTCCCGTCAGGAGCGCGCAGGACCAGGTAGGCGTCCAACGTCACGGAGCGGAGCTCGAGCGTGACCGGACCGCCCTCCGGCAGTCGCAGACAGTAGGCCAGGCCCAGGGTCGGCGCGTCGGAGGTCTCCCGCAGGAGCTCGGTCTCGACCGCGGGGGAACCGGCGTCGATCTCGGCGCGTACGGCCTCCCCCTCGGTCAGGGCGGGCAGCGAATCGCACCGCTCGACATCCCCCGACACGGCGGCCGCGTGTGCCGGCGTGGCCGAGGCAACGAGAAGGAGGACCTGGGTGAGACGGAGCATGGACCCCACCGATGGGCAGGCGAAGCCTAGTCGAAGCCCCCGATTCCGGAAACCCGAGTGAGGTCCGCGGCCGCTGCCCCTACTCCCACTCGATCGTCGCCGGCGGCTTGCTCGAGATGTCGAGCACCACCCGGTTGATCCCGCGCACACCGTGGACGGGCCTCAACCGCCGAGATCCCGGAGCCGGTCGTCCAGAGACATCTCGACTCTCCCCGCGTAGCGCCGTTCCACCGCCGGATTCTCGAGCACGTTGCGCCCCGTGCCCTCGACGGCGAGGGTCCACGGGCCACCGCTCTGCAGTCGTTCGAGTGGAACGGCCAGCGTGTGTCGATCGCCGGGAACGAGGACCGCTCGGTCGAGTGCGAGACGTCCTTCGCGCAGGACGACCTCGACGGAGAAAGCGGTCGTGCGGAGGGCTTCCGGCGGCTCGTCGGGTCGGAACCAGAGCTCGGCGACGAGGGGATTCTCGGAGGAAAGCTCCCCCAATCCTCGCTGCTCCTCCCTCAGATCGAAACGGAGCGAGCGGCGCACCCAGTCGTCGAGCTCCGAACCCCGGACGGGTTCCAACACCTCGTCGACCGAATCCACAACGGAGACGTCGAGCGCGATCTCGCCGCGCCACAGGATGTCGGGAAAGAGCGGCTCGCGAAACGAGTCGAAGTAGGGGTCGAAGTCGTCGGGAGCCCGCCGCTCGACCTCGACGTCGAAGACTAGGCGGTGCTCGCCCGGAGCGAGCGTGCCCACGACCTGGTAGGCGCGCTCGAAGGCGCCGAACAGGGTCATCGTCCCGCACGTCGGCACGTGCTCGCCGGCCGAGACGGACGCAAGTCCGGCTTCTCGAGGATCGAAGCGGGCCTCCACGTGTCCCAGCTCGTCCGGGCTCTTCACCCAGACGCCGAACTCGTGGTCCGCGGACCAGAGGGGCCGGTGACGGATCACGTTGCCGAGGAGCGCGCTGCGCCAGTTCGCGTCCGAGGGTTCCGGGCCGTGCTCGAGCTGCCGCTTCAGCTCTGAGAGGTCCGCGTACGGTCTCGCATCAGCGGGAACGTGCGCAGTCGATGCGCTCCTTTCCGCCGGGCTGCCCGGGCTGCACGCGAGGAGGGCGAGCCCCGAGGCCGTCGCGACGGCTCGCCACGAAAACAACCGCGTATCCATTGGACAGGTTCGCCCCTGAATCCAGCCTACACGACATCGACGAACCGGGGCGACAGGGGACGAGCATCTAGGACGTCCATTGGGCAATGAAACACGCAGATCCTCGCAAACTGCCCTGCATTGAGCCTACGGATGGCCGAGGACGCGCTCGGGGAAAGGCCCCGGAGCACGTCATTCGTGTTGCAGACCGCGAGCCAGAGCGGATGGGACGTGTCATAGCCTCCCACCTTGGCGACCTTGTCCATAACGGACCCGAGCACGAGTTGCTCGATCTCTGCTTGCAATAGCCACGCCTTGTGAGGAAGTCGCTTGCCTCCCCACGATTCGATCGCACCAACTCCAGGCCTCGCGTCGTGTCGCGAAACCCACGTCACCTCCCCCCAAGGGTGACGAAAGACCTCTTTCACTTCTCCGTGGTCCTGGTCAAGGCCTTGACCATGCGTGACCAGATGCCTCCGTAGACCCAGGCCGAGAGATGACAAGTCGTCGGTACGTTTCGGAACGCTGTGGTTGGTGGCTCCTATCGTTGCTCCTAGACCACCCCTCCTTCGGATCTCGTCATGAACCGTGGACTTGAGGAGCCTGCAGAGTCTGAGTTCGTTGCCGCGCTCATCACCGCGGGGGAGAAGTTGGGTCACTTCGAGCCCAACAGTGATTCCCAATGGACTCGTGGCTTTGAAGTCGGGTCGATCCCCGTGCTGGAGACTCCAAGCCATCGGGTCTTCCCCAATGCAATCCAAGAATCGGCGGGCGAGCTCGATCTCTCCGAGTCGTTTGTCTCGCTTCAGCCGGTTCTTGTCCCTGCGGTCCATCCCTACTCCCACTCGATCGTCGCCGGCGGCTTGCTCGAGATGTCGAGCACCACCCGGTTGATCCCGCGCACCTCGTTGATGATGCGGTTCGAGATCGTCTGCAGCGTCTCGTGCGAGAGGTGGCCCCAGTCGGCGGTCATGCCGTCCTCGCTCTCGACGATGCGGATGGCGCAGGCGTCCTCGTAGGTGCGCTGGTCGCCCATCACGCCGACGGACTTCACGGGGAGCAGCACTGCGAAGTACTGCCACAAGCCCGTGTGCTCGCCGGCGTTCTCGATCTCCTCGCGCACGATCGCGTCAGCCTCGCGCGTGAGCTCGCAGCGCTCGGGCGTCACCTCGCCCAGGATCCGCACGGCGAGCCCCGGGCCCGGGAAGGGCTGGCGGTCGACGACGACCGACTCGAGACCCAGGTGCCGCCCGATCTTGCGCACCTCGTCCTTGAAGAGCTCGCGCAGGGGCTCGACCAACTCCATGTCGAGGTCGTCCGGCAGGCCGCCGACGTTGTGGTGGCTCTTGATCACCGCCGTGTTGCCGCCGTGCACGTTCACCGACTCGATCACGTCGGGATAGAGCGTGCCCTGGCCGAGGAAGCTCGCGCTCTCGAAACGCGTCGCCTGCTCGCGGAAGACCTCGACGAACTCGTTGCCGATGATCTTGCGCTTCGTCTCCGGGTCCGTGACGCCCGCGAGCTTCTCGAGGAAGCGGTCGCGCGCGTCGACCACGGTCAGATCCATCTTGAAGTGCTCGTGGAAGGTCGCCTCGACCAGGTCCCGCTCGCCCTTCCGGAGCAATCCGTTGTCCACGAAGATGCAGTGCAGCCGGTCGCCGATCGCCTCGTGCAGGATCATCGCCGCGACCGAGCTGTCGACGCCGCCCGAGAGGCCGAGCACGATCTCACCCTTCTCCCCCACCTTCTCGCGCACGAGCGCCACCTCGCGCTCGACGATGTCCACCGAGCGCCAGTCGCCGGGCAGCTCGCACACGCGACCCACGAAGTTCTCGATAAGCTCGCGCCCACGCACGCTGTGCGTCACCTCGGGGTGGAACTGCAGCCCGAAGAACCCGCGCGAGGGATCGCCGACCGCCGCATGGGGGCAGGTCTTGGAGCGCGCGTAGCTCTCGAATCCCGAAGGAAGCCGCGACACGTTGTCGCCGTGGCTCATCCACACGACCGTACGGCCGTCGACGCCGTCGAACACGCCCTCGGAGCGCTCGATCGCGATCGAGGTCCGGCCGAACTCGCGCTTCTCCGACGCCTCGACCTCGCCCCCCAGCGCGCGCATCATCCACTGCATCCCGTAGCAGATGCCGAGCACCGGCACGCCGAGCTCGAGGAGCTCCCTCGGCACGATCGGGGCGTCGGCCGCGTAGACCGACGCCGGTCCGCCCGACAGGATCACGCCGCCGAGATCCATCTCGCGCGCCACCTCGAGCGCGCGCGCGGGCGGCGCGATCTGGCACCAGGTATTCGTCTCGCGCACACGGCGCGCGATGAGCTGGGCGTACTGCGCCCCGAGGTCGACGACGAGGAGGCCGCGCGGGAGGTCGCTCATTCGGTCAACTGGTGGTAGTTGGGGGCTTCCTTGGTGATCGTCACGTCGTGCGGGTGGCCCTCGCGAACACCGGCCGACGTCACACGCACGAACCGCGCGCGCTCCCACAGGGAGGGAATCGTCGCCGCTCCGCAGTAGCCCATCCCGGCGCGGATGCCGCCGACCAGCTGGTAAACGAACGAGCCGAGCTTGCCCTTGTACGGGACCATGCCCTCGATGCCCTCGGGCACGAGCTTCTCGACCGACTCGACCGCGGCCTGGCCGTAGCGCTCCTTCGAACCCTTCATCATCGCGCCGAGCGAGCCCATGCCGCGCACGGCCTTGAAGCTCCGACCCTTGTAGAGGATCGTCTCGCCCGGACTCTCGTCGACACCCGCGAACAGGCTGCCGACCATCACGCAGGACGCGCCCGCGGCGAGCCCCTTGGCGATGTCGCCCGAGTTGCGGATCCCGCCGTCGGCCACGAGCGGCACGTCCGTATCGCGCAGCACGCCGGCGACGTCGGTGACGGCGGTGAGCTGGGGTACGCCGACGCCGGCGACGACGCGCGTCGTGCAGATCGAGCCGGGGCCGATGCCGACCTTCACGCCGTCGACGCCCGCCTCGACCAGCGCGCGGGCCGCCTCGGCGGTCGCGATGTTGCCGGCCACGACGTCGACTTCCGAGAGGTTCTTCTTCAGCTCGCGGACCGTGTCGAGCACGTTCCGGCTGTGACCGTGGGCCGTGTCAACGACCAGGACGTCCACTCCGGCGCCCACGAGCCCCTCGGCGCGGTCGTAGTCGTGCACCCCGACCGCGGCGCCGACGCGCAGCCGCCCGCGCGGGTCCGTCGCAGAGTTCGGGAAGGCCTCGAGCATGTTGATGTCCTTCATCGTGACGAGGCCCGCCAGGCGGTTCCCCTCGCCCACGATCAGGAGCTTCTCGACCTTGTGCCGGTAGAGCAGGCTGCGCGCCTCCTCGAGCGACGTCCCCTGGGGCGCGGTGACGAGGTTCTCGCTCGTCATCACCTCCGACACGGGCGTCTCGTCGTGCGTCTCGAACTTGCAGTCGCGTCGAGTCAGGATGCCGACGACCGTCTCGCCCTCGAGGATCGGGAGCCCCGAGATGTTCTGGTCCGCCATGATCGCGCGCGCCTTCGCCATCGTCGCGCTGGGCGGCAGCGTCACGGGGTCGAGGATCACGCCGTTGGCCGAGCGCTTGACCTTGTCGACCTCGGCGATCTGGTCGGGGATCGGGAAGTTCCGGTGGATGACCCCCAGCCCCCCCTCGCGGGCCAGGGCCACGGCGAGCTGCCAGCCGGTGACCGTGTCCATCGCCGCCGAGGTGATCGGGATGTTGATCGGGACGTTGCGCGAGAAGTGCGTCGCGACGTCGACCTCCGCGGGCACCAGGTCCGACTCCCGCGGGATGAGCAGGACGTCGTCGAAGGTCAGGCCTTCGGGGAGCTCGAGGGGCATGGTCTTCTGGTCTCCGGTTCCGGTTGGAACCGACCTTCGGATCGCGCGCATACCGAGGCGACCTGCGGGCCTCGCGCCGACCGGGAAGACCCGCTGCCGCCACCGGAGAGCGGTCGGGAGAGGGCCTCGGTAGAGGACCGCCCCCGAGACCTTGGCCGGTCACGGTGGAAAGGAACGATCTTATCAGGGCGTCTCGACGTGTCCAAGCACGGAGACGCGCTTCGCGTGGCCGACCTCACTCCTCCGGAGGGAAAAAAGAGGGCCCGACACCCTCACCGAAGTGAAGGCACCGGGCCCAGAGAAGGAGGAGATGGCAGTCCTTTCGGCAACCGACTCGTTCGACCTGAGCCCCGTGCACGATCCTTCCGGGCGGGGCCCGGGGACCCGGCCGAGATCCGGAAACCGTTTCCGCGAGCCGCCGGCGCGCTACTCTCCGGGCCGTGTCCGCGCCCCATCTCCTGCACGTCTTTCCGACCTTCGCCCCCGGCGGCGCCCAGGTCCGAACGGTCGGTCTCATGGGCGCCCTGGCCGGTGAGCTCCGGCACTCCGTGGTGCCCCTGGACGGACGCATCGACGCATCCGATCTCGTCGGCGGCGACGTGGAGCTCGAGCTCCTCCCCGCTCCGCCGCGCGCGAGCCCCCTCGCAATGGTGAAGCGAATGCGTGCGGTGTTCGCCGAACATGAACCGGACGTCGTGTGCACCTACAACTGGGGCTCGATCGAGTCGGTCATGGCCGCCCGCTCGCGCCGGATCCCGGTCCTGCACCACGAGGACGGGTTCCTCCCCGACGAGGCGGCGTCCTTCAAGCGCCGCAGGGTGTGGACGCGGCGCCTCGTGCTGCGCGGCGCGCGCGCGGTCGTCGTCCCTTCGCACCGACTCGAGGAGATCGCGCTCCGAACCTGGAGGCTCCCGCGCGGGCTCGTCCGCTGGATCCCGAACGGGATCCGCATCCCCGACGCTCCGAGCGACGGCGAGCGGCGCGCGGCGCGCGGGGACTTCGCGATCCCCCTCGACGCGTTCGTCGTGGGCGGGGTCGGCCACCTGCGCGGCGAGAAGAACTACGGAAGGCTGATCGACGCGTTCGCGCTCCTGTCGGCGGAGGTCGACGAGCCCGAGCGGCTGCGCCTCCTGATCCTGGGCGACGGCGCGGAGCGAGCGGGTCTCGTCGAGCGCGCGTCGCAGGGCGACGTCGCCGGCCGCGTGCTCCTGCCCGGACACAAGGAAGACCTCGCGCCCGCGTACCGCGCGATGGACGTCTTCGCGATCAGCTCCGACACCGAGCAGATGCCCATCTCGCTGCTCGAGGCCATGGCCGCCGGGTTGCCCGCCGTGTCGACCGACGTCGGCGACATCCGGATCATGCTGCCCGAGGCGCAGAGCCCGTTCGTCGTTCCCGCAGAGGACGGCGCGACAGCACTCGCGCAAGCGCTCGAGACGCTGCGCACGTCGCCCGAGCTCCGGCGCGGTCTGGGCGAGGAGAACCGCGTCCGGGCGCGCGAACGGTACGCGTACGAGGCCATGGTCGACGCGTATCGCGAGATCTACTTCGCCGCCGCCTCGAACTCTTGAATCCCCCTCCCATATAAGACTGACTACGCCTCTCTGAACGTGCCCGACACTCCCGTCCGGCCCTCCCCAGGCGCTCCTCATGACCACGCCGACGATGACACAGGCCGACCCCGCCCTCCTGTCGAAGATCTGCGACCGCGCGTTCGCCCAGATGGTGACGATGATCCATCTCGCGAACACGCGGAAGGAGAAGCAGCCCGGCGACCCCAAGGTCGGCGGCCACCCCGCGGCCTGCGCCAGCTCGCTGCACATCCTCGGCGCGCTGCACCTCGCGGTGCGCGAGGTCCACGACTACGTGTGCTGCAAGCCCCATGCGGCGCCGATGGACCACTCCTTCCACCACCTGATGCGGCTCTTCCGCCACCACGAAGACGACTCGTGGCTGACGGACACGGAGGGCAAGGAGCTGATGCGGTGTCTGCGGATGTTCCCGGAGGACGGCGGGGAGGTCTTCCAGAGCTACCACGCGCGCAGCGACCCGGACTCGTTCCACTTCCTGCCGTCGGGATCGGTCGGGATTCCCCCGGTCGTCTCGGTGTATCTCGCGCTGGCGCACCGCTACGCCGGAGACCACAAGCTCGAGGTCCCCCCCCACGCGCACTTCTGGTCCTTGATCGGCGACAGCGAGTTCCGCGAGGGCTCGATCCTCGAGTGCATGCCGGACGCTGCCGAGCGCCAGCTCGGGAACGTCACGTGGATCGTCGACTACAACCGTCAGAACCTGGACGGCACGCGTATCCCCAACGACCGCGGGCTCCACTCGCGCGACTGCGACCGGATCGAGGCCACGGCCCTGGCGAACGGCTGGAAGGTCATCCAGGTCCGGCACGGGAGCTGGCGCAAGGAGCTCTTCGAGCGCGAGGGCGGCGACTCCCTGCGCGAGCTCTTCGAGACGGGACTCTCCGACTTCGAGTACCAGATCCTCCTGTTCAGTCGCGAGCTCGCGGACGTCCGCGACCACTGCAAGCGGCACGTACCGGCCAGTGCGAAGGTCGTGGACTCCCTCGACGACGACGAGCTCTGGCGCGCCTTCACGGATCTCGGCGGGCACGACATGGCCGAGATGATCGACGCGCTCCAGGCGTCTCGCGAGGAGCCCGACGAGCCGTACCTCATCATCCCGCACACGATCAAGGGCTGGGGACTCGACTGCTTCGCCGACCCGTCGAACCACTCCTCGCTGCCGAGTGCCGGTGAGGTGCGGGCGCTCCAGGAGCGGAGCGGCCTCGACCCCGAGGACCCGTTCGCCCTCTTCGACGCAGAGACGCCGGAGGGCGCCTATCTCGCCGAGAGGAGCTGGGCCTTCCGCAGCGGCATCGAGGGCCACCTCGGGATGCGCCGCGGGAACCGCGAGGTCGCCCGCAACCACATGGTGGAGTACGGGGGACTGCCCGACTCGCTCGGCATCGACCTCACGCTGTTCCCGCGCGTCCACACCCAGTGGGCCTGGGGCCAGCTCGCGGCCAAGCTCGTGCGAATCGGGACCTCGGACGTCGAGGACTTCCACCTGGCGGGCGTCAAGAAGGAGAAGGAGCTCACCGACGACGAGCGGCGCTGGAAGGGCGTCGCCGACTACGTCCTGACGATGTCGCCCGACGTCGGGACCAGCACGAACATCGCGCCCTCGATGGACCAGCGGATCTACGGTCCCAAGTCGGATGGCGACGAGGACGACCTCGGGACGGACGCCAAGCACCCCGACCTGCACCAGTCGGAGGCGGGCTTCACGGGACACATCCGGTTCGAGATCGCCGAGGCCAACTGCATGTCGGCCGTCGCGGCGTTCGGAAAGATGGGGCACTACACCGGCATCCCCTTCTTTCCGATCATGACGGTGTACGACTTCTTCATCAAACGCGCGCTCGACCAGCTCTACTACAACCTGTACTGGGGCGCGGAGTTCGTGATCGTCGGCACGCCGTCGGGTGTGACGCTGTCGCCCGAGGGCGCGCAGCACTCCTGGAAGTCCGACATCCAGATCCCGAACCTGATCACCTGGGAGCCGCTCTTCGCGGTCGAGGTGGACTGGATCCTCTCCGACGCGCTCAAGCGTCACATGGAGGACACGAACGACGGGCGGCGCGGCGTGCTCATCCGCGCGGTGACACGCGCCGTGCAGCAGGCGCCCCTGCTCGACTTCGCTCGCCGGCAGGCGCGCAACAAGATCGAGGTGGCGCCGGGCACGCTGCTCAAGCCGGCCGGAGCGGGCGACGAGTGGGGCGACGCCGTGGACGAGAGCACGATCCCCGCACTCGACGACGCGGCTCTCCTCGCGCGCGTGCGGGAAGAGTGCCTGCTCGGAGGCTACTACCTGGTCGACTGGCGCGGCTACGCGGGTTACGAGCCCGGCGACAACGTCGTTCACCTGTTCGCGATGGGCTCGCTCACGACCGAGGCCTACGAGGCGAGCCAGGCCCTGGTCGAGCTGGGGATCTACGCGAACGTGATCGTCGTCACGTCCCCAGAATTGATGTTCGGCATCCTCGGCGAGCAGGACGGCTACAGCCACCTGAGGGACAACCTCGGCGTCACGGGCGACCTCTACGCGGTCGAGGGCGCCGGCGAGAGCGAGGCCGGGCTCCTGTCGGTCGCGGGCCGTCGGGTCCCGATCGTCGCCGTGTGCGACGGCGAGGCCGGGCTGCTCGACAACATCGGCTCGATCGTCGGCGTGAAGCAGCAGACGCAGGCAGTGCGGAAGTTCAGCAAGTGCGGACGGCCGGATCAGGTGTTCGAGATGCACGCGCTCGACAAGGACTCGCTGATCGAGACCTGCGGTCGCGTTCTGGCCGAGACGGCGCTCGAGGACCTGCGCGTCTCTCCCGCGTTGCTCGAGCGCATGGCGGGACGAGCACCCGCGAAACGCGCCGACTGGCGTGAGCTCTGGCCCGGCCGGATCGAGAGTCCGTGACGGGACCGGGTAACGGCGGGGGCCCGCCCCCCTACCGGGGCGAGGACCCGCCGCCCTACGCCGGGTTCCCGACCGAGGCGAGCCAGCGCATCTACGACTCCCGCTGGTGCGGGCTCCGGCGCGACATCATCCGGCTCGACTCCGGCGCGCTGCAGGACTACCACGTGTTCGAGGTCCCGGAGGCCGTGGTCGTGGTGCCGGTGCTCGAGGACGGCTCGCTCCTCCTGGTCTGGCAGTACCGCCACCCGCACGGGGAGACGCACTGGGAGATGCCGGCCGGCCGCATGCACCCGGGCGAGTCGCCGGTCGACGCCGCGCACCGCGAGCTCTCCGAGGAGAGCGGCCACGAGGCGACGGACCTCGAGCTGCTGCAGAGCTTCTACCCCATCAACGGCATCAGCGATCACCTCGCCCACGCGTTCGTCGCGCGCGGTTGCAGGCGCGTCGGCGACCTCCGCCTCGACCCCGCCGAGAAGCTCGAGGTGCACGTCTTCCGCCCCGAGCAGGCCCGAGAGCTCCTCCTCGCGGGAGCCATCCGCGACGGATTCACCGCCCTCGCGCTGCACGCCTGGCTCGCGCGGAGCGAATAGCCCCGGCAGAATGTCCGGGGAACCGAACATGACCGAGGAGTCGAGCGGAACGAGCACCGGGACGCGGGATGCCGCGTATCTGAGGAAGCTCCTCGAGGAGCTCTCCGGCTCGACGCGTGCGCGCGAGACGCACGACGGCGATCGCATCGGCCGCTACGACGTCGAGGGCGAGATCGCGCGCGGTGGCATGGGCGTGATCCTCGAGGCGCACGATCGCGAGGTCCGCCGGCGCGTCGCGATGAAGGTGCTGCAGGAGCGCGAGGGCGAGAGCGACGAGCTGGAGTCCCAGCGCGCGAGCCGCTTCCTCGAGGAGGCGCAGGTCACGGGACAGCTCGAGCACCCCGGCATAGTCCCCGTGCACGAGCTCGGGCTCGACGGCGACGGACGGCTCTTCTTCACGATGCGGCTCGTCAATGG
>JAJDET010000094.1 GCA_029259655.1 Planctomycetota bacterium
GCTACGGCGCGACTCCGCGCCGGGCTCGGCCTTCGGCCTCGGCGAGGTCCTGCCTTTCGGCCGGACCTCTAGTCCTCGGAAGGTCTCTTCGCGCCGTGCTCCTCGAGGAAGCGCCCGGCCGCCTCCTCATCCCCCGTCTCCTCGTAGAAGGTGACCAGACCGTGCGCCGCGCTGAGGGTGCGGGGGTGCGTGGGGCCGTAGGCCTCGAGACGCCGGTCGAAGTTGTCTTCGAGAAGCGACCGCGCCTCCTCGAGCTCTCCCCGAGCCCGCTGAACGCGCGCCAGGAGCGCCTGGGACTCGAGCACCGCGCTGTGGTACGGCGGGAGGAGCTCGCTGCCGATCGTGAGCTCCTCACGGGCCCAGAACGCCGCCTCCTCCAGCTCGCCGGCCTCCTCGAGGGCCCAGCCCAGGTTGCCCAGAGCGTTCATGTGGTTGACCAGCCTGCGCTCCGAGGGCTCCTCGTCGAACACGCGGCGGGTCACGTCGACCGCATCGCGCAGCAGGAGCTCGGCTTCGCCCAGGCGGTCCGATTCGACGAGCACGCGCGCGAGCATGGTCGTGAATTCGATCGTCGTGTCGTCCTCGGGTCCGCGCGTGCGGTACGCGGATTCGTAGCTCGAGCGCACGAATGGTTCGGCTTCCACCGTCCGATTCTGGCGGAAAAGCGCGTGCGCGAGGATCATCGCGGACTTCAACGTCTCCCTGTGCTCCGGCCCGAACTCCGCCAGGCGGACGTCGTAGGAGATCCTCGCCTGAGCCTCGGCGGCCGGAAAGTCACCCATCCGGAGGTAGGTCTCCGCCACCGACTCGCGAAACTCCGCGATGGCGGGCGGCCAGACCTCGCCTGCGGCGGTCAGCCGGTCGATCGTCTGCAGCGTCGTCTCGAAAACCTCGCGTACCGTCAGCTCGCGCCCGCCCGTCAGGCCGGGATCGAGCCCGTCGAACAGCTCGTCGAGGAAGATCTCGCTAACCATCGCGAGCCGGCTGCGGCGGTCGGCGCGCGCGAATGCCTCCTCGGCAGCCGCGCGCTGGCGTGCTTCCTCCCCTCGGGCGAGGTTCGCCTCCAGAGCGCGTTCCTGCGCCAGCTCGCGGGCCTCATCCGCTTCTTCCGCGCGTGCGATCGCCAGCTCGCGCTGGTTCGACTCGCCCTCCCGGGCCTCGACCGCACGGTTGCGTTCGACGAGCGCCCAGCCGAGTCCGGCCGCCAGCGAGAGGAAGACGGCGACGAGCGCGCCGACCACCGTTCGGTTGCGTCGGAGGAACCGGCCCAGGCGATAGGTCGTGGCTGGCGGGCCCGCGAGGACGGGTTCGTGGGCGAGGTGACGACTCACCTCCGCCGCCAGCTCCGCGACAGAGCCGTACCGGCGCTCCTTGTCCCTCTCGAGGGCCTTGTTCGCGATCCACTCGAGGTCGCCCGCGAGGCTCGAGTCGACTTGCGAGAGGCGTCGCGGCGTGTCTTCGGCAGCGGTGCGGATCATGTCCGGCACCGATCTCTGCGCGAGGTCGAAGATGGGGGCGCCGCACGTGAGCTCGTACAAGAGGGCGCCCAGAGCGTACACGTCGGCCCGCGTGTCGATCGCGGCGGGATCTCCGGAGAGCTGCTCCGGGCTCATGTAGAGCACGGTCCCGACGATCCGGCCCGATTGCGTGGTCAGGGCGACGTCGGAGTCCGTGGCTCGCGCGACGCCGAAGTCGATCACGGCGAGGCGTCCGGCGCGATCCACGAGCACGTTGTCGGGCTTGAGATCGCGGTGGACGACGCCTTGCTGGTGGCCGTACTGGACGGCGTTGCAAAGCTCGAGGAACACCTCCAGCTTCTGCCGCAGCGTGAGCCCCTCCTCACGTACATAGGTCATGACGTCGCGCGCGCCCTCGATGAGCTCCATCGCGAAGTAGGGCGTGTCCGCGCCGTCCTCGCCGTGTGTGCCGGCTTCGTGGATCTGCGCGATACCCGCGTGGCGCAGGCGGCCCAGGATCTCGACCTCGAACTGGAAACGGCGCCGGTCCTCCGCCGTGCGGAATCCCACTCGCAGCGTCTTGAGCGCGACGCGCCTCCGCGGCTCCTCCTGGACCGCTTCGTAGACCGTACCCATGCCCCCCGTAGCGAGGATGCGGACGATCTCGTAGCGCCCGATGCGCCGGCCGGGCGAGAGCGGGGCGCGTCGGGGTTCGGGGGCGGGAGTGCCCTGTCCCATGACGTCGTTCGAGGACGCATCTTCGGCGAGTAGGCGCTCCAGTTCGTCGCGCACCTCCGCGTCGACACGGCTCGTGTCGAGGAACTCCCGGCGTTCGTCGGGAGAGAGCTCTCCCGCGACGTGGAACAACTCGCGGACTCGCGCCCATGTGGCAGGCTTCATTTCGTGGGATCCCTGGCGTTCCAGCCTATCGCTCCCTCTGGAGAACGAGATCCCGGGGACGATCCCGCCGCCGCGGATGGGGGTTTCCGATCCTACTCTCCCAGCTCAGCGCTGAGCCAGGATCGGGCCAGCCGCCAGTCGCGCTCGACCGTCCGCAGCGAGGTGCCGACGAGCTGCGCGATCTCGGGGTGCTTCAGGCCGCCGAGAGAACGCAGCTCCACCAACCGCGCGAGCCCGCGATCCATCTCGTCGAGTCGAGTCAGGGCCTCGTCCAGTGCCGCGAGATCGAGACTCCTGCCCCAGAGCTCCTGTTCCGCATCCGCGTGCTCCCTCCCGAAACGACGACGCTCTCGAGCTCGCTGTAGAGCCCCGCGGAGACTCCATCGGACCCGATTGCCTGGATCCGGCAATGCGAGACGAACGAGGAATCGCCGACGAGGAGGCTCGTGGAAACGTTGTCGACCAGCTCGCAATCGACGACCCGCGCCCGATCCAACGCGAGGATGCCTTCCGCTCCGGAGCTCCCGATCCAGAGGTCGCGTGCGACACCCTCGACCCCGAGAACTACGCCGGCTTCGCCCCAGCGGAAGAGCGCGCCGTTGTGGATCCTCGTGTTCCTGTAGCCCGAGACGTTGATGCCGTCCAGCGAGTCGACGACTCCGGTGAGCGTGAACCCACCGCGCTCTATTCCACGAACGAGGATTCTCGATCCTGACCCGCCACTCTCCCTCACTTTCCGAGCTCGCCCCGCAGCCAGGAGCGGGCCAGCCTCCAGTCGCGCTGCACGCTTCGCAACGACGTCGCGAGGAGCTGGGCGATCTCCTCTTGCTTCAGACCGCCGAAGAACCGCAGCTCGACCAGGTGCGCGAGATCGGGGTCCATGCGCTCGAGGCGCGTGAGGGCATCGTCGAGCGCCGGGAAGTCGACCGTGTGCCCCATGCCGACGAGGTCCTCGTCGAGCGTGATGCGCTCGAGCTTTTCCCCGCGCTTCTCGGTCGCGCGCACCCTGGCGTCGTCCACGAGCACCGAGCGCATCACCCGGCTCGCGAAGGCGAAGAACTGCGCGCGGCACTCGAAGCTCGCCTCGGTGTCGACGAGCTTCAGCCACGCCTCGTGGACGAGCACGGTCGGTTCCAGCTCGTCCGCCTCCCTCACCCCGCTCGCATGGGTCCGCGCGAGCTTCTTGAGCTCGTCGTAGACGACGGGCCAGAGCTCCCGCGCCGCGTCCCCTTCCCCGAGCTGGTTGAGCAAGAGGGTCAAACGCTCCGGCGGTATCCTGCCCTCGTCTGCGCACATGGGAGGATTGTCGGGAGGGGCCCGCTGCTGAGCAAGGCAAGGCGAAGGGATAGGATCTCCGGCATCCGATGAAGGACGTCCCTCACGCCGCCGTCTCGGGCGCGCTCCCGATCCTCCTCTCGATCGCGGGTTGTTCCGGACCGGAACCTCCGTCGATCGTGTTGATCGTGATCGACACGCTGCGCGCGGACGCGCTCGAACCGCACGGCGCGGCGCCCGGGAGCTCGCCGCGTCTGGACGAGCTCGCGCGCGAGGGCGTCGTGTTCGACGCCGCACTCGGGGTCTCGCCCTGGACCGGACCGTCGGTGGCCTCGATCGTCACGGGCATGTATCCGGACGAGCTCGGGATCCACGACTTTCGCGACGCGATGCCCTCGTCGGTCGTGACCTTGGCCGAGCGATTCTCGGGCGCCGGATACTCGACCGGCGCGGTCGTCTCCAACGGACTCGCGGGACCGGCTTACCGGCACGATCAGGGCTTCGAGGACTTCCACTTCCGGCACTACAAGGGACGCCGCCGCGACGTGGGCGACGAGCTCGCCGGGAGGCCGGTCTTCACGGCCGATCGCGTGAGCGATGCTGCGCTCGCGTGGATCGGCACCGCGACCTCTCCCTTCTTCTTGCACGTCCACTACACCGATCCGCACGAGCCTTACCTACCTCCACCGCGCTGGTTGGCCCGGACCTCCGAGACCCTGGACGACGAGGCGATCCTCGAGAAGCGCTTCACCTCCGGCGACGTCGCCGAGGAGATGCTCGATCGAGTTCGCGCCCACTACGCGGCCGAGGTCGCGTTCGTGGATCACGAGCTCGGAAGGCTCCTGGACGGGCTGCCCGACGACGCGTTCGTCGTCGTGGTCGGCGATCACGGAGAGGAGTTCCTCGAGCACGGCGGGTTCTTCCACGGCCGGACGCTCTTCGAGGAGATCCTGCGGATACCGCTGATCATGAAGGGTCCGGATGTCGCCGCGGGCGGCCGGATCGACGTGCCGGTTTCCCAGGTGGACATCGCACCGACGCTGCTCGAGGTCGCGGGACTGGACGCCATGGACGAGCTCTCGGGTCGAAGCCTCGTCTCGGCGATCTCGGTCGGCTCGAATGCCAGGACGGCGTCGCCGCACATCTTCTCCATGCTCGAGGACCGGTCGGGAAGTGCTCGGTACGCCGTCCGAAGCGGCTCCTGGAAACTCGTCGCTGACGGACCGACCGAGACGATTCGGCTCTACGACCTGGAGCGGGATCCGGGCGAGACGGAGGACGTAGCCGGGCGACACACGTCGATCGCCACGACGTTGCAGCGCGCATTGGGGCAGAAGCTGCGCCTCTCGGTTCCGACCCCCGATGAGGACCCCGGCTCGGAAGCCGATCGGGAAGCCGAGCTGCGAGCAATCGGCTACATCGAGTAGAGAGCCTCGAGCGGCCGCGTGATATTCTCCCCCAGGCATGCCCCCGGGGAATGGAACGGGAGAACCGCGCCGTCAGTCGGCGGGCGCCTTGCTGCGGCACAGCGCCGTCTACAGCCTCGTTCCGATAGCGGCCAACGTGATCGCGATCGTCATGGTCGCGTTCTACACGGACTGGCTGCACCTCGACGAGATGGGCGTCAGCCAGATCGTCGACCTCTTCCTCGCCCTGACGATCGAGCTGCTCGGCGTCAGTGCGCTGCAGGGGATGGTGCGCTACTACTTCGAGCACGACGATGAGCGTGATCGGAACGCCGTCGTCAGCTCTGTGCTCCTCGCCGCCGCAGGCATCTCCGGGGTCGTCTGCGTCGTGGGTCTGTTCTTCGCGGATGAGCTTAGGCCCGTCTTGCTCGGGACGCCGACCGACGGGGTGTCCGATGAGTACCTGAAGCAGGTCCTCGTGCTCGCCTTCCTGCTGGTCCCGTTCCAGATGACCACGCAGGCCGGGTATCGGTACCTGATGATCCGCCACCTGTCCGGGTTCTACACCCGGACCCAGATCTCGAAGATGCTGCTCGAGCTGGGGTTGAAGGTGTGGTTCGTCGCGCCCTTCGGGCTCGGGCTGGGCGTGAAGGGAATGCTCCTGAGCGTTCTCGTCGGAGAGGTCTTCACCAGCGGACTGCTCTCCGGCTGGATCCTCAAGCGAGTCGGGATCCGGTTCGACTGGGAGATCCTCAAGCCGATCCTCGTCTACTCCTGGCCACTGGTCCTCGCGAGTCTCTGCCACCTCGCGCTCCAGCGCTCGGACCTGCGATTGATCGAGCTCCTGATGCCGGCCGGCCTGGGCTTCGCGACCGCCGGCATCTACGGCATCGGGTATCGCATCGGCTACATCGGCAACGCCGTCCTCCTCGGACCGTTCCTGCAGGTCTTTCTCCCCTGGATCTACGCGGTCGAGGACCGACGCGAGCAAGAGGCACTGATCTCGCGCGTGACGACCTACGCGCTGGTCTTCATCGGAACGGCGAGCATCTGTCTGAGCGTGTTCGCACGCGAGGCCGTCCTGATCCTGGACCGCTCCGAGGGGCATCAGTACGAGGAAGCCTTCCGGGTCGTTCCTTTCGTGAGCGTGGCCTACGTCTTCTGGGCCGTGTACCGCGCGATGGCGGAGACGACGTTCCACGTCGCGAAGCGCACGCGCGTCCTCGCCTGGTACTCGTTCACGGCGCTCCTGACGAACGTCCTCCTGAACCTGTGGATGATCCCCGCGTACGGCGCCGTCGGAGCGGCGGCCTCGACTCTCGTGGCCTACGCCTTGCTCGCGGCTCTGGGCGAGATCGGCAGGTACCGAATGTCGAAGGCAAGTCTCGAGTACGGCCGCATCGCAAGGTGTCTGGGGGCCGTCGGAGTGGGCGCCACCGCCGCGATCCTGATCGACGTCAACTTCGCCGAGACCGGCCAGTTCTCGGTCGCGGCGATCGGGGCCAAGGTGGCCGTCCTGGTCTTCGCGCTCGGATTCCTGTGGCGTTCCGTCCTGACCGTCGAAGAACGGCGCGCCGCCGTCGCCACCGTCCGGCAACGGCTCCTCGGATCAGGCTGAGGACGTGCGCCAGCGGTCGACGAGCGCGCGCGCGCCGTAGGCCATGCGCGCCCGAACGCGGGGCAGCGCGAACGCGATCGTCGTGCAGGGTCGCAGGACACCACCCCAGTCCGTCTTGTGCGAGGCGAGCCCGGCCATGAAGTCGTAGGACTCGACACCGCGCTCGATCAGGCTTCGAATCGCCCAGCCGCGCAGGGCGACACCGACTCGCTGCTTCTCGAGGTCGGGGTCGAACCCCTCCTGGAGCTGGTAGTAGGTTCCGCCCACGAGCGCGCCGATCTGGCTCGCCACCACGCGTCCGTCGAGAGACAGCGTCGCGAGCCCCAGCCGGTCGTGCTCGAGGAGACGTGTCGCGAGGGCCCGGTAGAAGTCACGCCGATCGTCCTGCGCGAAGCCGCCGGGCCGACCCGCGCTCGACCACCGCTGCTGGTGGAGCTCGAACAAGGTCTCGAGGTCGGAGTCCAGGGTCGCGGGATCGTTGCGCCACGAGAGAACCGCTCCTTCGTCCTCCGCACGGCGCATGGCGGAGCGCACCTTGCTGCGCATGCGGGGCTTCAGCCCCGAGACGTACTCCTCGAAGGTGCCGGGCAGCGGTGCGGCGCAGCAGGGGAAGGGACGCTCTCGACGGGGGAGTCGGCGAGCTCCCAGCGCATCGCGCAGGATCGCGAGTGTCTCGGACTCCTCGGGAACGCCCGTCACGACGACGGAGTCGATGCCGCGCATCTCGGAGAGCGCGTCCAGGACGGACTCGATCGCCGCTCTCTCGACTCCGGGTCGCAGGAGGAAGTCGAGGTAGTCGGAGTCGAATGTCCCGTCGACGGCGAGGATCGCGCGGGTGAGGGTGAGCGTCCCGCGCTTCGGCTCGCGTCGAAACGCGAAGAACGCCACGGGGAGGCCGTCCTGCTCCATCGTCCAGCCGAAGAGCGTGGCGGGATCGCTGAAGGCCTCGGCGTGGGCGAGGGTCCAGTCGAAGCCGTTGCAGAGGGGATCGACGGCCGCCACCTGGAAGAGCTCGAGGACCGCCTCACGCTGCGCTCGTAGCCCTTCGAGCCCATGCCAGGGCCGTACGACGAGCTCCCCGGGGGTCATGATGGGGGCGTCATCCGGTCACAGGTAACCGAGAGCGCGAAGCTCCGCTTCCACGTCCGGGGAGAGCGCCGCCGGCTCGAAGTCGCGGAAGCCCGTGTCGTCGAGAAACTTCGAGTGGGCTCGCAAGCGGTCGAGGAGCGATTCCACGAGCTCGCGGTGCTCCTCTTCGTCGATCAGGTTCTGCTCCTCGCCCGGGTCTGCTTCGAGGTCGTACAGCTCCTGAGGGCTGTAACCTCGCCACGGCGGGCGGTACGCATTCCGCTCGGTCAGGATCAGCTTCCAGCGCCCCATGCGGACCCCGCTGAGGACGAAGGAGCGCTGCGCCTCCTCCGACTGGCCGTACTCGTTCTCGAGGAAGTACTCGACCTCGGACTTCCATCCGGCGTCGTCGATCGCGGGGGCGAACGTCGTTCCGTCGCCCAACCGATCGACACCGGTGCGCGCGAGGTCCAGGAGCGTCGCGGGCAGGTCGACGAGCTGCACCGGCGACGTCACGACGCGTCCCGGCGTGACGCCGGGACCGTTCATGATCAACGGCACGCGGATCACCGGCTGATAGAGCGAGAAGCCGTGGCCCAGGATCTCGTGCTCGAAGAACTCCTCGCCGTGATCGGACGTGATCGAAATCAGGGTCTTGTCCCTGATCCCGAGGACCTGGAGCTCGTCGACGAGCTGGCGCATTCCGTCGTCGGTGTAGCGAATCTCGCCGTCGTAGCGGTCGATGCCTACCAGCCTCTTGCGCTCGTTGAAGAGCGGGAAGCCCTCGTGATCGCGCGCGAACTGTTCCTCGTAGGGCGGCGGAGGCGTGTACGGGATGTGGGGGTCGATGTAGTGGACGTACAGGAAGAACGGCTGGTCCTTGTTCGCCCTGAGCCAGGGCAGGACGTGCCGGTTCACCTGGAAGATGTCGTTCTCGTACTTCCAGTTGAACTGGTGGCGCGAGAGCCGCATGACGATCGCACCGACGAGGGATTCGCGGATCGCCGCCAGCGTGATCGTGTCCTCCACGGGCGAGTCGAAGAACTCGTCGAAGCCGCGGTCGAACGCGAAGATCCGCTTGACGTTCGGGTTGCTGACGAAGCCGGCAGTCGCGTAGCCCGCGTCCCGGAAGGCCTCGGCCAGGGTGCGTTCGCCTTCGGGGACGTTCAGCAGGCTGCCGTGATAGAGGGCTCCGTGGCGCGAGGGGAAGAGGCCCGTGAGGATCGTCCCGGTCGACGGCTTCGTCCACGCCGCCGGAGCCGCCGGGTCGGCGAACCGAACGCCGCCCTCGGCCAGCGAATCGATGAACGGGGACGTGTCACGCTCGTAGCCGTAGCACCCGAGGTGGTCGGCGCGCAGCGTGTCGATCGTCACGAGCACGACGTTCGGACCGGCCGGCGCCCCCGGAGCCCGGAGCTCGTCGTAGCTGGGCTCGGACGGAACGGTCGAGAACTCCTGGGTGATCGCACCGACGGCGATGCAGACGAGCCCGAGGGCTCCGCCGAGGCGCGTCACCGCACGCGGCAAGAGCGGTCCCCGCGCGAGTGCGTTCGAGACGGCTGCGACCGGAGGCCGCAAGAGACGCGCGACCAGGGCGCCCGCGGGGAGCGCGGCGATTCCGACGGCGATCACGATGGCCCACTGCCCGGCGGAGGCGTAGCCGCGCCCCTCGTAGAGGAGCTCCACCGCCACGGCAACGCTGCCCACGACCGCGGCCATGGCGCCGACCACCACGGCCGACGGCTCGTCGCGCGGCGCCCACGGGATGCGAGCGGTGAGCGCGGACCAGATCCACAGCCCGAGCAGCACGAGGACGTAGCCCGCGACGTTCATCGCGAGGATCCCGCCCGTCCCCAGGAAGGGGAGCGCCGCGTCCGTGATCCACGTCGACCAGGTCCAGATGCCCACGGCAGTTGCCGCCGTCAGGAAGCCGGCCGCGATCCGCCTACCGGTCCGTGCTCCTCCGAAGGAGGCGAGCAGGGTCCCGAGGCACGCGCACAGGAGTCCGAGGGCTCCGAAGCCCAGGCACTCGAACGCCGATCGCTGAGCGATCGCGAGTGCGCGCTCCGAGAAGGGTGAGCGCGGCCCGGCCTGGAACTCGCGCACCCATTCGGCGCTCATGAGCTCCCAGGTCGCGACTACGGCGCCCACCGCGAGTCCCGCGAGGGCGGCCCCAGCGGCGACGCGCGCCACGGTGCGCTGGGTGGAAGTCACGGATCGATCGGCTCCGGGCGCCCCTCGGCGAGGATGCCGGAGCGCGGAATCTCTTCGGGGAAGCGGGACGAGAGCTCTCTGGACACGAAGGTGTGCTGCCGGAGAGGTATCTGGACAGAGTAGTAGCGGCCGATGCTCTCGAACTCAAGCGCGGCCAGTCCCTTGCGCGAGACACGCTTCTTGACGTGCGCGTAGCCCACGAGCTGCCTCTTCCCCTCGCGCCCGAGGCGGTGCAGCACGAAGAGCATCCCGATCTTGTAGAGGCCCTTCCCGCGGTGGTCGGGGCTCGTGTAGGCCTTGTAGATGAACGACTGGTGGTCGCCGAGCTTCAGCTTGACTTCGCCCGGCACGTTGAGGTTTCGCGGGTTCATCCACATCGTGAAGACCACCTCGTCGTCGCAGAACGCGACGACAGCCTCGTGGCCGAGCTCGAGCCGCGCGATGCCGAGCTCGCGGTCCTGCTCCCCGAGCTCCGTGTGGTAGGGGGCACAGCCGGCGATGTCCTCCGCCGTGGCCCACGCAAATCGATAGCCGGGCGGATCCCTGAACTCGGCGTGCTCGTCCGTGACGTCGCGCGTGAAGACGTCGTACGTGTCGACGGCGAACTTGCGGCGGACCGAGCCCAGGAAGCGGCGGACGCGAAGCCAGGGCGGGACCGATCCCACCTCAGTTGCCGATGTACATCTGCGCGGTTCCGCCGAGGGTTTCGATGTTGTTCTGAGCTCCCTGGAAGTTGAACACGATGTACGTGAGGTCGAGGAAGCCCTCGTAGGTCATCAGGAACGGATCGTTGGGCATCAGGAGCCCCGAGCTGGGCGGGATCGATCCCGAGCCGTCCAGAACACCGAGGAGTCCGGGGAACAGGAACTGGTTCCCGACCCTGTTCCACAGGAACGCGTCGAAGTTCTGCGAGATGACGCGCGTGTCGGTCACGTCGCCGAGGAGCGAGAGCGCGACACCGGGGACCTTCCCGTTGAACGACGAATACACGCCGCAGAACATGCCCGCGTGGCCCGGGCTCACGAGCTCGACAGGAACCAGCGAGCCCGGTGTGACGACGCCGCGAACCTGGAGTTCGACCGGGGGCGCGAGGCCGGGCGGCGATGCGGGCGGGTCGTAGGGCGCCGGTACGCTGGCAGCGGGGACCTCGTAGACCACGCCCTCGTCCAGGACCATCAGACTGGTTCCCATCGGACCCGTGCCGCCGGACCGTCCGGTCCCCAGCTGCACAGACGTGGGCCGCGTGTAGTTCCCGGACACTTCGATCCGCGTGCCGGTCGTCCGGTCGATCTTGTACACGTGCCCGTTGTTCTCGCTACCGACGTAGAAGTCGCCCGTCGCGTCGAACGAGATCCCGCCGCCTTCTTCACCGATGTCGTAGAGCTGGAAGCCGTCCCCGCGCCAGTGGCCCGCGGCGATCGGCGACTGGAATGCGTCGACGCGGAGGATCTCGCCGCCGCCGTCGACGGGGTTCCCCTGCTGCGTGACGAAGACATCTCCGGTCAGGGGGTCGATCGCCATACGCTCGCCGCGGTTCGCGAACCCTAGGAGCTCGATCCGACCCCCGCTGAGCCGCCAGAGCTTCGTCCCCGGGGCGCCGGTCGGCTGGTCGAGGATCAGGAACTCGCCGGAGCCGGCGAAGGCGATCCCCTGGACGTTCTTCAGGTCGTCCGCGGCATCGTCGTAGAAGGGCGTCGCGACCCACTGCGGGATCTTCCTGATCGCCCACATCTGCCCGTCGCTGTTGGCGACGATCGGAGCACCGAAGGCGTTCGGTGCGGTCGCGACCAGGTCGCCGGAGAGCCCGTCCGCACTGCTGAGGACGAGCTGCATCAAGCCCGCGGGCTGTGCGCGGTTCGCGAAGTAGATCTCTGCGTTCGAGGTCGTGACGACGAGGCCCAGGTCCAGCGGAGCCGTCGTCACGCTGCGGGCCGTCGCGGCGGTGCCGGGCAGGTAGCCGAACAATCGTCCGACCGGAGGCGAGTTGCGGTCGAGGCGCGCGGGAGCGGGAGCGGGAACGTTCGGGATCTCCCACAGCCAGTCGAACTCGGCCACGTACAGGCTCCAGCCCGTGTCGCCCGGCAGGGGATTCCGCGACTTCGCGATCGCGAGCCCGGAGGGATGGTTGAGGTAGCCCGAGCCGATGCGGACCTTCTTCTGGGTCTTCATGCTGTACCGGTAGACGGACCAGTCGTCCTCGGACAGCGTGTAGACGTTCCCCTCGACGTCCACGACGAGGTCGCCGTCTCCCCAGGAGTCGGCGTTCGTGTAGTTCATTCCGTCGAACTTGGGGAGCGGTGTGATGACGCCCGTCGCCGGGTCCATGCGCCCGACGCTCCCGCCGAAGCCGGGGGCGTTCCACTCGGTGACCAGGAGCTGGGCCGAGAAGGGATCCGGGACGATCCCGCGCGTCTCGTTGGTCGGTGTCAGCGTCGACAGGGTTCCCAGCGTGTCGATCATCTCGACCTGGCCGACGTTCCAGCCCTGGCGATCGGCGATGTAGATCGTGCCGTCGCGGTCGACGGTCATGTCCTTGGCCGCCGCGATGTCCCCGAAGTCGTCGTTGAAGTGTGTGGTGACCGAGAGCGGGTTCTCCTCGATCCGGAAGACCCGGCCGCCCTTCGCCGCCACGAGGATCGAGCCGTCCCGCTGAACCTGGATCCCCTCGATGCGGCCGCTGATGCCGTCCGCCTGGTCCGCGATGGTCGAGAGCGTGCCCGAGGGCAGGTCGACCCTCATCAGCTTGTAGTCCGTGCCCCACAGGTGCCCGCCGACCAGGAGGTCGCCGTTCAGATCCGTGGTCATCTCGAACACCTGCTGGCCGCTGAAGAACAGGACCTGGTTGCCGCGGCCGGGAACGGTGCCGAGGTTCGGGACCGTGACGGACGCAGGAGCGCCCGCGTTCCCGATCTCGCGAATCGAGGTCGGGCTGTTGCCTTCGGCGAGGTACACGCTCCAGCCGGATGCGCTCGCGACGCCACCGCTCGAGGCAGCGATCGCGATGCCCCGGAGCTGCCCCAGGCCGGACTCCATCGTGCTGGTGATGCCGGTGCCGCGGTCGTGGCGATAGACCGTGCCGCCCGCGATCATCCAGGCGCTGCCGTCGGTCTCGACGGCGATGTCCCCGTCGAGGTTGTTCGAGCTGAAGCCGGGCAGCGTCGTGTTGTCGAGCGGTCCGGTCGCGTGCGCTTCGTTGGACGTGTCGATGTACCGCAGCGCGCCGTTGCCGTTCTGGTCGGCCATCAGGATGTCGCCGTTCAGCGCATCGGCGGCCAGGGCGATCGGGGAGTTGGCCACGATGTAGTAGGCCCAGCGCACGCCGTCCGGGCTCACCCAGT
Source organism: Planctomycetota bacterium (assembly GCA_029259655.1). Lineage (GTDB taxonomy): Bacteria > Planctomycetota > UBA1135 > UBA1135 > OFTM220. The sequence goes on from JAJDET010000094.1 coordinate 13,277, forward strand.
TGACCCCGCGTACGCCGGTCGAGGGCGTGTCGCTGGCGATGACGTAGTTCCCGGCGGAGTCGACGATCAGGTCGGTCACGCCCTGGATGAGGTACAGGTCGGAGTATTCCTTGATGGCGGGCGTGAGGCCGCCGGGCAGCTCGTAGATGTCGCCGCCGGTGTCCACGACCGCGATGTCACCCGAGGGTGTCTCCACCACTCCCCGCAGGAGCTTGGGAAAGGGGCCCGACGCGGAGTCGGCCAGCACGGTCACGACGCCGGCCGTCGTGATCGTCCCGACGTCCTTCTCGCCCGTGCAAAAGAGCAGGTTCCCCGACGAGTCGACCGACAGGTCGACGACCGTCCCCGAGACGGTCGTCAGGGTCCCCACCTGGGCCTCGCTGGTGGTGGCGAGGAGGGTGAGTGCGGCGAGGCCGGCCAGAGACACGCCGATAGAAGTCTGGCTCATGGTGGGCTGCTGGCGTTGAGCTCCGCGGCGCCGCGCTCCCCATTCGCCGAGGCCCAGAACCCCGGCAGACGGCGGCTACCTCCCCGCGAAGCCTCGAGACGAGCCTAATTATGGGGCATCGCCCCCGATCCGGCTACGCGAATCGGGTAGGGGGGGTCCTCGGGGGCCCGCGCGGGGGGGGCGTTGCGAGGATCCCGCGAACTTCCTTCCGACCGCGCCCGCCTAGTCGGCCTTGCGGAAAGCGCCGATGGCCGCCGCGAGGATCCCCAGGAACGCGAGCGCCGCTCCCAGGGGGACGACCAGGATCGAGGGCGAGGGATCCCCCTCGGCATTGCCGACTCCCCCCAGGAAGAAACCCAGCGGGACCAGGAGCGCCCCGGCGCGCAGGAGCCACGACGCCGTTCGCCGCGCACCGAGATCGGGCAGACAGCGCTCCGCGGTCAGCCCGAACACGACCGTGGTCAGGCCGAGCAACGCGCCGTGAGCGTGCGCCAGCGTCCAGAGCTCGCGCCGCAGCGTCGCGTCGACGTAGAACGGCGCCTTGAAGAGGTGGCAGACCTCGAGCGCGAGGCCTAGAGCCAGGAAGCCCGCGACGGCGGTCCAGCCGAAGCGCAGGCACGAGCGCTGGACGGGGTCGTTCATTCGCCGATCTGGATCACTTTCGTGGACTGCATTCGCATGAGGCGCAGGATCTCGTCCATGTCGGGCTCGAAGCGCTCGTTCAGGAGCGTTCCCTCGGGCGGGGGCGTGAGGTCGCCGGGCAGGTTCTCGCGAAACAGCCGCATGAGTCCTTTGACGGCTTCCTCGCGCTCGGAGACGTCCGCCAGGTAGTCGAACGCGTCGGCACCATCCGCGAGTCCCAGGTCGATACCGGCGGTCGCCAGCTCGCGCGAGAGGTCCTCGAGGCTCCGCCGCGCAAACCATCTCACAGCGGGATAGGTGTCGAAGAGCGCCAGCAACAGATGGGGCACGATGAACACGCGTTCGCGCGGCGAGAGCGGGGTGTCGACTCGAGCTGACGCCTCTGCAGCGACCGCGCGCTGCACGGGATCCCCCGCGTGGAGGCCGGCGAGCCATCCCGACATGGAGACGGGCGCCTCCGACGTCGTCCGCGCGAGCGCTGCGAGGTCTCCGCCCCACCACTCGCTCGTCCGTTCCGCCACCCACACGGGCGACCGGTCCAGGTGGCACGACGTGCACGCGTTGGGCCGATCGGTGGCCGTATCGCGCGCGATGTCCGGGTTCTCGATCCGGTGGCTCCTGTGGATCGCGAGGATTCCGTACACGGCTTTCGGCATGTGGCACTCGTAGCAGGAAGAGCCGCTGCTCCCGAGCTCGTGGTGCGTGTGCGCCGAGATGTCCCGGGCGATCTCTCCGTGGCACTGGAGGCAGGCCTGGTTGGTGCGCTTCTCCGGCGCGAGCTGCCCGAAGACGTCTCCTCCGTGCATCGAGTGGCACGAGAGGCAGGTCAGCTCTCCGCGCTGATAGCAGGGCGATGACAGGATCCCCTGGTACTCGTAGGCGGTGAGACGGGGCGTGCCGTCCTTCCAGAAGCGCAGTGCGAAGCCATCCGATTCCGGCACCGGCGGCGGCGTGTCCCGCCAGACGAGTCTCACCGCCTCGGACAGGTCCTCGCCCGCGCGGTAGGTCGGACCCGTGCGCATCCAGTCCACGATCCCCGCGTTGGTCTTCGGCATCCGCTGTCCGTGACACTGACCGCAGACCGCGACGCTGCGTTCACCATCGAGCTTGGCGGGGTGCACGATCGTCGGGTCGTCCTTGTTCGTGAAGTGCAGGGCGTAGCGGCGCAGTGGGTCGCGGTTCCGCTCGGCGTGCTCGCCCGCGGGGCCGTGGCAGCTCTCGCATGCGATGCCGAGCTCGGTGACCTCCGAGCGGAACTGACCGTGACTGGAGATGTCGACGGCCTCGCCGCTCGTCCGACGCTCGACCAGCTCGTCGTAGTTGTCGAGCCCCGGCACCGGACCCGTGTTGTGGCAGAAGATGCAGTTGTCGTTCCAGAGCGCGACGTGCTTGTCGTAGTTCGGATCGTCGGGACCCAGGAACGCGCCGTTGAGGTGGATCCAGCGCTCCTCCTCGATGTGCCACAGGAGCGGGATGCGGTAGTAGTTGTCCGCGCGTCCCTCGGGATCCTGGACCAGGTACTGCTGGTACCGGCGGGAGCCCACCGTCCTCGCGATCTCGAGCGTCCGCTGTACCTCGTCCCCGCCTTCGCCCGTGTCTGCTTCGGGCCCGAGGTACTCGATGAGGAAGCGCCCGTTCCGCTCGACGGGCCGTGCTCGGATCCCCCAGAAGGTGACGACGCGGCCGTCGAAGGCGCCGACGACGCTCGCGGCCGAGGCCTCCTGCGTCATCGTGCGGTGGAAGGTGCGCTCCCACGACGCGTGGTGGTCGGGGTGACACGAGCGGCAGGCCTCCGACGTGACCCACGGGGCCTCGCGGTGGGGGAAGGGGGTCCTGAAGTCGTCCTCGTACCCGCTCGTGACGCGCCACCCGGCGAGCCCGACGGCCGATGCGTACACGGCGAGGGACAACCACCCGGCCCTCGTCAACCACCGCTTCACGCCACCACGCTATCGCCGGTCGGGCGCCTCGCCGTCCCGGTCCCGCCGAAAACCCTGGCGGAGGTCCCCGCCGCCGGCGATACAGTACGCTGATTCGCCTTCGTAGCGGACGGGCCCGGTCCACCGGCCCGTCCGTCTCTTCATCCCCAGGGCCCGAACCGGGGCGTCCGCGACGTGCCCGGCGAATTCGACTCACGCCATGCGGACGAGCGTCGTCATCTTCATCCTGTTCCTGCTGTCAGGAGCCGCTTCCCTCGTCTACGAGGTCGTGTGGATGCGCGAGCTCACGCTCGTGTTCGGGGCCACCACCTACGCGATCGCGACCATCCTGTCGACGTTCATGGGGGGGCTGGCCATCGGCAGCCTCCTCTTCGGCAGGTACGTCGACCGGATCGAGCGACCGCTCTTCGTGTACGCGCTGCTCGAGGTCGGGATCGGGATCTTCGCCCTGATCGTCCCGTGGCTCTTCGACATCTCGCGAGCCATCTACGTCGAGCTGTACGGGACCGGCATGTCGCGCGGAGCTCTGATCGCCGCGCGCGCCGTCCTGTCGATGCTCGTCCTCCTGCCTCCCACGGTGCTCATGGGGGGGACGCTGCCGGTCCTCGCGGCCTTCCTGATCCGCCGCCGCGGAGACGTCGGTCACCAGACCGGGCTCCTGTACTTCGTGAACACCGCCGGCGCGGTGGCGGGGACCATGCTCGCGGGCTTCTGGCTCATCGAGAACCTCGGGCTCGCGGGAACCGCGCGCGTCGGAGCCCTTGCGAACTTCGGGCTCGCCGTCCTGGCCATCCTGGCACAGCGCATCCCGGAGGTCGGGACCCGGAAGGAGCGCGTGGAGGAGCCGTCGGAGTCGGGGACGATGTTGTCGCCGGGGACCGTGAAGCTCGTCCTCTTCTGCATCTGTCTCTCCGGCTTCACGTCCCTCGCCTACGAGGTGCTCTGGAGTCGCGCCCTCCTGCGATACCTCTACAACTCGACCTACGCCTTCACGACGATGCTCTCGGTGTTCCTGTCCGGGCTGGCGGTCGGGAGCATCCTGTTCGTCGTGCTGCCCTGGAGGCGCCGGCGTCCCCTGCGACTCTTCGCGGTACTCGAGATCGGGGTCGGTGCGGGGTTCCTCGTCTCCGCGCTGCTCTTCGAGGACTTGCGCGGGAACGCCGCTGCCGTCATGGGCGAGGAGGTCAAGGTCCTCACGACGTTCACCGAGTCGCTCGTGGCGATCGGAATGCGGGCGTTCCTGGTCCTCTTCCTTCCGGCCGTTTTCCTGGGAGCGACCGTTCCGCTCGCGACGGACCTGTGCGCGCGCCGGCTCGCGACCATCGGGCAGACCGTCGGGCGCGTCTACTCGGTCAACACGCTGGGAGCGATTCTCGGCTCGCTCGTGGCGACCTTCGTCCTCATCCCGGTGCTCGGGATGTTCGGCACCCTCGCCTTGCTGGTCGGGTTGAACCTGGCGATCGCGCTCGCCTTGATCGCTGCGGACGTCCCGTCACCGGCAGGGCGGATCGCGACGAGCGGAATCCTCGCCGCCGCCTTCGCCGGCACGCTCTACGTGGTGCCCTCGGACCTGTTCAAGAAGACGTTCACCATCCCCGGGTGGGAGCTCGTCTTCTACCAGGAAGGAGCGACGGACACCGTCGGTGTCATCGAGAAGAAGGGCCAGCGAATCATCGTCTACGACGATCTGCGCGGCACCGCCTCGACGACCACCTACCCGATGAACTTCGTCTTCGGTCACCTGCCCGCGCTCCTGTTCCCGGGCGAGCCGAAGACGGCACTGCACATCTGCTTCGGTGTCGGAAACAGCCTGTCCGCGCTCGCCCTCCACGAATCGTTGACCGAGGTCGACAGCGTCGAGCTCTCGCCCAACGCGCTGGATGCGGCCAAGTACTTCTGGACGAACAACAACGTCCGCGAGAACCCGAAGATCAACACGATCATCGACGACGGTCGCAACTACGTCATGGCCAGCCGCAAGACGTACGACCTGATCGAGCTGGAGCCTCCCGAGACCTTCACGGCCGGCGTCATCCACCTGTACACACGCGAGTTCTACGAGCACGCCGCGCAACGGATGACCGATGACGGCGTCCTGGTGCAGTGGGTTCCTGTCGGCGAGGCGACCCTGGAAGACGAGAAGATGCTCTTCCGGGCGTTCTGGGAGGTGTTTCCGCACGGAACGGCGTGGCAGGAGCTGTACGTCGACGGGCCCATCCTGCTGGTGGGGACGAAGAAGCCGCTCGAGATCGACTACCAGCTCTTGAAGGACAAGATGAACCGGCCGGGCGTCAAGCGCGACATGGAGCTCTCGCACGTCGCCGACGTCGACATGCTGCTCTCCATGTTCATCTTCGACGCGAAGGCCATGGCGGAGTTCGTGGACGGAGTGGAACCGACCGTCGACGATCGCACCGTGCTGGACTTCTCCATGCCGCGCTACATCGGCTCTGGATTCGGTCTGGGGACGTTCTCGATCGAGGCGCGCAGCCAGGGCCAGACGGCCTATCAGCTCTCACTCGTGCGGGGGCGCTACTACCTCGACAACCGAGTCTCGGTGGCGCCGTACCTGACCAACATCGGTGGCGAGAGTCGCGAGGCCGTCGAAGAACGCATCCTCTCGATCGAGCGTCCCGTGACGAACTACCTCAATCTGAACTACGCCATTCCGCGCTCTCAATGGAACCGATCCGGGCCCTGACGACGATCGCGGTCGTTCTCGCGTCGGCATGCGGAGGCTCGGAGGATCTCGGCGAGACGGCGATGCCGCGCTGGATTCCACTCGCGACGGGCGAGGCAGAGAGAGAGCTCGACCGTGCGCGGGCGGCCGAGATCTTCTCGAACGCCGACCTCGACATCGGCATCCGGTACGACCAGGACGGTGCGATCCTTCTCGAGCATCACCTGACGCGCCCGGACTGGCGTTCGAGGAAGACGCCGTCCGGTCTGCGCGAGTGGCACGCGTCGCTCCCCCGGGCGGCGAAGCTGGATGGTGCCGCCGTCGCGAGGGTCGAGCTCTCGAGCCCCGACCGCGAGTATCGCCGGCTCCAGGGCAGGGAGCTGCTCCCCGAGCGGCATCCACGCCGCGAAGTCGTCGAGCTCGGTCTTGGGCACTTCTTCACGAAGACGGCGAAGGCCCGGACCACGCTCGTTCTTCGCCTCCCTTCGGACGAGGAGCCCCCGGCGACTGCGACCCTGACCGCCGTCGTGCCGGGCGCAGGCGAGAACGGCGCGTCCAGGCCGCAGGCCGGCCACGTGACGACGGACGGATTCAGCCTGATGCCGGGCGAGAGCATCGAGCTCGCGACCGAGATCCCGCCCGGCTGTGCGCTTCGACTCCAGACCCTCGCGCGCGAGCTCGTGGGCGGAGGACGCGTGACCTTCCGGGTCCTTCTCGACGGCGAGCCCCTGCTGGACGCCGAGCAGGAGATCACGCCGGGCGGCACCGACGCCCACCACGTGCTCGCGCTCCCCGCGGACGGACGCGGGAGGAGCCGATTCACGTTCGAGATCGATGGAGACCCGGCGGTCGCGATCTTCGCCGACCCGGTGATCGGGCCGGCAGAGATCGGGCGATACGGCGAGCGACCGTGGGGACGGGGTCGGCCCGACGTCGTCCTGTTCCTTGCGGACACGTTGCGGGCGGACGTCCTGTCGGCGTACGGGGGTCGCGAGGATGTGACGCCCAGTCTGAACCGGCTCGCGGACAGGAGCGTGCGAATGTCGAACGCCCGCTCCCCGTCGATCTGGACGCTCCCCTCACACGGTTCGCTCTTCACCGGCCTGCTCCCCACACAGCACGGGGCGAAGCAGACCGGGGCGGCGCTCCCGCCGGAGCTCGTGACGATCGCAGAGCACCTCGTGGAGCACGGCGGCTACCGCACGGGAGCGGCCACCGAGGCCGGGTTCGTGTCGCACCGGTTCGGCCTCGACCAGGGCTTCGGGTGGTTCCGCGAGCTCAGGGAGAGCGGCGCCCCGAACCTCACGCGCACGCTGGACGATGCGCGAGCGTTCCTGGACCGCGACGACGGCCGCCCGGTGTTCCTGTTCGTCCACACCTACAGGACGCACATGCCCTACGCGCTCGGTTCCGAGGAGGACAGCGCGAGGTACGACCGACTCGTTGCGAGGATCCGGGCCACGATGCCCGAGGAGGATCGCCAGGACCACTTCGGCGGCTTCCTCGGCGAATCTCGCGACGAGTACCACGAGCTGTACCTCGGGGCTGCGAAGGCGCTCGACCTCGAGCTCGGGCCCTTCTTCGCCGAGCTCGAGCACCGCGGGGTGTTCGCGAACGGGTACTTCGTGTTCACGAGCGATCACGGTGAGGAGTTCCTCGAGCACGGCTCCGTCGGGCATCGCGGAGCCCCTTTCGAGGAGAAGATCCGGATCCCGCTCTTCTTCTTCGGGCCGGGGCTCGAGCCCAGAGAGGTCGACGTCGGGGTCAGCCTGATCGACTTGCCGCCGACCCTCGCCGGGCTGGCCGGCGTCCCCGTGCTACCCACGTGGATCGGGAGGCCGCTGTTCTCGATCGAGCGCGAGCGCCCGCTCTTCTCCTACAACGAGGACGAAGAAGAGGCCTATCTCGCGGTCGTCGAAGGCTCGCGGAAGATCCTCTTCCGGGCGGCCCTCGACGTCGGGAGCGAGGACCTCCTCGGACCCGAGCACTTCGCCGGGGCGTACGAGTTGAGCATCGATCCGAGCGAGGCGGCGAGCGTCCTGGACGACGACGTCGCCTGGCCGGCCGACCTCAGCCGTTCGATAGGACCGGTGTGGAGCTCGCTCTCCGTGCAGCTCGGCGACGCGAAGTCGCGCGAGCTCGACGAGGAAGCGCTCGAGCAGCTCCGCGTTCTCGGCTACGTGGATTGATGCGCGCCGAGAGTGCGGCCGATCAGAAGCCGCCCACGGCGACGAAGATCCCCGGGAACGGCGTGTAGAGCTGCGCGATGACTGCGGGCGAGGCGATGAGCCCCGAGCCCTCCGCGCCCCAGACCGAGCTCCACACGTGCTTCCCCGGCGGGTTCTCCAGCGTCCAGCCTCCGCCGTCGACCAGGATGGCGTGGACGTCGTTGCCGGCCGAGCTCTTCGAGCAGGAGTTCAGCGCCAGGAAGAGCGAGCCCGCACCGGGTGCGGCCATCACGGGGGAGCATGCTCCCTCCGCGGCCAGCCCCGTGTCGGAGATCCAGTTGCCGGCCGCGTTCTTCTTGTACAGAGCTGCGCGATTCGCCGAATCGACTCCGACGACCCATCTCCGGCGATTGTCCGTCAGGCACCAGTTGTTGGCTTCGCCCATCACCGGCTTCTGGGTGTGCGTGGCCTCGAACTCCTTCGTGAAGGAAGACCCCCAGGTTCCGCGCCAGATGGCCTGCCGGCCCGAGTCCGTGATGCCGGAGACGATCAGGGTGTCGTCGGTCTTCATCACGCCGTTCAGGGCGCCGAGCGTGGGGAGGTTCGAGCCGGCCGGAACCTGCTCCATGTGGCCTCCCGTCCAGCGCCACAGGCCCGGAGCGCCGTCGGGCTCGCCCACGAAGTACATCTCGATCGGGTTCACGGCGTACATGCCGCCGCTCGCTCTCCCGCCCTGGACGATTGTCAAGAGGTGCCACTCGGCGCCGTCCCAGCGCATGAGCCACCAGCGCGTGGCGACATCCGACACGACCGCGACATAGGTGTGGGTGCGTCCGAAGGACCAGATTCCGCCCGGACGCGGATCGAAGAGCGCCGTCGGCGGCAGCGTCGGAGAGCCGATCACATGCTGCGTCCACATCGCGCCGTCGTACCCATAGACGTGCAGGTCTTCCGCCGTCGTGTGGCGGGCGCCGACCCAGATGTTCTTCGCACTGGACCCACGCAGGCCGAGGAGCCTCCGCGACTCGCCGCTGATCGAGACGTCTTTCCAGTCCTTCGTGGAGGTCTGGTAGCGCAGCACGCTGCCACCGGAGCCCGCAACGAAGAACGAGGCGCGGCTGACGGGGAAGTTGCCGATCGAGATGATCGTCGGGTCCAGCAGGCCGTCGCCCAGGTTCGGGGGAAGCTGGGCTTCGACCCGTCCTGACAGCGAGACGACGAGCAGGCTCGCGAAGAGAGCTCCGAGTGTATTCCGAGTCATGTCACACCTCCTGGGCGTCGGACCAGCGTACCCGCGCCCCCGGTCGGTGCAAAGGCCACGCGATCGAGACGCATTCCGTTAGGGGCGCAGCGACCTTCCGCCGTCCCCGGGGCGCGGTTACGGTCTCGGCATGACGGGCACGCCCTCCCACGACGACGTCTACCGAGGCATGTTTCCCGAGCATGAGCCGGTCTTCGTCCTGGGTGCCGCGCGATCCGGCACGTCGATCGTCTGTGACGGACTGCGCTTCGGTGCGGGGATCCCCGGCTGCCGCGAGGGCTACGTCTACTCGACGGCCTACCTCGTCATGACCCACCTCGAGGCTCGCTGGCAGGAGATCGGGCCCGGACTCGAGCACCTCGCGGGCGTGGACGCGGAAGACGCCGACTACAAGCGAGCGCTCTCGCGGTTCGATGTCGACGACCTGCTCCGACACGTGCTGCGATTCTTCCACGACCTCTCGGTCGAGGGCGATGCGCGGATGTGGGTCGACAAGACTCCGGACCTCTACATGGTTCACGCGACGCCGATTCTCTGTCGAGCCTACCCGCGCGCCAGGTTCGTGTTCGTGCGTCGGAACGGGCTCGACGTGCTCGATTCACGGCGCAGGACGCACCCGGAGATGTCCTTCGAGGAAGGCTGCGCCGACTGGGTCAGTGTGATGACGGACTGGTCCCGGGCTCGCGCCCTGGTGGAAGGGCGCTACCTGGAGGTCGACCAGCGGGACGTTGCTCTACGGGGAGCGGAGGAGTCGCGCCGGCTCGGCGAGTTCCTCGAGCTGGACGCCGGCCAGGTGCAGGGAATGACCGATCACTTCTCCAGGGAGCGCCCCGGACGGACCTCGAAGCGCAGCTACTCGGAGGAACTGCGGCTCGATTCCGTCGACTGGAAGGACGAGGAGAGGACTGCCTTCGAGCGCATGTGCCTCCCGACCATGGAGCTCTACGGCTACTCCTGGTGAGCCGCGCGCTCAGGCCATGATCCCGCGAATGGGGTGGGCCTCGACGACTCCCGTCAGCTTTCGATCGAGGCCGCCGAACTCGTAGGTCAGTCGCCTGTGGTCCAGGCCCATGAGGGTCAGGATAGTCGCGTGCAGGTCGCGCACGTGGTGGCGATTCACGACCGCCTCGGCACCCAGCTCGTCCGTCTCTCCGTAGGAGCCGGGACGCACGCCCGCTCCAGCCATCCACATCGTGAACCCCTTGGGGTTGTGGTCGCGCCCCGTGGCGTCGGCTACCTGGAAGTCGCCGGCCTCCTGGCTGACGGGTTGGCGGCCGAACTCGCCGCCCCACACGACCAGGGTCTCGTCCAGCAATCCCGTGCGTGCCAGGTCGGCCAGGAGCGCACTCACCGGGCGGTCGATCTCAGGAGCGTGGATGGTCAGGTTCTCTTCCACGCCGTGGTGCGCGTCCCAGGTCTGCTGCTGGTGTCCGCCACCGTGGTAGATCTGGACGAACCGGACGCCGCGCTCGACGAGCCGCCGCGCGATGAGGCACTGCCGGCCGAAGGGCGCCGGTCCGATCGAGAGTCGGTGCTCGCCCTTCGGTTCGTCCAGGGCGTACATCTCTCGCGTTCGCGCGTCCTCGGTCGAGATGTCGAGGGCTTCTCGCGCCGACTCCTGCATGCGGAAGGCGAGCTCGTAGGAGGAGCTGCGTGCCTCGAGCTCCGTCAGACCGGGGCGTTCGCGATCGTGAATCGCGTTGAGCTTCACCAGCGCTTCGATCTGCGCGAGCTGCATCTCGCGGTCGAGAGCCGACCTCCCTGTCCCGGGGGAGGGGACGAGGTCGAGGAGCGGGTTGCCGGTCGCACGGAACAGCGTCCCTTGAAGGCTGGCCGGCATGTAGCCGCTCGACCAGTTGGCGGAACCGGAGATCGGACCGCCGCGCGGGTCGTGCATCACCACGAAGCCGGGCAGGTCCGGGTTTCGCGTCCCGAGTCCGTACCCGAGCCAGGCTCCGATCGCAGGATGGCCCTGGAGGATCTGGCCGGAGTTCATCTGGAGGATCGCGGAGCCGTGCGCGAAGGACTCGACGTAGAGGCTCTTGATCACCGCGAGGCGATCCATGTGCTGCGCGAGGTGCGGGAACGCGTCCGAGCACCACTGTCCCGTCTCGCCGTACTGACGGAACTTTCGCTGCGAGCCCAGGAGGACGCTCTTGCGCACGTCGTACTTGCGGCGCTCGAGCTCGATCGTCTGCCCGTCTCGTGCGTTGAGCTCGGGCTTGTAGTCGAGGAGGTCCATCTGCGACGGCCCCCCGAACATGAAGAGGAAGATCAGGTTCTTCGCCTTCGGCTCGAAGTGCGGTCCGAGGCTTCCGAGGTCGCGGGCGAGAGGGCCCGCGAAGAGCCCGCCGCCGTCGAGTGCGGAGAGCAGGCCGAGCCCAGCCAGCCCACGTCCCGCTCCCGCGAGGAAGTCCCGTCGCGTCGGGGCGCTAGTGTCCTGGTTCAGAAGTTCGTTTGCACAGGTCGCACCACTGGTGGTTCCTGGCAAGGCGCGACGACGACGCGTATTCATTGATACTCGGAGGAGGAGCAACGCAGCCAGGGGCCGCCAGGGGCGCGAGATGTGCGGACGAACTTCTGAATCAGGACACTAATCGACATAGACGAACTCGTTGGCGTTGAGGATCAGGAGACAGACTTGCTCCAGTGCACGGAGCTCTGCGGACCTCGGGTCGTCCGAACGGATCTCGTGTCGGACACCGTCGATCGTGAGGGACAGGGTCTCCACGAGCGCGCC
>JAJDET010000095.1 GCA_029259655.1 Planctomycetota bacterium
CGCGCCCGTAGTGCCGCGACGCGTCGGTCTTCGCACGCCACCCCTCGCCGCGAGGTTCTCGAGCGCGACCGCGGCCGCGGCGATCGAGAACGGGCCCGAGTTCCGCAGCATGCGCCAGGCCAGCGCCGAGAAGGCCACGAAGACGATCACGCGGAAGGGGCTCCAGCGGCGCGTTTCGAACGAGACGACGAAGCTGGCCGTCGCCGCGAGGAAGAGCAGGCACTGCGGCAGCAGAAAGCCGACGGAGAGCCCCGCGAGCCCGCCCCCGTTGGCACGCCAGAAGTCCACCGGCTGCTGGAACTCGACCACGATCGCGTACGCCTCCCGGTCGACCGTGAGCTTTCGCAGGAGCTCGAGCGGGAAGAGCAGGCCATCGACGCCGTAGGGAGTCACCAGGCACGCGAGCGGCGACAGGACGAGGACCGCCGCCACGAGTCCGTGCGGTGTCCGCACCGGCTCGAGGCCGAAGTGTCCGCCCGCGACGGTCCGCGCAGCGTGGTCGAGCACGAAGGCGCCGAGCACGATCAGGCCCAGGACGAACAGCCCCTGGCAGTTGGCCCACAGGGTCATGAGGGGGATCCACGCGAGCAGCAGACGCGGCCGCGTCGACGCCCCGCGCGCGATGCCGAGGGCCACGGCCAGGAACAGGAGCGTGAGCACTCCGGGGCGAACATCCGCCTGTCCGCTCGCGACCGTGGCCGCCAGAACGACGAGCACGGAGGCGCTCACCCGCGGTGCCGCTCGCCCCGGCCCGAAGAGCAGGAGCAGGATCGCCGCCGCGACGATCGCCGCCTTGACGAGGACCACCAGGTCCCAGCCGCCGATCGCGAAGAGCTCGGCGAGTCCCACCTGGAAGACCCAGTGCAGGTCGACCCACGGACGGTCGGCGTCCGTGTAGGTGTACCAGTCCGTCTCCGGCACCTCGCCGCGCTCGAGAATCAGCTCACCCGTACGAAGGTGCCAGAACGCGTCCATGCTGGACTGCGGGAAGACGCACAGGAGGAAGGCGAAGACGGCGGAGAGGACCGCGATCGATCGACCGCCGTGGCGCACCTCCGGGTCTTGGTCCGCGCTCGCTCGTGCATCCATCTCGTGCGTCCATCGGGACGCCGGCAGTTCTAACCGCTCCGCGTGCGCCTACAATGCTGCGATCGGCGAAGCGGACAAACCGAACCGGAAGAGGCGCACCCGCCGGCTCCTGTGGAGGGGGGGGCTATCGCTCTGCGTATTCGTTCTGGGCCTCCTCGTGGCCGAGGGCATCGCCAGCGTGTACATGGTCGTCGCCCGGATGTTCGAGCAGGGCCACGAGGTCATCGCCGAGCGTCGCCACACCGTCTACGACCCCCTGCTCGGCTGGTGCAACGAACCGGGAGCAGTCATCGAGGACATGTACGGTCCTGGCGTCGGGATCACGATCAACGAGCAGGGCTTTCGCGGCGCGCGGAACTACTCGACCGAGGTCCCCCCGGGGAAGCTGCGCATCGTCTGTTCCGGCGACTCGTTCACGCTCGGCTACGGTGTCGATGACGACTCGACCTGGTCCGCCGTGCTCGAAGAGCTGGACCCGCGGCTCGAGACCGTGAACATGGGCCAGGGTGGGTACGGCACCGACCAGGCATTCCTCTGGTGGCGCCGCGACGGGACCGAGCTCGACCACGACCTCCACCTGTTCGCGTTCATCACCGGGGACATCTCGCGCTCGCAGGACGACCACAACTACGGGTACCCGAAGCCCGTGCTGCGCGTCGTCGAAGGAGAGCTGGTCACGGAGAACGTCCCCGTACCGAGGTTTCCGTACCTGATCCCGTACCTCGCTCAGAACCGCCGCTTCCTCGACGACCTGGCGCTCCCCCGGCTGGGCCGCGAGCTCGGCGGCGACGACCGCTTCGCCCACGCGCTCTCGGCCGACGAGCTCCGCGCGAGTGTGCTCGCGATGTTCGACGAGCTCGCGCGCGTACACCGCGAGCGCAACAGCCTGTGCGTCGCCGTGCACCTCCCGATGAAGAAGGCCTGGTTCCAGGAAGAGCGCGGCGGCTGGCAGGAGCTCTTCGCCGAGGAGTTGCCGAAGCGCGGCATCCTCTACCTGGACTTGCTCGGCGAGCTGAAGAAGGTCGAGCGCTCGCGGCTCCGCAACCTCTTCATCGTCGAGGGGTCCTATCCCGGCGCCGAGGGCCACTACACGGCCGCCGGCAACCGCTGGGCGGCACGCACGATCCACCGCATGCTGCTCGAGATCCCGGCGGTCGCAGAGCGGCTGGGGCGCCTGTAGTCGGATAACGACCTCGAGGTCGTGATCTGCCCCTGACTCAGACCCCGCTGCGGATGCGCGTGTCCGCCCAGGCCCAGAAGCGGCTCGCGGGCACCTTCCAGTGCGAGCGCGCGCCGAGGAACTGCGCCGCGGTCTCGAAGAGGCCGTGGGCGACGGAGACGGCGCGCCAGTGCAGGCGGCTCGTTCGCGAGAGGTCCTGTCCCGCGAGGAGCTCCCCGTAGAACCGCCGCTGGTGCGCCCAGCCGCGCCACACGTCTCCCCAGCTCGTGACGTTTCGGAGCTCGAAGAGCTCGACCAGGTTCCGGTGGTCGCAGTAGATGCGCCGGAACTCCGCTCCGACGTCGAGTCGGTGCGAGTGCTCGACCTCGGCGGAGGGCTCGAACGCGATGCGTCCGCCGGCGAGCAGCACCTCGCGGGCCCACGCCACGTCCTCGCCGAAGCTCCGGTCCGGGAACGGGTGGCGGTCCCAGCTCGAACGGCGCACACAGGAGGCCACGTTGTCGAACGCGCAGGCGAGGTAGCGCTCCATCGGTTCGAGCGCGTCGAAGCGTTCCCGTGACCCTGCGGCGTCTCCTGCGGCGAGCTCCTGGACGACGGGCTCGTCCCGCGACGCGCTCCAGCGCCGCAGGCGCTCCGCGATCAAGGGATCACAGTCGGGGCGCGGGAACTGGCGCGCGTAGGCGCCGTCGACCGTCGGGTCGTCGAGCGCCGCGAAGAGGTGCGCGAGATAGTGGGGCGTGCGCGGGACCGCGTCCTGCGTCAGGAGCGCGACGCGCTCGCCGGTCGTGTGCGCGATCGCGAGGTTGCGTGTGCGCCCGTGGTTGAACTCGGCCTGCGGGATCGAGTGGACGTAGGCGCCGGCGCGCACGGCCGCCTCCCAGGTCCCGTCGCCTGACTCCGAGTCGACGACCACGAGCTCGAAGCCGCCGGGGAGCTCCTGGCGCGCGAGTGCCTCGAGCAGCTCGCGGAAGCGCGCGCCGCCGTTCCAGGTCGGTACGACGACCGATCGGTCAGAGCGCACGCGGCGAATCGCGCTCGGGGCCTCCGACACGGCGCGTGCTCAGCCCCGCACCGCACGCGCGAGCAGCGTCATGGCCGCCTCGCGCGCCGCGATGACGCACTGATCGGAGTTGAAGTAGTCGTAGTGCCCGAACCTACCGAGCGGCAGGATCCCGGCATCCTCGCACCACGCGATGGACGTCTCGCGGCGCGACTCGAGCTCGTGGTCGTACACGATGTAGGCGAACCGGTGCCAGCTCGTGTCCGAGAAGAGGATCTCGTCCTTGCGCACGAGTCCCGCGACCTCCATCCCGGCAACGACCTCGTCGACGATCCCCGCCTCGCACTTCTCGTCCGGGCGGTTGGTTACCTCGCACAGGAACGACGTCTTGCCCGTCGGAGCGTTCCCGGGCGAGTAGTTCGACATGTACGTGATGCGGTTCGCCGGACCCTGCTTGCGCTGGGGGAAGTAGACCCACGACAGGTTCGGGTGCTCCTCGCGGTCGAGCGCGAGGAGGATGGTAGTGATCGAGTTGTATGCGAGCCCGCGCATGGCCTCGGCGACGCCGTCGGGGATTCCCTCGACGATGTCCGGGAGGAGGTTCATCGCGATCGTGTTGATCACGGAGTCGAACTCCTCACCGTTTACCCGCCATCCGTCGCCGTTCTTCACGACGCTCTCGACCGGGGTCGAGAGCCGGATGCGATCGGCGAGGTCGACGGCGAGCCCGTCCGTGATCGCCTGGAAGCCGCCCTTCTTCGGGTAGTAGAAGATCGCCTGGTGCGTGTAGCCCTGGGTGCGGATCCCGATCGACGCCCGCAGCACGTCCTCGATCGGAGCGTCAGGGACGCGCCCGGCAACCCAGCCGCTCGTGATCTCCTCGAGCGGACGCTTCCAGATCTTCTCGTTGTACGGATCCATGAAGTGGTCGGCGATCCCGTCGCCGAAGCGCCACCGGATCCAGCGCGCGAAGTCGCCCGGGGCCTCCGTGCCGTTCATCTTCCGCTCGTGCCAGGCCTCGACGTAGCCCTTGAGGCAGTCGAAGTTCACCTCCTCGGGGAGATCTCCGAGACCGTTCTCGAAGGGGTAGTGCACCCAGCGTTCGTCGAACCGGATCTTCGTGTTCCGATCGCGCTTCACGAAGGCCGCGTCTCCACCCGCGCGGTCCTTCATCCACTGCATCGCCTCGGCGTCCTTGCTGAACAGGATGTGCCCGCCGGACGTGTCGTAGGTGAAGCCGTCGACCGTCTTCGACTCGCACAGGCCGCCGGCGAAGGGCGCGGCCTCGAACAAGGTCACGTCGTCCATCGCGAGCCCGCCCTCGACGAGGTAACGGGCGAGAGCGAGGCCGGAGACACCGGCGCCGAGGATGGCGGTCTTCACGTGGAGGAGGAGGGGGGGGCGCGGAGGGAAGGGGCGAGTACCTTAATGGAGCCGTACGCTCCGCGCCATCGCCGCCCGGCCTATCGGCGTCGCACGAGGAGCTCGCCGTCGATTCCGGCCCGACGCAGGGCGCTCTGCGCGTCGCGGACCCAGCGGTGGCCGTCCTTGCGGTATCCCGCGGTGGGGACGAGCCCCGGGGCGAGCTCGTGGAAGTAGGCGTTGAAGGCGCGCATGGAGAGCTCGCGTGCGTACTTGGCGAGACAGCTCGCGAGCGAGACGGCGAAGCTCTGGTCCTCTCCCCGCTCCGCGAACGCGATCCGCATCGATCGCTCGCTCCCGGTCAGGTGGAACTCGCTGTAGCCCGGCGCCTCCGTCACGAGCCGGACCGCCGCGTCGGGAAAGCCCCGGCCCAGGAGCGGGCCGTAGTGCCAGCGACCGCCCTGACGATCGACGACCACCCGTAGGCCCGTCGCGCCGTGGCGGTCCCACAGGCCGCGCAGGACGTCGAGCAGGATGTCCCAGACCGACGTGGCCTTGTTCTCGGTCCGGCGGAAGGAAGCGTTGAGCTCGCCCGCGGGCGCGAGGCGGACTCCGAGGTCCGCGACCTCGACCTCGGCCCGGGCGAGCGCGCGGTGGAGCCGCTCCGCCTTGAGCTCGACCCCTCCGCCCTCGCCGGCCACGGGGAGGCTCTCGAGCCTCGTGTACCACGGGTGGCGGTCGAGCTCGCGCGTGTCCGGCGCGTGGGGATTCCCCAACACGAGCTGGCGTGCGTCGAGCGGCGGCCGACGGCCCTCGTCTCGCTGCGCGAGGAAGGCGAGGGCCGTGTTCTCCAGGCGCTTCAGCCCGCGCGCGTTCCGGCTGAACACGCGTTTGCTGTCGGCGACGACGAGACGGCTCTTGTCTCGCTTGGGATCGTCGGACACGACGTCCTGCAGGAGCTTCCAGAGATCGTCGGTCGAGTCGACCGGCGTGCGGAAGACCGACCAACCAATGCACAGCGGTCCGAGCAGAGGGCCGAGCCCAGCCTCGTCGACCCCGGCGATGATCCGCTTCTCACCGACCAGGGATGCCGGCCGCGGGATCTCGCCCTTGCTCGTCTTCACGCCGTCGGCTCTTCCTTCCGGCCTCGGTTCCGGTAGAGGATCCAGGCTGCGATCGCCGCGGTGGGGATCGAGACCAGCTGGGACGTCGAGAGTCCGCCCGCCCACAGGCCGCGAACGCTGTCGCCCCGGAACGCCTCGATCGCGAAGCGCGTGATGGCGTACAGGAGGATGATGATCGTGCTCGTCCTGCCCGCCCACCCCCGCCGGCGGAGGAGGTAGATGCCGATGAGGGCGAGGAGCGCGGCGTTGACGCTCATCCACACCTGGGTCGCCCACACCACCCGGCCCGCGAGCGCTGCGTCGAACAGGCTCTCGGGATTCGCGACGAGCCAATCGGCCTTCGGCACCGTGATCGTGATCGGGAACGGCAGGCCCTCGAAGCGCTCCGGAACGGCGCTGCCGTAGTCGTCGCCGACGAGCAGGCAACCGATCCGACCGACGGCCTGGCCGAAGAAGCCGGCGACGAGCCCCGTGTCGAGCGCGCGCAGCGGCCGCAGCCCGAACTGACGGGCCTTCCACGTGCCGAGCAGCACGGCGCCGAAGAACCCGCCGTACATGACGAGACCGCCCTTCCAGATCGCGAAGATCGTCAGCGGGTCGTTCAGGTAGGTCGCGCCCGCGGAGCCGGGCGAGGGATCGTCGGTCAGGAGGTGCTTGGAGACCTCGACCAGGACGTACATCAGCCTGGCCCCGCCGACGACGCCGATCAGGAGCCAGATGACGAGCTGGGAGACGCGCTGGGGGTCCTCTTCCGGATCGTCGCCGTAGCGTCCGGCGAGCCGCGACCAGATGTGGGCTCCCAGGAGGAAGCCTGCCGCGAGCATCACGCCGAAGCTCCGGAGGGGCCATCCGGTTCCGGGGATCTCGAAGAGGATCGGGTGCATGTCCGAGCGGACAGGGCCGCCGAGGGAGGGGCCGTCTCGCCAGCGAGACCTATGCCAAAGGTCCCGCGCGGAAGCCAGTCCGTAGGTCGTTCGACTCCGGTGGGCGCGAGGGTTATGCTCCCCGCCCGTCTCGATTCGCAGCCCGGCTGCGCGCGACCGAGCGACGGAGGCCGAACGTTCCATTCGTTCCGGGGCCGTGCCCCGAGGGATCCCCTGCGATGACCACGCCGCCCAAGGCGAAGCTGTTTCTGGAAGGTCGCTACAAGAAGCTCTGCCGCGACCTGCCTCAGACCGTCTTCTTCTGTCCCGAGTGCAAGGGACATCCCCGGCGCAGGAAGAAGTGCCCGCGCTGTGAGGGTTTCGGAAAGCTCACCCGCGACTCCGTGCAGGAGCTCGTCGGCTGGGTGACCGGGAAGGCCTTCGGGACGCGCAAGCACAAGTTCCACGGCGCCGGCCGGGAAGACGTCGACGTCCGCATGCTCGGGACCGGACGACCCTTCGTGCTGGAGCTGCTCGGTCCGAAGGTGTTCGACGTCGATCTCGCGGCGCTCGAGGCGGAGATCAACCGCCGCAACGAGGGGCGGCTCGAGATCGTCGGCTTCCACTTCTCCGAGAAGGCCCGGGTGCGCGTCGTGAAGGAGACCCGGCACGCCAAGGAGTACGAGGCTCGCGTGCGCTTCGAGTCACCGCCCGACATGCAGCGCGTCCAGGAGCTCCTCGGCCAGCGCATCACCGTCGCCCAGCGCACCCCCGAGCGCGTGGCTCACCGGCGCGCCGACAAGGAGCGCGAGCGGTGGATCGAGCTCCTCGAGATCGAGGAGGCTCTCGACGGGCTGTGGCGCGTGCTCATGCGGACCGAGCACGGGACCTACGTCAAGGAAGTGCTCTCGGGCGAGTCGGGCAAGACCGACCCGTCCCTGGCCCTGCTCCTCGACAGGCCCTGCCAGTGCGTCGAGCTCGACGTCCTCGCCATCCTCGACGAGGAAGGTGCGACCGAGGTCGTGCACAACCAGGGCCCGCCGCCGTTCGGGACCGGACTCTGACCCGGCGCAGCGCCGTTCAGATGATCACGCCCATGATCTGGGTCTCGAACGCGAGCGTGCGGTCGACGAAGCCCTGGGCGTAGTAGTGGAACATCCGGCTGCGGATGCGATCGACCCGGCCGGCCATGATCAGGCGGCACTCGGGCTCGACAGCGGCGCGGAAGCGCGTCTCGTTGAGCCCGCCGAACCCCACGAACTGCCCGACCATCTCCGGCCGGCGCTGCAGGAAGTCGAAGGTGCAGAGCTGCGCCGCCCCCTCGATCATGAGCGCACCGGGGAAGAGCGGCCGTTCCGGGATGTGGTCGCTCGCCCACCAGTCGTCGGCCCGGATCTCCTTGTAGCCGACGATCAGGTTGCCCTCGGTGTCGAGGTGGAGGATGCCGTCCACCATCTCGAAGGTCCCGCGCTGTTTCAGCACCTCGAGGATGCCGGCCTTCTCGACCACGGTCTTCGTGAGGTCGATCGCGTCGAAGTCGAGGATGGGTTCGCGGGCCATCGGCGGGGGGGAGTGTACGGGCGCGGAGTGTTCGGTCCGAGCCCCGACCGGGAACCCCTGATAGCCTTCCCGCCCATGGGCACGGCGCTCACGTGGTCCCGGCTCGCGGAGCTCCCGGTCGAGATCGACGGCTACACCTTCGAGGAGCTGGAGCTCGACGGCGGCTTTCGGCGCCTCACGACGACGGTCCGCCTGACCGGTGGGGGGCTGGAGGGCCGCGGCGAGGACGTCACCTATTCGGCCTCGGACCAGGAAGCCTTTCGCTCCGCGGGGCCCGTGCTCCCGCTGGCCGGTGGGTTCACCCTGGAAGCGCTCTCGGCGCACCTCGACCTTCTCCCGCTGTGGACGCGCGAACCGGAGCTCGAGCAGTACCGGCCGTACCGGCGGTGGGCTTTCGAGAGCGCGGCGCTCGACCTCGCGCTCCGCCAGGCGAGGACGTCTCTCGGCGAGCGGCTCGGGATCGCGCCGCGCCCCGTGCGCTTCGTGGCGTCGTCGGGGCTCGGCACTCCACCGTCGCTCCGGTCCCTCGAGCGCCTCCTCGCCCGCGCCCCCGGGATCACCTTCAAGGTCGACACGTCGAACGCGTGGGACGCTGCGTTCGTCCGCCGGCTGGCGGACTTCGGTCGCATCGAGATCGTCGACTTCAAGGGCGCCTACCGCGGCACGCCGGTCGACCAGGAGGTCGATCCGGCGCTCTACGCCCGCGTGATCGAGGGACTCCCGGAGTGCTGGCTCGAGGATCCCGCCGTGGGCCCGCGCACCGAACCGCTGCTCGAGGGGCACTGGGACCGCGTGACCTGGGACGCCGTGATCCACGACGCGGCCGACGTGCGCTCGCTCGCTCACCAGCCCAGGCGGATCAACGTGAAGCCCTCGCGCGCGGGGACGCTCGAGCGGCTCTTCGGGCTCTACGACCACTGCCGCGCGCACGGGATCGAGATGTACGGCGGCGGGCAGTTCGAGCTCGGCGTGGGGCGGACGCAGCTCCAGACCCTCGCGGCGCTCTTCCATCCGGAAGCACCGAACGACGTCGCGCCGGTGGAGTTCCACGACCACGAGTCGAGCGCTCCGTTGCCCGCGAGCCCGCTCGAGCCCCCGGGGGAAGCGGGCGGACCCGGATTCCGCTAGCCCCGTTTTTCCTCGAGCTCTTCCTCGAGGCGCGTCAGCCAGCCGCGTCCCTGCACCTCTCGGTAGAACATCGCGGCCTTGAAGTAGGTCGTCGCGTTGATCGCCCACCACACGCCGAGCGCGCCCAGGCCGAGAGCGCTCGCGAGGATCCAGGCGAGCGGGATGCGCATGACGTTCCCGATGCCGGCGATCCACAGGATCGGGCGCGTGTGTCCCGAGCCCAGGAGGATCTTCTCGTTGACCGTCTCGACGCTGACCCAGTACTGCGAGCAGGCGAGCACCATGACGTAGCGCATGGCCTCGATCTCGACTCCCGGGTCCTGCGTGAACCAGGGCACGATCCAGCGGCTGGGGATCAGGAAGAGGAGCGTCATCGCGATCCCGACAGAGCGCCCGATGAAGCGTGCGCTCCACACGACGTCCAGCGCTCCCGCGTGGTCCTTCGCGCCGAGCTTGCGCCCGACCAGCGAGGCTCCGGCAATGCCGATGCCGAGGTAGCAGGGGAAAGCGACCCCCTCGAAGACCTGGAACCCGATGCCGAGGCCGCCCTTCACCTCGGTCGGGAGCTCGCGCATCACGAGCGCGAAGATCGTCAGGTAGACGCAGGCAAAGATCGCGATGGACATGGACACCGGTGCAGACAGCCGGGCGATGTCCGCGATGCGCGAGAGCTTTGGCCGGAGACTCCCGGTGAGCGACATGTCGAAGCCGAAGCGCAGGATCGCGATCCCGAGCAGAGTCGTCAGGGCGCGCGATGAGCACGTGGCGATCGCCGCACCGCGCATTCCGAGCGGCTCGATGCCGAGCGCACCGGCGATCGAGTCCGCGACCCCGCTGCCGAGCGGAGCCGCTCCGTCGACCGCGAGCGTGGCGACCGCGCCGCCGCCGTAGATCAGCACGGGGTTCAGGAAGTAGTTGACCGCGATCGCCGTCGCGTCCAGGCAGAGCGGGATCTTCGTGCGCCCGCGTCCGATGAAGACGTTGTCGAGCACGGGCACGAGCGCGATCGGGAGGAACAGCGCGTAGAGCGTTCCCAGGTATTCCTCCGCGAACCCGCTCGCGGGCGCGTCCAGCCCCAGGAGCGCCGTGATCTCCTCGACGAAGATCGACCCCGTCACTCCGATGACGAAGGCGATCGCGACGCCGAACAGGATGGCGTGACGCGTGACGGAGTCGACGCGCTCCGGGTCGCGCGCCCCGACTGCGCGCGCGATCAGCGCGAGCGTCCCTCCGGCCGCCAGGAAGACGACCGAGAAGTTCAGGATGATGACGAAGAACGACGTCCCGATGGCCGCCTGTGCGTCTCCGCCCAGCCCCTGGATCCAGAACTGGTCGTTGATCCGGTAGGCGTTGTGCAGGATGTACGAGCCGACCGCCGGCCACGCCAGCCGGAGTACCTCGCGCTTGCTCTTGCCCGTGTGCCAGGCTCCGACCGGGGGCACTAGGGCTCCAGCACGAACTGAACCGTGGCGTGGTCGCCCGAGTGGAGCGTGAACACCTCGAGCTCGCGCTCGCCGCGCTCCGGGTGCGTGCACCAGATCCTGTAGTCGCCGGCGGGAAGTCCCGCGATGCGGCTGGTCCCGTCTGCGTTCGTCACCCGATCGATCGTGCCTCCGCCCGAACCCGACCCGGTCAGCACCACGCCCTCGACCGGGTTTCCGCCGCTGTCGAGCACCTGGATCGTCACCTGGCCGGAGCTCTCGACGTGCTCGGCCGGCAAGTGCATCGAAGGGGCGCGGAAGGAGATCGTGCGCGGTTCGCGCAGCGGGTTCACGACCTCGCCGTACTCGAGCCGATACTCGCCGTCCGGAAGGCGCTCGAACCGGAAGACACCCGCCAGGTCGGTCTCGACCACGCGCTCGAACTCGCTCCTCCGGTCGATCAGGCGGATCGTCAGGCCATCGACGCCGGTGCCGCTCTCGTGGAGGAGCTGACCGGAGAGCGTGCCGGCCGGAGTCATCAGCGTGGACACGTAGACCCAGGAGCTCTCGGCGGTGAGCACCACGGGCTGGGCGTGCGCGTTCAGTCCCTCGGCAACCGGCAAGACCTCGTAGTGGCCGAGCGGGAGCTCCTCGACCTCGAACTCGGACTCGCCCGCCTCGAAGACGAGCGTGCGCTCGGTCGCCCCGCCCGCGTCGTAATAGCGGGCCGGCCGCACGTGGAGCTCCCAGCGCTCCGGGAAGGGGACTCCGGGCGGCACGTTGACGGCTCCGTGGATCCGCCCGTGCTGCGCCTGGGCGGTCCGCACCGGTTGCTCGTCGTCGCGGGGGCCCACGGGTTGGCCTTCGTCGACCGACGACACTCCGCGCGCCGCGGCCTCCGCCTCCGGGCCGGTCTCCTCCGGCCAGGCGATCCACGCTCCGACGGCGAAGAGGGCGGCGAGGAGGGCGACCCAGGCCACGCGGGCGCTCCCGTCGGCGATTGACAGGACGCGCCACCCGCTCCTAGGCTGCGCGCTCATGCGTCCTGCTCGGGGCCTTCCAAACCCTGAATTCACAACCTTTTGCAAGCCCTGCCTCGGCCGCTCTCGTACGGCGCGGATTCGAGGCGGCGATCCTACTTCGCAGCCCGATCCGGCGGTAGCTCCTTAGATGGTCCATCACGTGACGCACACTCGTCCCCGCCGCGTTCTGCGCGGCCTCCTGCCCCTGTTCTCCCTACTCGGTCTCCTCGCGGCGGTCACCGCGCTGACGGGGTGGGCGCCAACACCGACGCCCGTTGCCGACGACGCGCGCCTCCTGATCCTCGGCTTCGACGGCGGGGACGGTCGCACGGTCGAGGAGATGATGGATGCGGACGAGCTCCCGAACTTCAAGCGCCTGCGCGACCAGGGGACGTTCGCGCGACTCGGGACCTCCATCCCGAACGAGTCGCCGACCTCCTGGGCCAGCCTCAACTCGGGTCAGAACCCGGGCAAGACGAACATCAGCGGGTTCGTGAAGCGCGGGTGGAACTCGAAGAAGGAGCCCAGTCCCGGCTTCGGCTTCATCGACACGCGGGACGAGCGCGGGATCGAGGAGTTCGACAACCTTCCGCTCCCGGCCTGGAGCTCACCCAAGCTGGCCGGCGTCGCCGGTGGAGCCGTGCTCGTCGCCTTCCTGCTCGTGTTCTGCGTCCTCCTGCGCTTGCGCTTCACGGTCTCCGCCGTGCTCTCCATCGTGCTCGCCCTGGTCGGCGCGTTCGTCGGCTGGGAAGCGGGCAAGCTCCTGCCCCGGACCTATCCGCGCGTCGGAAACCCGCACGAGTCCCGCAACTTCTGGGACTACGCCGGCGATCACGGCGTGCGCGCCGTCGTGCTCGAGGCCGCCCAGGCCTTCGACATGGAGACGCCGCACGGCGTGCAGATGCTGGCCGGACTCGGTGTCCCCGATGCGCGGGGCGCCCTCGGCGACTGGTTCATCTACACCGACGACGAGCTCCTCTTCGACCGCCCGCCCGAGGGAACGAAGAAGAGCTCGAAGGGCAGCGGCCTGACGGCGGGGACCAAGTTCCGCGTCGACTTTCGCGACGGGAAGATCCAGACGCACGTCTACGGTCCGGTCAACTTCTTCGAGGTCCAACGGCTCGAGGCCCAGCTCGAGGCGCTCGACGAGCAGATGAACGACCCGAGCATCGGCTACAAGAAGTCGGTCGAGCTGCGCGAGAAGGAGGACGCGCTCGAGGACGAGCTGAGGACCGCGAAGAGGGAGCGCGTGGCCGTCGACCTCGTGATCGAGAAGCGCGGACCCGACAGCGCGGCCGTCATCATGGACGGCCACGAGCAGGTCCTGGAGGTCGGCGGGTGGTCCGACTTCTACCACCTGACGTTCCCGCTCAACGCGGTGCTCAAGGTGAAGGCCGTTACGCGCTGCAAGCTCGTGTCGCTCGAGGGACCCTTCGAGCTCTTCCTGAACACGATCGATCTCGACCCCGAGGACCCGCCCTTCTGGCAGTCGATCACCGAGCCGCACGACTTCGCGCCGGAGCTCGTTCGCGCGGCCGGCACGTTCGAGACCTATGGCTGGGCCTGCGTGACGATGCCCTTCAAGGACAACGAGGTGAGCCCGGAGACGCTGCTCGAGGACATCGAGTTCACGATGAACTGGCGCAAGCGCGTGGCCTACTCGCAGCTCGAGCGGTCGGACTGGAACCTGTTCATGAGCGTGTTCAGCACGCCCGACCGGGTCCAGCACATGATGTACAAGTACTACGACCGGCAGCACCCGCAGTACGACCCGATCGAGGCCAACCGCAAGGTCACCTTCTTCGGCAAGGAGATGCCGCTCTCCGAGGTGATCCCCGAGATCTACCGGCAGGCCGACCAGATCGTCGGCGACGTCCTCGACAAGTACGTGGGCCCGGACGACACGCTGCTCGTCTGCTCGGACCACGGCTTCCAGAGCTTCCGGCGACAGGTGAACCTGAACAACTGGCTCCACGAGAACGGGTACCTCGCCGTCAAGAAGGGCCTGGCGAAGGGCGACGCGAGCGGCTTCGCCTTCGTCGACTGGAGCGAGACCCAGGCCTACGCGATGGGGCTCGGCTTCATCTACGTCAACCAGAAGGGACGCGAGGGCAGGGGCATCGTCCCGGCCGGGGAGAAGGAGGCGCTCCTGGATCGGATCCAGGCGGACCTGCTCCAGGCGGTCGATCCAAAGACCGGCGTGAAGACGGTCATCGAGTCCTACCGGGTCGCGGATCACCACTCCGGGCCCTACCTCGAGGACTCGGCCGACCTCGTGCTCGGCTTCGCGCCGACCTACCGCGTTTCCTGGAAGACGACCGGCGGCGGGATGCTGCTCGAGGAGAAGGCGGACGGGAGCTGGGCGCCCGGTGACATCTACACCGACAACACCTCGCCCTGGTCCGGCGGGCATCCCTCGGTCGCACGGGACCACGTGCGCGGCATCTTCTTCTGTAACCGCGAGGTCGACCTGCCCGAGGGCGGTCCCGACCTGATGCACATCGCTCCGACCGCGCTCGAGCTCCTCGGTGTTCCGATTCCGGACGAGATGGACCTCGAGCCGCTTCGTTTCGTCAGCCCCTGAGGAGGAGCCCCTTGGAACCGATCACACCTTCCGAGCTCTCGGAGCGCCTGGCGGGCGGAGAGGAGCTCTCCTTGCTCGACGTGCGCGAGATGGAAGAGCTCTCGATAGCCAAGCTCGACGGCGCGCTCCACATCCCGATGGGGGACATCCCCGCTCGCATCGGGGAGCTCGATCCGGCCAAGCCGGTGGTCTGCATCTGCCACCACGGTGTGCGCAGCGCGAGCGTCGCGGGGTTCCTCGAAGCCCAGGACTTCGAGCGGGTCTACAACCTGACGGGCGGCATCGACGGCTGGGCGATCGAAGTGGATCCGGCGATAGCGCGCTACTGATCCTCGTCGAGGTCGCCGGTCTCGAGGTCCAGGTAGCCGAGCGCCTCGATCTCGTCCTTGTGCGTGTCGTCGGAGCGCACCGGTCCGTGCGCGCGCTGGCGGTCCTTCGCCAACCGCTTCGCCAGAACGCGGGCGAGCTCGTCGGCCACCTCGAGCGCTTCCGCGTCGTCGCCGAGCAGGAGGTCCACGGTCTCTCCGCGATCGAGGGCTCGGTCGTACAGGAGCCTGCGTCCGAGGCTCTTCTGCTCGAGCAGCGTCCAGCGCTCCGTCCTGAGGGCCCACATCGGCTGCTTTCCGACCGTGCGCGCGAGCACCGGTTCGACCGCGTGCTCCCCCGACACGGCCGACAGGAACGAACGACCCTCCGAGAACGGGACGTCGAGCAGCTCCGCCAGGGTCGGTGCGAGGTCGACCGTCGACACGAGCTGCGTCGCCACGCCCGGCTCCACACCGGGCCACCAGAGGACGAGCGGGACGTGGACCATCTCCTCGAAGACCGTGGTCCCGTGCAGGAGCCGCCCGTGCTCGCCGAACGCCTCGCCGTGGTCGGAGACGACGCAGTAGGCCGTGTCCTCCTCGGCGCCCTCCTGAGCGAGCAGACGGAGCAGGTTGCCGACGAAGTAGTCGGCGTAGTGCACGCCGGCGTCGTAGCGGGCGCGGATCGCGAGCGCCTCGGCGCTCCCGGCGGCTACCTTCCCGTCGATCTCGACCAGCCGATCCGTCATTCCGAGCTCGCGATCGGTGGCCTCGGCGCCGAAGAGCTCCGCATGCGGAGACGGCGGGTCGTAGGGCTGGTGCGGAGGCAGCACGTGGATCCAGACGAGCTTCCTCCGATCGGCGTTCTCCCGGAAGAACTCGATCGGCTCGCGCGCCAGGCGGCGCGGGATCAGGTGTTGCTCGAAGCGCTCGCGCCCGAAGTGCATGAACACGTCGAAGCCCTGCGCGAAGCCGCCCTCGCGCGTGATGTGAGGGTTCGAGCTGAAGCCGGCCGTGGCGAAACCCGCGTCCGAGAGCGCCTCGGCGAACGTCTCGAGGTTGCGGGGCAGGACGTTGGAGTCGAGGTTCGCGACACCGTGCGCGGCCGGCGAGAGCCCCGTGAACATGGAGGAGACGGACGCGAGCGTGTAGGAGGCGCCGGAGTACGCGGCGTCGAAGCGCACTCCCCGCGCCGCGAGCTTGTCGAGGTGCGGCGTCGTGTTGCGCGCGTAGCCGTAGGCGCCGACACCCGCCGCAGGCAGCGCGTCGAGCACGATGACGACGAGGTTCTTCGGACGCGTGCGCTCGACCGGCGACTCTTCTCCTTGCCCGCAGGACGTGCCGGCCAGCGCGAGCACGGCGAGGATCGTGAGCGAGCGCGTCACTGGCGCTCCTCCTTCGCGACGCAACGGATCGGGCTGGTCCATGCGAGGTTCCCGTCGGTCCAGGCGATGCGCGCGTAGTAGCTCTTGCCGGGGCTGGGAGTCACGTCGAACGCGATCTCGCGCACGCCGCCGGGCCCTCCAGGTCCATCAGGCTCCGGGTCCAATGGCGCGCCCTGCCGCCACACGAGCGCCACGAGCCTGCCCAGCTCGACCGTCTGCGAGCGCCCGGCCGGGAGCTCCGCGCGCGGGATGCGCCTCACCTCGTCGCCGCGTTCGAGGACGACCGCTCCGTCCTCCGCTTCCCATTCGATCGAGGCCCAGACGTCCTGCACCAGGTCGCCGCTGCGGGCGATCGTGAAGCTCCGCTCGCCGTCGGCCACGAGCTTCAGGTCGAGGTCGCCGGGCCGGCGCTGGCCGAGGCCGACGATGCGCCCTCCCTCGGCGGAGACCCGCAGAGGTCGGTCGGTCGTCGGGAGCCCGCGCCGGTGGGACACGATCCAGGTCTCGACCGGGCCGCTTCCACCGCGCCGCTCGGCCAGCGCGCCGTCCTCCACGAGCTCGACGTACGCCACGCCGCGCGCAGCGCTCTCTCCGAGGCGCACGACGAGCGACCGCGCGTCCGCGTCGGCGACACCGCGCTCACCCATCGTCAGACCCGCGAGGCGAGCGGAGACGGCGCGTGCGTCCGTCGCCCCGAACGTCGCCCGAGCGCGGAGCGCGTCGAAGACGGCGCTGCGCGTGAGCTCGTCGGCCCAGACCCCCGCGTAGGCGGTGCGCGTCGAGAGGTGATCCGAGGAGGCGATCAGCCCGAAGTGGGCGCCGCGCTGGAGGCCGCGTGCGAGCGACGTCTCCTCCTCGACGCGGTCGACCGTCTCGTAGGGAAGGCCCGAGCCCTCGTAGGACCCGCGCGTTCCCTGGAACACCTCGAACAACCGCGTGCGGTCGTCGGCGTGCTCGGACCAGTCGAATGCCGTCCCGTGACCGATGCTCATCATGTGCGGGATCGAGACGACGTCTTCGGCCTCGACCGGCGCGTGCACGGCAGGCGGGCGGCGCCACCCGTCCGGGTCGTAGGGCACCTCGTCGGGGTGGCGATACACGTCGTTGTAGTGACCGCGCAGCGCGCGGACGCGCTCGACCGCCGCGAAGGTGACCAGGCTCTCCGGCGCGTGGTAGCGCATCACCTCGCGCACCGACCTCCACCAGGACCACGACCGCACGTGCTGGAAGTGATCCGTCACGGCCACGAAGTCGAGCCCGCCCGGACCGCGTGCGTAGCGGTAGGCGTCGGCCAGCGTCCCGTCGCGGGCGCCCGAGCAGCGCGAGAGGTGCGTGTGCCTGTGCAGGTCGCCGAAGAACGCGCGCGGGCCGCCGGATTCGTCGGGCTCCCTCGTCGCGGCGGCGAACGGCGGCACGTCGAGCGCGCGCAGCTCCGGTGGGGCGTCCCCCAGCTCGGGGAATCCGCTCGGTGGGGCGAGCGCGCGCAGGCCGACTCGCCAGCGTCCCTCGATCGCGTCCGCCCAGTCGCTCACCTCCGGGAACCGGGCGCGACGGTCGTCGGTCGCGAAGACCATCCACGCGCGACCGTCCGGGTCAGACACGATCACGTGCTCGGCGTCCGTCGCTCCGTCCGTCCCGTCGAGCAGCGTGTCGCTCGGGCGCTTCGCGTTCTCGGGGAAGTCGAGCCGCGCCGTGAGCCAGGTCGTGAACAGGTGTCCTTTCGCGACGTCCGGGCGCGCCGGTGCGCGGTAGGTGACGAAGAGCCCGTCGGAATTGACGTGGGGGCGCGGAAGCTCGCGCCGCCGCACGCGCCGAGGCGGTGCCGGCGCGTGTACGAGCTCGCCCGCGAGCAGGCGTGCGATGCGGAGATCGCGCGACCCGCGTAGACCTCCGCTCTCACCGAAGCTGGCCGCCGTCTCCCACGTGATCCAGACGCTCCCGTCGTCCTCCGCGACCGAGAGCTCGGGGTATCCCTGATAGTCGGGGCCTCCCGCGATCGTTCGCTCCGCGCCCGGACCGTCGGCGTCGATCCGCCGGTAGAGGACGTCGAAGCTCTCGCCGTCGAACCGGTCGTAGACGACGTGCAGGGCGCCGCCCGCGCCCATCGCGACGCGCGGGTTCCACTCGTCGTGGGGGGTCGTCTCGAGCACGCGCGACGCGCCCCAGCCCTCGGCCGTGCGCCGAGCCAGGAAGACGTCGTACTGCTCGCCGGCGAGCCCCTGGTGAACGAGCGCGAGCTCCGTCCGCTCCCCGTCGTCGACCGCGGCGAGCCGCGGGACGAGCGGCTTCGCGCTACCGGTCGGCACGCGCTCGAGCTCGCCCACCGCGACCTTGCCCTCCCGGAGCACGAGCGTCCTGCCGGCGAGCGCCCGCTCGTCCTCCGGCCCGTACTCGAACACGCAGTAGATGCCCTCGCCGAAGGGGGCGAGGTCGACGCCGGCGACGTACTCGGCCTCGAGCGCGAAGCGCGCGACGATTGTCCGGTCCTTCACGCAGGCCCCCTCGATGCGCCCCTGCGGTCGCGCCCCGCGGCCGACCGAGATCCACAGCGCCCAGAGCATGCCGTCGTCGTCGAAGCACGCCGTCGGCTCGAAAGCGGCGCGGCGGCCCTCGGAGAGCCAGAGGACCGCGGCGTCTTCTTTCGTGACGAGGGCGACGACGAGCAGGCTCACCGTGGCGAGGAGGAGGGAGGTGCGACCCACGAGCTGCATGCTACTCGCGCACCTACTCCACCAGCGCGTCCACGCGGATCGGGCTGGTCCAGGCGAGGTTCCCGTCGGTGAACGCGATCCGGGCGTAGTAGACGTCGCCCACCGCGCGATCGGGGTCGAGGAAGGAGAGCGAGACCTCGGCACCGGGTCTCGAGCCGATCGGGTCGCCGATCCGCCAGACCGTCGCGAACGGGAAGCCCTCGAGCTCGCGCACGGATCGTCCTGGCGCGACGTCGTCGAGGTCGATTCGTACCAGCACACCTTCTCTCGCGAGGGAGAGCTGGAGCTCGTCCTCGCGGCGGAGCTCGAGCACCAGGTCGACGAAGGGCACGCCCTTGTCCACGCGGACCGCGGAGTCGCCCGCGGACTCGACCGAAGCTCCCGACTCTCCCCGTTGCCTGAATCGGTGACCTAGGAGCTCGCCTCCCTTCACGGTGATCCGGGTCGGACCGGGTCGATAGCCCCGCAGCGAGACGACGACGAGCTCCCTTCCGGTGGTCCCGCCCCTACGCGCGAAGGGCTCGCCGTTCTTGACGACCTCGACCGTGGCGATGCTCGCGTCCGGTGCCGGGCGTGCGTGGACCATGAGCGGTTCGGCCGCCTGCACGCGCCCGCGTTCGCCCATGGCGAGCGGGCCGAGCTCGGCCCGGGCCTCGCAGGGTGCGGTGCTTCCGAAGGTCGCCCGTGCGCGCAGGGCTGCGAAGATCGACGCGCGCGTGAGCTCCTCGGCCCTCACGCCCGCGAACGCCGTCGAGCTCGCGCGGTGGTCCGAGGACGCGATCAGCCCGAAGTGCTCGCCGCTCGCGAGCCCGACGCCGACGGCCGACGCGTCGACCGAGCGGTCGGAGGCCTCGTAGGGGAGCCCCGGCCCTTCGTACGACCCGCGCAGCCCCTGGTAGACCTCGACCAGGCGGTGGAAGTCCGAGTCGAACTCCTCCCACGGAAACGGCGCGGACTCCATGCCCATCATGTGCGGGATGGCGAGCGCGTGCTCGGGAGGCAGGGTCCCGGGCTGGTCGGGCTCGCGGTGGAACGCACCGATGTCGCGCGGGACCTCCGCGCTCTCGAGGTAGACCTCGTTCACGTGCGCGCGCGTGCGCAGTGCGCGCTCGATCCCGATGAAAGTCACGAGGCTCCCGGGCGCGTGGAAGCGCTCGACGTCGCGCAGAGAACGCCACCAGCTCCAGGGCGTCAGGTGCTGGTAGTGGTCGGTGATGGCGACGAAGTCGAGATCGCCCGGACCGCGCGCGTAACGGTAGGCGTCGAGCCGCGTACCGTCCTTCGCGCCCTGGCAGCGCGAGAGGTGGGTGTGCCGGTGCAGGTCGCCGAGGAACGGCGCGGTCGAGGCTCGCGAGCTCACCGGACGCGCCGGGCCGCGGCGCTCGGTCGTGGGGGCCGCTGCGGCCAGGGGAGGAAACCCGGATGCCTGGACCAGGACCGAGCCCACGCGCCAGAGGTGCTCCGTCGGTTCCTGGAACGCGCCGGGCTTGGGGCGGCGGCGCGTGCGGAGGTCGGCGCTGAAGAGCACCCGCACTCCGTCCGAGCCGGGGAGCAGCACCTCGGTCGTGTCGTTGTCGCCGTCGGTGTCCGGGAGCGTGACCTCGACCGTTCGGTCGCCGAACGCGAAAGCGCGCGTGAACCACGAGCTGTAGAAGCCGTGCCACTCGTCCTCACCCTTCGGCGGCCACTGGTCACCGGGTGCGCGGGCGGTCACGAGGAGTCCGCCGTCGCCGATAGCGACGCGCGGCAAGTCGGCGCGCCCGACCGGGAGGTCGGCTCGCGGGACGTGGCGAACGCGTCCGTCCTCGACGGCGGCGATCCTGAGCTCGCGCTCGGCGCGCAGCCCGCCGGTCTCGCCGAACTGCGCGGCTTCCTCCCACGCGATCCACGCCCGACCGCTCGCGTCGACGGCGACGTCGGGCATGCCCTGATAGGTCGGCCCCGTCGCGACGTCGAGCGCGTGCCGGACGACGCCGTCCTCGAGCGCGAGGTAGCGCACGTCGAAGCTCGTCCCGGTCCACGCGTCGTGCACGACGTGCAGCGTGCCGTCGCCCGCGCTCGCGACGCGCGGGCACCAGTCGTCCTCGGGACCGTCGGAGATCGTCACGACCTCGGACCAGGTCCCGTCAGCGGTGCGTCGGCGCCACGCGAGGTCGTAGCTCGCATCGAGCGTCTGGTAGACGAGTTCGAGCGCGCCGTCGCCCGTGGCGACCGCGTCCGGTAGCAAGGCGAATGCCGGCGCGATCTCCTCGAGCGGTCCGAGCGAGACGTTGCCGGGCACGAGCTCGAGCGTGCGGCCGAATAGCGCCGGCGCGCCGTCCGGTTGAGCCTCGAAGACGAGGTAGGCGCGGCCCGGGCCGAGGGCGACGAGGGTGGGGGCCGCGAGTCCGGGGAGCTCCTCGCCCGCCGCGACGTGCGGTCCGTTCAGCGGGCCCGCGACCAGACGCGGAGCCGCGCGGGCTCCCCGGAACGAGAGCCACGCGACCCAGGTGCGGCCCTCGGCATCGACGGCCGCGGCCGGCTCGACGCAGACGACGTCCTCGCGCGAGTGCCACTGGACCTCGGACCCGGCGAGCTCCGCGCGCGTCTCGGGCTCCCCGTCGCCGCCGCAGTTCGCCAGCGCGCCGGCGAGCAGGATTCCGCCGAAGAGGAGCGGCAGCGCGACGCGCCGGACCGTCACCTCGTCACCTCGGTCACGCGGATCGGGCTCGACCAGGCGACGTTCCCGTCCTCGAAGAGCACTCGCACGTAGAACGTGTCGCCGGGGAAAAGTGAATCGTCCGCGTACTCGAACGAGAAGCTCCGCTCCGGGTGTGCGTTCGTGGAGCCGAGCCGCAGGAGGGACTCGCGGTCGGCCGGCGCGTCGAGCATGCGGGAGCGTCCCGTTCCGAGCTCCCCGAGCGGGACGCGCGTGCTCTCACCGCCGATGGCGAGCTCGAGGGCGCCTTCCGCCGCGTTCGAGACCGTGAGCACGAGGTCGAGCGGCTGTCTCTTCTTGGAGAAACGGACGGTTCCCTCCTCGAGCTCGATCTCCGCCTCGTGCCGGCCGCGCCGGCGCGCCCGACAGGACTCGATGCGCGCTCCTCCGACGCCCCGCACGCTCATGGGGCGATCGGGATAGGGACCCCAGCGCCGCGTCGTCAGCACGAAGACCTCGCGAGCGTCGACCCGCACCTCGGGGTGGAAGAGGACGGTCTCGCCGTTCTTCACGACGTCCACGCCGGCGACGGGCGCGAACCCGCGCGCGCTCACGCCCAGCCAGTCCTTCTCACCCACGGCACCCGACTCTCCCGCGCGCAGATCCCCGAGCTCGACCTCGACGCGCGCGAAGTCCGTTGCCGCGAAGGCGTCCCGCTGCGCGAGCGCCTCGAACACCGCCCTCCTCGTCAGCTCCTCGGCGTGGACACCCGTCAGGCCGGCGGAGCTCGAGCCGTGGTCGGAGGCCGCCACGAAGCCGAAGTCGGAGCCCCGGACGAGGCCCCTCGCGACGCTCGCAGCCGGGACGTCGAGGTCGCTCGCCTGGTAGGGGAGCCGCGGCCCCTCGTAGGATCCGCGAGCACCCTGGTACACCTCGAACAAGCGGTGCACGCCTTCCTGGAAGTACTTCCAGCGCCAGGGCGACTCCTCTCTTCCCATCATGTGCGGGATCGAGATGCGCCGTCCGGAATCGACGGCAGCGCCCTGCTCCGGGAAGTCGTTCCAGGTCTTCGGATCGAACGGGATCGCACCGGCGGCGGAGTAGATGTCGTTCCTGTGGGCCCGGTCCCGGCCCGCGCGCTCGACCCCGACGAACGCGACGAGACGGCCGGGCGTGTGGAAGCGCGCGACCTCGCGCAAGTTCCTCCACCAGGCCCACGGTGTCAGGTGCTGGAAGTGATCGGTCACGGCGAGGAAGTCGAGCCGTCCGGGGCCGCGCGCGTAGCGGTAGGTGTCGAGCGTCGTTCCGTCGTTCGCCCCCGAGCAGCGCGAGACGGACGTGTGCCGGTGCAGGTCGCCGAAGAACACCCGCCGCTCGCCCTCCTCCGGACGCGCGACCGTCTCGACCAGATCCAGGTCGACGCCGGCTCCGGGTTTCCTCTGCAGCGGTTCCAGCGGCGGGAACCCGCGCGTCTCCGGGAGCTCGAGTCGTCCCACGCGCCAGCGTCCCTCGATCGCGGACTCGAAACGGCTCGGCTTCGGCTCGGCTTCGCTGCGGCGATCCGAGGCGAAGACGAGCACCACCAGGTCGTCACCGACGAGTAGTGTCTCGGTTGCGGCGTTGTCGCCCTCGGTCGCCGGGAGCTCGAGGACGCTCGCGGCACCGCCCTCGTCGAAGACGAGCGCTCGCGTCCAGAACGACGTGTAGAAACGCGCCTTCGGGTCGATGTACTGGCGCTCGCGGCCGACGGCCGCGCGCGGCGAGTGGTCGGAGAGCCCCTCGTTCGCCGCAGCCCCCGGAGGGAATGGAGGACCGAGGCCCCGGAAGGTCACGAGTAGCCCGCGCTCCGTCGCAGCCACGCGCGGGAAGTCGCAGCGAAGGTCCTGGGTGGGGAGGGCCGCAGGGGGCACGCGCCGCACGTCGTCCTTCTCGACGCGCACCAGCGCCAGCGACCGGGCCGTGCGCAGCCCGCCGAGCTCGCCGAATTGCTCGGCTTCTTCCCAGGCGATCCACGCGGCGCCGGTCTCCGGCTCGAGCGCGATCGACGGAAACCCTTGATAGGGAGAGCCGGTGGGGAATGCCCTCGAGGCGCGTACGGCGCCGCCCTCGAGGATCGTGTGGTGCACCCGGAAGGCTCCGTCCTCGAACGCGTCGTACACGACGTGCAGGCGCCCATCGTCGGCGGCCGCCAGCTCCGCGCCCCATGCGTCGCCAGGGGCCCTGTCGATGGTGCGCGGATCGCTCCAGGCGACGTCGCCGTCGAGCTCCTCGCGCACGCGGTGAACGAGCTCCTGGGTGCCGTCCTCGTCCGTCCGTACGTACACGAGCTCGATCCGCTCGGGCTCGGTCTCGGCGATGCGCGGGAACAGGACCGCTCCGCTCTCGATGATCTCGGGGGTCCCGAGCGCGAGGGACGCATCCTGCCACAGGCGCAACCTCCGTCCGACGATCCGGCGCTCATCTCCGTCCAGCCGTCCCTCTTCCCAGACGACGTAGGTGCCGCCCGAGCCGAACCGGGCGATCCGCGGCTCCGCGATCCACTCGCCGTGCGCGAGGACGGTCGTGAGGGGCTTGGCGCCGTCCGCCGTGCACGCGACGACGAGCGAGGCTCGCGCGGCGGTGTACCGGATCCACGTCGTCCAGATCCGTCCGTCCTCGTCCCGGGTGGCGTGGGGATCGAGCGCCACATCGGCGTCCCCGCTGATCCACTGCGGTTCGCCTCCGACGACGGCACCCGGCTCCGCATCGCCGCACCCGGCGGCGAGCGACGAGCCGACGAAAGCAAGGGCGAGGAGAGCTCTGGTGGGGAAGGGACGCAACAGAAGACCGGAGAAGGCGGCCGAGGATACGCTCGACGCCTTCCGGGTGTGAGGACCGCGCGGGCTCGTTGGCTCGCTCCTCGGGCACCGCTAGGCTGGCCGGCCATGAAGTTCCACTGGAAAGTGCTCCTGTGGATGTTCGCCGGGATCGCGGCGGGGCTGGTGATGCAGCTCACGCTCGACGCTCCGGCGTGGACCGGCGCCTCATGGCGCGACACGGCCGACGGCGTGATCCTGACCGACGTCGGCGGGCCGACGGCCAAGCTTCCGACGCGCGAGCCGATCCGCTTCGCGATCACGGACCGCGGCGGGCCGGGTGAGACACGCCATCCGATCGCCGGCTCGGACGACCTCGCTGCCGTGGTGGCCGGAGTGGAGAACGGGGCCGTCATCTGGATCGAGTTCGCGGAGCTCGACCCGATGCCGCTCGCCACCGAGCTGGACCCGGCCAGCACGCGGGCGAAGGTGCTCGCGCCGTTCGACTTCGCGGCCGACATCTTCATGGCGCTCCTGAAGATGCTGATCGTCCCGATCATCCTCACGTCGATCAT
This sequence comes from Planctomycetota bacterium, assembly GCA_029259655.1. Classification (GTDB taxonomy): domain Bacteria; phylum Planctomycetota; class UBA1135; order UBA1135; genus OFTM220. The sequence goes on from JAJDET010000095.1 coordinate 24,743, forward strand.
CACGGGGGTGACCAGCGTCGGGGGGATGAAGGACCTCGGCCGGATGGGCGCGAAGACCGCCACCTATTACGTCGCGACGAGCCTGCTCGCGATCGTGGTCGGCCAGGCCCTCGTGAACCTGATACGACCGGGTGACGGGGCCACGCTCGGGCTCGAGTTCCTCGACGAGGAGGCGCTCGCGCCCGAGGCGAGCTTCGTCGACGTCTTGAAGCGCATGATTCCGAGCAACGTCTTCGAGTCGTTCTCGGACAACGGCGCGATGCTGCAGGTGATCTTCTTCGCCCTGCTCTTCGGCTTCTTCGCGACCCAGGCGCCCTCCCCGCACAAGGAGCGGATCACTCAGTTCTTCGCGAGCGCGTTCGAGGTCATGCTCCTCATGGCCCAGGGCATCCTGAAGCTCCTGCCCTACGGTGTCTTCGCGCTGATGATCCGCGTCGTCGCGAAGACGGGCTTCGCGGCCTTCGAGCCGCTCCTGCTCTACATGGGGACGGTCACCCTGGCGCTCGCGATCCACGCGGGGGTCACGCTTCCGCTCATCCTGCGCTTCGTGGGCGGCATCTCGCCGCGCCGCTGGTTCCAGGCGATGTCGCCGGCCCTGATGACGGCGTTCAGCACGAGCTCGTCTTCGATGACCCTGCCCGTGACGCTGGAGACGGTCGAGAAGCGCGGGCGCGTCAGCAACAAGGTGACGTCGTTCACGCTCCCGCTCGGCGCCACCATCAACATGGACGGGACGGCGCTGTACGAGTGCATCGGCGTGATCTTCCTCGCCCAGTACTACGCGAGCACGTCCGGCTTCGAGCTCACGTTCGCGATGCAGGGGCTCGTCGTCCTGATGGCGCTGCTCGCCAGCATCGGCGCCGCGGGCATCCCCTCGGCCGGGCTCGTGATGATGCTGACGATCCTCTCGGCGCTCGAGCTCCCACTCGAAGGCGCGGCGCTCCTGCTCGCCGTCGATCGTCCGCTCGACATGATGCGGACGGTCGTCAACGTCTGGTCCGACAGCTGCGGTGCCGCGGTCATCGCTCGCAGTGAGGGCGAGGACGGACCCCTGATGGCCGGGGCGAGTCCCTGAGTCGTGTCCGAGTCGCGCGAACCCCACCTCGAGTCCGTCCCCGCTCCCGGGACGGCGGAGCCCCCTGGACCCATCTGGGAACAGCCGGAGGTCGCCTGGCCCGCGGCGCTGCTGGCCGGCTTCATCGGGACCTACATCGGCATCTCGAGCGGCATCCCGGCCATGGGGGCACTCCTGGCCACCGCGTTCTTCGCCCCGCTCTACGTCGCGCTCCTGCGCAAGGGGCGCTTGCGACTCGCCGCCGTCCTGGCCGTCGGGTGGATCTTCGCCATCGGAGCCTCGGCGGGGGGGATGGTCCTCGAGCACGCGTTCTACGAGGTCGCTCGGGCCGTGCCCGGCGCGTGGCGCTTCCGGGACGGTGATTTCCGCCCCTGGGTTCTGGGCGAGGAACCGGGCGCATGGTCGGCTCGCGTCCTGCGCAACGCGCTGGTCGTAGCGGGGCTCCTCGCAGTGGCACGCCCATCCGCCGGCCTCGCGAGCCTCTTCGGGCTGGCCTGCGTGGCCTCCATGGTCGGCGCCGGAACGGGGTGGTACGCGGACATCGCGGCCGAACGGGGTGGCGAGCCCCTGCTCCATTTCTTGACCGGGCTGCCGCCCCACTACTGCTTCTTGCTCGTGGGCAGCGCGCTCGCTGCGGGAGCGATCGGAGCCCCGGGGCGCTCGCTGGCGGCTTCCGGCCTCGGAGGGGTGGACCGCCGCCGCCAGATCGCCGTGGCCGGAGGGTCGCTGCTCGCACTGGGGCTCCTGGTCGACCCTCTGCTGGTGCCGTCCTGGGGAGCCTGGCTGGCCGGCTCGGTCGGTCCGTGACGGGAGGTCTCTGGCTTGCCGGGATCTCCGGGCTAGAATCCTGACCCCGTGGTCCCAACCCTTTTGCTGGCCGATGAATAGCAGCCTGACCGAACGCATCACCCGGCTCCTCGCCTTCATGCTCCGCCACCAGCCGGAGCAGTTCGACCTCGAGGTCGACGCCTTCGGCTTTGCCGATCTCGAGGACGTCCTGGACGCCCTCTCCGATCGGTTCGACGAGGATCTGGACGAGGAGGTCCTGCGCGAGGCCATCGAGGCCGGGGACCGTCCACGCTACGAGATCCAGAGCGGTCGCATTCGCGCGCTCTACGGGCACTCGATCGCGGTCGAGCCCGGAGAGCCGAGCAAGCCGCCGGAGCTCCTGTACGTCGGGCTCTCCCGGAGGGATGCCGAGCGTGCGAAGAGCTACGGTCTGCGCGGCGGGCGCCGGCGCTTCCTGCACCTCGCGCTGACCACGGACGACGCGATGGAGACCGGTCGCAGGGCCGGTCCCGAGTACAACGTGATCACGATCCGCGCGCTCGATGCCTGGGAGGACGGGATCAACTTCTACGACCGGAAGTCCCTGTTCCTGGCCGAGGAGATCCCGACACACCTGCTGGAGGTCGGACCGGTCCACACGGACGGCTTCGAGGAGCGGGAGGAGGACGGCCCGCGCGGTCGTCAGCGGGGTCGGGGACGGAGCTCGGACGAGGAGCGCGAGCCCTCTCGCGAGCCTTCCCGCGAGCGTGAGCGCGAACCGGCGCGCGCCGCGTCGAGTCCGAGGTCCGAGTCCTCGACGGAGAACAGCGATCGATCGCGTTCGCGGCGGCGCGGTGGACGAGGGCGCGGCAGGAGCGAGCGGAGCGAGGAACGTTCCGAGCGCCGCGGTCCCGCCCAGGAAGCCGAGCAGGGGCGAAGCGTCGAGCCGGCAGAACGCGGGGACCGCGGTGAGCGCAGCGCCGGCGG
>JAJDET010000096.1 GCA_029259655.1 Planctomycetota bacterium
CGAGCGCGCGCTCGAGGTGGGGCCTCGCCTGTTCGAAGGCCCCGCGACCCCAGAGGAGGACTCCCAGACCGTGGAGCGAAAGGGCCAGCGCCTCGCTCTCACCTCCCTCGATTGCCTGCACGCGCCGCTCGGCATCGGCGAGCTCCAGGGCGGCCCGGTCGGCGGGGGAGAGAACGGGCCGCGGGCCGCGCTTCAGGACGAGCTCGAAGGGACCGCGCCCGCCGTGGAGCGCGCAGGCCTCGAGGCGATAGCGCCTCCCGGCTTCCAGCTCACCGACGATGCGGGAGTGCATGCCGATCAGGCCATCGTCGTCCTCGGCGAGCAGCACTCCATCGGCATCCTGCAGCACGAGGTAGGCGTCGAAGAAGTAGGAGCGCAGCGCGATCGCGTAGAGACCGGATTCCGACACCTCGAGCTGATAGGTCCTTCCGATCGTCGGTGCGTTCGCGAAGTTGGCGTCGAGCGTGGGCGTGTGAACCTGGGGATCGTTGTCAGAGATCTCCCCCTCGATGCTCTCTCCTACGCGGAGAACAGGCAGTTCCTCGCCCCCCTCTTGACCAAGCGCGACGAGCAGTAGTGCAGCGGCGAGCATTCGCATCCCCCTGTGACAGGGTGATTCTGCGGGAATCCGGTACGGACCGGGCACATAGGTAACAGATTTGACCGGGCACATGGGTGACAGTCGGAGGACGGCACGGAGGTGCCGTTCATGCCTTGGAAGGAGTCCCATGTGTTGGAAGAACGACTGAAGTTGATCACGGCGTACCTGGAGAATGGGTGGAGCATCACGGAGCTCGCCCACCGTAGGGTCCGACAATCCGGCCGAACCGCAAGTGGCGCCGATCACGCGGTTTAGCGGTTGCTGAGAATGGGTCGATGACGGCCGAAAGCTACCCGCTTCGAGTCCTGCTGCTGACGCCCGTTGGCTGGGTCAACGTCCAGCAGCAGCACGTCATCGAGTACCTGGTCGAGGAGAACCGCGTACTGAAGGAACAGCTCGGCGGAAAGGTCCCACGGATGAACGACAAACAGCGATGCAGGCTGGCCGCGAAGGGCAAGCGCATCGGACGCAGGTTGCTGATGCAGGTTGCGACGATCGTGACGCCCGACACGATCTTGCGCTGGCACCGACGCCTGATCGCAGCGAAGTAGACGTACGAGACGAAGCGAGTGGGGCGGCCAGGTGTCGGCCGAGACTCGTCCGGAGAGGCTGCCGAAACCGCTGATCTGCGCCGGGGGTCCCTCGCAAACTCGTCGGCGCTATTCTCGGACACTAGGGGGTAAGGCGTTCGGGCTACCTCTGCGTGTACGCGATCGCCAGCGTCGAGAGCTCCGGCGTCAGTCCGGTCGCGGCATTGGAGACGAACGTGATGCGTGTCTGGAGGAACCGCGCTCCGTCGTTCGCGTGGATGCTCCGCCACTCGCGGGACTGGAAGTAGTTGACGTTGATCTTCGCCGTGGTCTTGACCTCTGCCGATGCGACGTCACTACCGGGGACGAGCGGGTTGGGACAGTTCGGACTCGCGACCAGCTTGGTGACGAGGGCATCGCCGTAGGCGTCGTACTTCCGCGCGTCGCGGACGTCCACGCCCGTCACGTTGTTCGCACCGCGGAAGGCCAGCGTGATCGTCGTTCCCGTCGGCAATTGTTCGGGTCGCGGTTCGATGATGGGGTCGAGGAAATCGGCGAACTTGGGGCTCTTGGTCTTCGTGTCGTGCCAGATCGTGTGGACGCGGCTGACGCGCACGACAAGGTCGAGCTGACCGATCATCACGGTGTTGTCTTCTCCGGGCGTCGAGGCACCGCTCGGCGTGATCCCGCCCTGGGCCTTCCCCCCCGAGTCGGCGTTCACGAAGACCGGCGCTCCCTTCGCGTTGTTGCCGCCCGTCGAGAAGATCCGGAAGTACGGCAGGCGCTCTGTCGCCAGCGCGAACGAGGTGTCTAGACCGTTCAGCCCGATGGCCGCGTCGTCCCGGAAGCACTTGAAGTCCATGAGCAGGGGCAAGCCGAGCGACCGAATGACCCCGCCCCCGTACACCGTCGGGAAGCCCACGTTGCAGAGCGCTCCGACCGTCACGAGCGCCTTCAGGTCGGCGCCGAAGCCATTCCCCGACTTCCCGGTGACCGCCGTATCCCGCCACGTGTAGTACACGAAGTCCTCCACGGGAATGCCCCTGTTCAGCGGGTAGGGCATCAGCTTGAGACCCGGCGTGTTGGGGCTGTCGAAGACCATGCTCGGCGTCAGCAGATAGCCCTTGCTGCGCGGGTGAACGATCTTCGTCGCGTTCGTGGGGTCCTTGAGGTTGTTGAAGTTGAAGGTGTTGCCGAGCCCGGAGCCCGGGAACGCCGCGTAGCCGCCGCCGCCCACGGTGATCGGGATCGGCCACTCGTCCGGCATCCTGCGCGAATGGGTCAGGCTGATCTCGAACCTCGTGAAGAAGTCCGTGGTCACCGACCCGCCGGACGGAGCCCAGTTGAGGCCCTCGACGTCGACATTGGCCGTGCTCTCGTCGAGGATCTGGATGCCGACGTCGGCGTAGCGCCAAACGGTCTGCATCCGGCTCCCGCGCGGCGACAGCGGCGTGATGATCGGCGCCCCCGTAGGTGTCATGACGGCGAAGAGCGCTCCGGTCCGATCGACCGGCCGCGAGTCGCGCGTCACGGGCCGCGGACGGATCCTCTCTTGCGGGAGGTCGTAGCTGAACTGCCCGCGGACCTCGGGAAAGGGATCGAACGGGTTGAGCGAGTCGTGGCCCTCGTCGACCTCGTCGAAGTTCAGGACGAACCCACCGGTCCGAGTGGTGGGAAGGCTCTCGTCGACGACCAGGCGCAGGTCCTCGGGCAGCGGTTGATTCAGCCCGTTCCCGGCCAGGTCCGTGACGCCGTCCGGTCCACCCACCACGTTGAAGAAGTAGTCGCGCGTGCTGGGAGTGTTCTGGAAGTGCTCGAGGGCCGTCACCGGCGAGAAGCGGAACTCGCGCAGGTCGGGCGAGGCCGTGACCTCGGCCACGACCATGTCGCGCGGTACCGGTCCCGTCCCCAGCTTCTCGCGCACGAGCCGGAACGTGTCGTGCGGAGTGACCGAGTCCGGGTCCATCGGCTCGCTGAAGCGGACCGTGATCTGCGGGTTCAGGTCGATCTGATCCACCGGAGGAGTCCCGGGAGTGGGCGAGATCTGGAGGAAGCACTCGGGGATGACGCCCGGGCCCGGCGCAAACACGGACTCGAAGCTGCCGGTCGAGGCTGCGAGGAAATCGGCTCGGAGGTCCGCGATGTCCACACCGGCCGGAATCGGCAGCAG
>JAJDET010000097.1 GCA_029259655.1 Planctomycetota bacterium
GTCGAGGAAGAGCGAGCCGTCGGCGCGTGCTCGGAGCGCCGTCACCGGCGGAAGTGCGCCGACGGGGAGCGCCTCGAGCCCGAGCACGATCCCCCCCGGAACCTCCGCGAACGCGAGCTGGCGGCCCGGATCGAACATCTCCCGCTCGATCACGCCGGGAGCGGAGCTCCGGGGCGGAAGAACGATCTCGAAGGGCACGACGGGCTCGACTTCGAGTTCCGACGTGGGGGGCTCCGTGCGGGGCGGGGGCACGTCGCCGGTCTGCGCGAGAACGGGCGCGGCGGACGCGACGACGACGAGGATGCGGCTCGGCACTTTCACGGCGAGATTGTAGCTCGCTCAGACCGCGCGCGGATCACGCCCGGCCAGGGCCTCGAAGAAGCGCTGCGCCTTGCTGGGAGCCGTCTCCCACGGAATGCCGGCGCGCGCCAGGAGATCCTCGAGCGCCGCGCGGCAGACGGTCGCGTGGGCCTCCGGGATCTCGACCTCCACCTCGAAGTCGACGCGATCCCCGGGGAGCTCGGTGCGATCCATCTCGAACGAGACCTCGACGCTCCCCCCTCTCCCGACGAGCTGGACGGGACCGACGTGGCGCCGGACGTTCTTGAAGGAACCGACGTGGGCGAGCGGCTGACCGCCGGCCCACGAGGAGAGGAGATCGATCAGGCGCGAGCTCTCGCGGGCAGCGAGCAGGTCGAGCGGTGCCAGGTCGCCGGAGAGGATCCGCTCCGCCTCGGCGGGCTCGACCTCGACCTCGACCTCTGGGCGGTCCGTGAGGCCGCCCTCGGACCGCGTCGCGGGGCCCTTCGCCGTGAGCAGTCGACGGCGCTCCTCGATGCGCAGCCGCAGCGCGTAGCCCGCCTCGCGCAGGTCGGCGTCCCGCGTGTCGAAGAAGTGGTTCTCCTGGATCACGGTCCGCTCGGGCCAGTGAGCCGTCCCGGTCGCGAGGCGCGCCAGCTCGTCGAAGTCTCCCTCGGAGCGCATGCGGAGCTTGAACTCCACCTCGCGCGGTTCGTCCGGTTCGTGTCCGGTCATGTTCCTCCACTTCTCCGCCACGCGCGTGACACCGGGACGTGCGTTCGAGCGCGAGCGCACCGACGCCGAGCGCTCGGCCGCGTCGAGCAGCGCCCGCACCGACTTCCCCGTCGGTCCGCTGGAGACTCCGACATCCGTCGCTCCGTCCGACAGCCGGGATCCTATCTCGGCCCAGAGCTCTGCACACGCTCGCGACGGTGCGGACGAATGAGCGTAGGCGCCGACGGGGTTGCGCCGAACGCCCATCTGCTCGATCACGCTCGAGTACGGGATCTCCTTCGACAGGAAGCCGAGCCCGGCCTCCGCGGCGAAGTCGCAGACCTCGCGATGCAACCGCTTGCGGCGATCGACCATGGAGAAGAAGGGCAGCACCGCGGGAGGACGCGAGTCACGCGTCTTCAGGTGCTTCATCAGCCGGGCGAGGGTCCGCAGCGAGAGCACCGTGGGAATGGTGGGCACGAGCAGGACGTCGGCGGCCGAGAAGACGTTCTCGGAGAGCAACGAGATGTTCGCCGGGCAGTCGAGGAAGATGCGGTCGTACTCCGAAACCAGCGGCTCGAGGACGCGCGCCAGGCGCTCTTCGGGCTCGCCGCCCCGATCGAGGATCCGATCGAGGTTGCGGTAGGAGAAGTCCGCGGGCAGGAGATCGAGGTAGTCGAAGTCCGTGCCCTTGATCGACGAGTGAAACGCGTCCGCGTCACGCATGACCTCGCGACCACCGCCTTGAACCTTGGGCTTGATGCGGAATGTGAACGTGGCGGCGCCCTGCGGGTCGAGGTCCCAGATCAGCGTCCGCACGGCCTCGCGCGCGGAGAGCCAGGAGAGGTTGACGGCCGCGGTCGTCTTTCCGACACCGCCCTTGATGTTGTAGAGCGCGAAGACCTTCACCGCGGCTTCTTCCCCCCCCGTCTCCGCAGCAGTCGTCGGAAGTGCTTCGCGTTCTTCGGCGAGGCGTACTCCTCGAGCCGCTCGGCGAACGTCGCGCGCAGGCGCTTGGCGCGCCGGGCAGTGCGCTCGATCAGTCGTCCCATCGTCAACAGCGTACCGACCGGCGCCCGGCCCTCGGCGGTCATGGAGAAGGCGAAGTCGCGCAGCCTCTCGGACTGGACGCAGCAGTCGTTGAAGTCGCCCAGGTTGTCCTGGAGCCGCTTCAGGGCCGAGATCGTGATCCGGCTCTCCTTCTCGTCGAACAGGGTCTTCGTCGCGTCGAGCAGGTAGCGGAGCTTCTTGCAGTCGAGCCGGAGTCGGTGGAGCTTGCGGGCCGGGGAGTCCTCGCGGATCGCCTCCCCGCGTTCGATCACACGCTCGTGGAGGCGACGGATCCGAACGGCGGCCACCTCGACGAGCGGGAGCGCCGCATTCGGGTGCGGCGGCTCGGGCAGCACCGTCTCGTCGAGGAAGCGCCGCCACGCGGTGCAGAGATCGGAATAGCGCGACGAGTCGAGGGCCGCGAGGAGCTCCGCGTGGGCCTCCTCCTGGCGGAGCCTCAGGAACTCGCGCAGCGGAGCGATGTCGGCCTCGGCCTGCCCGCGGGTCAAGCCGTCGAGCTCGAGCAGGAACACGTCGAGATCGCGCGTCGGACCCGAGACCTGCCCCAACCAGGCGAACTCCTCGCAGAAGTGATCGACGACGGGCTCGGGGAAGACACCCGGCACCTGGCCGAGCAGCGAGCGCGTCCTGCGAACCGCGACGCGGAAGTCGTGCAGGAACTCGGTGTCGAGGGAGACGCGAACCCCGCCCTCGTTCAGGAGCACGATCTGGAACAGTGCGGAGAAGATCCGCTTCAGGCCGAGATCGGAACGCACTCCCGGATCGAGTGCAGGAGTCGGCGTGAGCTTCTTCGGTTCCGAAGTTCCGCCGATCGCAGTGAGGGCGACGTCCAGCATCCCCGCGGAGGTCGACGACAGCCCGGAGGTCCCGGACAGCACCTCGAGCACGCTCTTCCACTCACGCTCGTACCCGCGCACTCCGGTCAGCCTCAGGACGAGCGGGAGCTCGAACCACCCCGAGCGCTCGCGCGGCGCCCGCGCGCGCCCCTCCTCGAGCATCAGGCGCACGACCGTCTTCTCCTCGTCGTCGACGACGTCGAGTGCGGGTCCCTTGTG
>JAJDET010000098.1 GCA_029259655.1 Planctomycetota bacterium
GGGCTGGGCTGGACGGTAAAGCTCGCCCGCGGCCCCTTCCTGGGCGAGGCCGCGGTGGCGGCGGATATGGCGCGGGGGCCCGCGCGCGAGACGGTCGGTCTCGTGCTCGACTGGGAGGGCATCGAGCGGCTCTACGAGGCGCGCGGCGTCCCGCCCGAGCTGCCGGCCACGGCGTGGCGCGGCGGCGAGCCCGTGTACGGCGCGGGGCGCTGGGTCGGTCGCGCCACGAGCGGCACCTGGTCCCCGACCCTGAAGAAGTACCTCGCGATCGCGCTCGTCGAGAAGGGCTCGGCCGCGATCGGAACCGAGCTCGAGATGGAGCTGACCGTCGAGTTCCGCCGCGAACGCGTGCGCGCCACCGTCGTCGAGCGCCCGTTCTTCGATCCTGCGCGAAAGCGGGAGACCCCCGAGGCCGCGACCGCGGCGGTGGGCGGCGCATGAAGCGCGACTGGGACGCGATCGTCATCGGCGGCGGTCACAACGGCCTGACCTGTGCCGCCTACCTGGCGCAGGCCGGACGGCGCGTGCTCGTGCTCGAGAAGCGCCACGTTCTCGGCGGGGCCGCGGTCAGCGAGGAGGTCTTCCCGGGCTTCACCTTCTCGGTCTGCTCCTACGTCGTGAGCCTCATGCGGCCATGGATCATCCGCGACCTCGACCTGGTGCGGCACGGCTACCAGACGATCCCGCTCGAGTGCTCCTTCACGCCCTATCCCGACGGGCGCTCGCTGGCGCGCGGCACCGACTCGGAAGCGACTCGCCGCGAGATCGCCCAGTTCAGCGCGCGGGACGCCGAGGTCTACTTCGAGTACGGGCAGGCCATGGGGCGGCTGGCGGCCTTCGTCAAACCGATCATCGACTCGCCGGCGCCGCAGCCGACGTCGAAGAACCCGCTCGAGATCCTGGAGCTCCTGCGCCTCGGCAAGCGCTTCCGCGACCTCCCGGACGAGCTCTTCGACCAGAAGCTCGGCCTGCTCACGATGAGCGCCGTCGACTTCCTCGAGGCCTGGTTCGAGTCCGATCAGCTCATCGCCCCGATGGCGGTCAGCGGGATCATCGGCACGTTCCTGGGCGTTCGCTCCCCGGGGACCGCGTACGTGCTCCTGCACCACTACATGGGCGAGATCGACGGCGCCTTCCGCTCGTGGGGCTTCGCGCGCGGCGGAACGGGCGGCGTGAGCCTCTCGATCGCGGGCGCTGCGCGCGCGGCCGGCGCGGAGATCCGCACCGAAGCGCCGATCGAGCGGATCCTGGTCGAGGGCGGCGCCGCGCGCGGCGTCGTGCTCGAGAGCGGCGAGGAGATCCGCGCGAAGTGCGTCGTGTCCAGCGCGGACCCGCGGCGCACCTTCATGGGCTTCGTCGGCGCCGAACACTTGCCCGACGAGTTCGTGGCCGACCTCTCGCGCTATCGCTACCGCGGCAGCTCGGGCAAGGTGAACCTCGCGCTCGACCGGCTCCCGGAGTTCACGTGTCGCCCCGGCGACGGGCCGCACATGCGCGGCGACATCGCGATCGGGCCGTCGGTCGACTACCTCGAGCGCGCGTACGACGACGCGAAGTACGGGCAGTTCTCGAAGCGGCCCTATATCAACATGGTGATCCCGTCGCTCGTCGACAAGAGCCTCGCGCCGCCCGGCAAGCACGTCATGTCGTGCTTCGTGCAGTACGCGCCCTACGACCTCGAGGGCGGAGCGGAGCGCTGGCCCGAGCAGCGCGAGGCGTTCGGCGACACGGTCATCGACACGCTCGCCGAGTACATGCCGGGGATCCGTGAGACGATCCTCCACCGTCAGGTGCTGACGCCCTGGGACCTCGAACAGGAGTTCGGGCTGACCGAGGGCAACATCTTCCACGGCGAGCTCTCGCTCGAGCAGCTCGCGTTCCAGCGCCCCACCGCGGGCTGGGCGAACTACAAGACGCCGGTCCGCGAGCTATGGACCTGCGGCTCGGGCACGCACCCGGGCGGCGGGCTGATGGGCGCGCCGGGCGCGCTGGCGGCGAAGGAGATGCTGAGGGCGAGGGCGCTGTGACCCACGACGCCATCGTTCTCGGCGCCGGACACAACGGGCTCGCCGCGGCCGCACGGCTGGCGCGCGCCGGCAAGCGCGTCGTGCTCGTCGAACGTCGCGCCGAGCTCGGCGGTCTGGCCGCGCTCGAGGAGTTCCACCCGGGCTTCCGCGTCCCCGGACTGCAGCACGGCACGGCCTGCTTCCAGGAGCACGTGGTCGAGGCGCTCGACCTCCACAACCACGGCCTCGCGTGGCGCAGTCGCCCCGCCGAAGCCCTCGCGCCGGAGCCCGACGGGACGGGACTCGTGTTCACCCCGGGCGACGACGCCCTGCCGCGCGGGCTCGCCGACCGGAGTCCGGAAGACGCCACCGCGTGGAGAGCATGGCGAGCGTTCCTCGCGGACGCCCGCGGGCTCGTGCGCGATCTCCTCGCCCGCCGACCTCCCGAGGTGCGCGGCGGACTCACCGGGCTGCTCGCGGCGGTGCGTCCGGCTCTCGCGCTGCGGCGGCTCGGACCGCGCGGCATGACCGAGCTCCTGCGCGCGGTGCCGATGGCCGTCGAGGACCACCTCTCGGAGTACTTCCGCGATCCGCTGCTCAAGGCCTTCCTCGCCTCGCGCGCCATCGAAGGCGGCTTCCTCGGTCCGCGTTCGGCGGGCACGACCGCGCTGCTCCTGATGCGGGAGTGCGGCGCCGGGCGCGGCGTGCGCGGAGGTCCCTCCGAGCTGACCGAGGTCCTGGCGACGGCCGCGAAGAGCGCCGGCGCGACGCTGCGGACGGAGTGCGAGGTCACCGCGATCTCCGTCGAGAAGGGCAGCGTGCGCGGAGTCGAGCTCGCGGGCGGCGAGAAGCTCGAGGCGCCGCTGGTCCTGTCGGCGACCGGCGTCGCGCGGACGCTCCTCGAGCTCGTGCCCACCTCCGGCCTCCCCTCCTTCGCGCGCTACGCGGCGCGGCACATCCGCGCGCGCGGCTCCACGGCCGCCGTGCGCCTCGCGCTCGACAGCCCGCTCCGCTGGAACGGACGCGAGGACGAGACCTTCGAGCACGCGCGCGTCGCCGCCTGCACCGACGACCTCGAGCGCGCGTTCGATCGGGTCAAGCACAAGCTCCCCTGTGAAGCGCCCTGGCTCGACGTGTACGTCGCCTCGGCCGAGCGGCCGGAGCTCGCGCCGGAAGGGGCCGCCTCGGTCTCCGTCCTCGTGCACTGCGCCGCGGGAGACCTGGACTGGACGGACGATGCGAAGCGAGCCCTCCGCGACAAGGTCGTCCGTGTCCTCGACCGGCACGCGACCGCGAGCGGAATCGCGGGCGAGGAAGTGCTCTCTCCCACGGATCTCCGGGAGCGCTACGCCCTCGACGGCGGGCACCCCCACCACGCGGACCTCGGGCTCGACCAGCTCTTCCTCCAGCGACCGAGCCCGCGCCTCTCGCACTACGCGACACCGGTCCGCGGGCTCTTCCTGGCAGGCCGCGCCACCCACCCGGGATCCGAGTTCCTGGGAGCGAGCGGCGTCCTCGCCGCGGACGCGGCCCTCGAAGCTCGATAGGAGCTTCAGCGGCGGACGTGCCGGCGCCGAGAGGTCACCCCGGTGGACTTCATCGACGTCAAGCTGATCGTGGTCGCGGTGACCTATCCGCTGTGGTTCCCGCTGGTCAAGATCGTCGTGACGGCCGTGAACCCCTACCCGCGCATCCTGGCGCCGAGGGGTACACCGGACGACGTCCTGCTCGAACCCCTCGAGAGCGAGGAGTGGGCCGACATGCGGCTCCGCCGCCAGTACGAAGAGCGCGGCGAGGAACCGCCGGTCGGACGGCTCCGCCCGAGACCCCGCCAGATGCGTCGCGTCGAGATTCCGCGGCTGCGCCGCAGCGCCTGATCCGGGCGCGCCTTCGAGCGGGTACCCTGACCGCCGGCCGCCCCCCACGTCGGCCCCATCAGGGATGATCGGCGACCGACTCTCCGCGTCTGCGCTCCTCGCGTTCTGCGTCCTCTCCTGTGTATCGCACGAGAGCGCGACCGTCGTCCCCGGCCGCATCGCGTCCGTCCCGATCCGGGGCACGGACGTCTCCGTCGAGCTCGTGCGGGTCGCCACTCCGGAAGGTCCCCTGTGGTTCGGGCGGACCGAGGTCACCTGGGACGCCTACGATCCCTTCGTCCACGGTCGCGACGGCACCGGAGTCGACGCGGTCTCGCGTCCGACCCAGCCCTACATCACGGTCGACCGCGGGTTCGGTCACGAGGGCTTCCCGGCGATCTCCATGTCGTACCGCGCCGCGCAGAGCTTCTGCGCGTGGCTCTCGGCGCAGACCGACCTCCCGTTCCGGCTGCCGACCGAGAAGGAGTGGAAGCTCGCCTGCGGGAGCTCTCCCGCGGACCCGGGCTCCGTAGCCTGGTACGCGTCGAACGCCGGCGGCCGCACGCACGCGGTCGCGACCCGCGTGCAGAACGAGCGGGGTCTCCACGACGTGTTCGGCAACGCTGCGGAGTGGTGCGTCGGCACGGACGGACGGGGCGTCTTGCTGGGCGGCTCGTTCCTCGACCGGGAGGTCGGGCCCGAGGCGCGCCGCGAGCCGTCCGGCGCGTGGAACGCGAGCGATCCCCAGATCCCGAAGAGCATCTGGTGGCTCGCGGACGCGCCTTTCGCCGGCTTCCGCGTCGTGTGCGAGGCCGACGTGGCCGCCTGGCGAGAACGCGAGTAGGCTCGCCGCGTGAAGAAACCGATCTCCCGGCGCTCGTTCCTCCGCTCCTCCGCCGCCGCCGCGGCCGTCCCCGTGGTCGGATGCGCCGCGACCGAGACCGGCCCCGCGGCCGCGGCGCTCGCGGCCTCGGACCGCCCCGTCCTCCGGGTCGGCCTGATCGGCTGCGGTGGACGCGGCACCGGTGCCGCCTACCAGGCGCTGTCGGCCGAGGACGGCGGCGTGCACCTGACCGCGATGGGCGACGTCTTCCCCGACCGCATCCAGGCCAGCCACGAGAGCCTCACGGCCGCGCTCGGAGCGAACGTCGAGGAGCAGGTCCCCGACCGCACGGAGCGCCTCGACGTTCCGGCCGCGCGGCGCTTCGTGGGCTTCGACGCCTACGAGAAGGTCATCGCGAGCGGCGTGGACGTCGTGATCCTGACGACGCCGCCGGTGTTCCGGCCCGACCACCTCGCCGCCGCGGTCCGGCGCGGCCTGCACGTCTTCTGCGAGAAGCCCGTGGCGGTGGACGCTCCCGGAGTCCGCTCGGTGCTCGAGAGCGCAGCGGCGTCGAAGCGCGCCGGGCTCTCGCTCGTGTCGGGCTATTGCTGGCGCTACAACGTGCGGCATCGGGCGCTCTACGAGCGCGTCCTCGACGGCCGGATCGGCGACATCCGCGCCGTCTACAGCACCTACAACGCGAGCCCCCTCGAGCTCTACGCGAGGCAGCCGGGCTGGTCCGAGATGGAGTGGCAGCTCCGGAACTGGCAGCACGTCCAGTGGCTCTCCGGCGATCACATCACCGAGCAGGGCTGCCACAGTCTCGACAAGATGGCCTGGACCTTCGGGGACGAGCCGCCGCTCTCGGTCACGGCGATCGGCGGGCGCCAGACAGGCCTCGGTCCGGAGACGGGCAACCTCTTCGACCACTTCGGCGCGACCTTCGAGTACGCGGGTGGCGCCCGCGGGTTCCACATGTCGCGGCAGATGGCGGGCTGCCCCTTCGACAACAGCGACTACGTCTACGGCTCGCGCGGGACCGCGACGGTTCAGGGCTGGACGCCGCTGCACCGGATCGAAGGCGACGATCCCTGGCTCTACGAGGGCGAGGGCAACGACATGTACCAGCAAGAGCACGACGAGCTGTTCGCGTCGATCCGCAGCGGGAAGCCGATCCAGGACGGCGAGTGGATGGCGAAGAGCACGCTGCTCGCGGTGATGCTCCGCATGTCGGCCTACACGGGCCGGACCATCACGTGGGAGGAGGCCCTCGCTTCCGAGGAGCGCCTGGCACCCGAGCACTTCTCGATGGACGCGGCGCCCGCGTTGCGGCCGCGCGCCACACCCGGCGTCACGCCGTTCGTCTGATCGCCGTGCACACGCGCCGGCACTTCCTCGCGCAGGCGTCCGCGGCCGCGCTCGCCGCGGCCTGCGCTCCGGCCGTCTCCCTGCCGCGCCGCCCCGCGGAGCGGATCCGGAAGGCCGTCAAGCTCGGGATGGTCGGCGAGGGCGAGACCCTGCGCGACAAGTTCGCGTTGCTCAAGGACCTCGGGTTCGACGGCGTCGAGCTCTCGAGCCCCGGCGACCTGGAGGGCGTGCTCGAAGCGCGCGACGCGACGGGGATCGTCATCCACGGAGTCGTCGACTCCGCGCACTGGCGGAGCCCGCTCTCCCACCCCGACGGGCAGGTCCGCGCGACGGGGCGCGCAGCGCTCGAGACTGCGCTCACCGACGCGCACGCCTGGGGCGCGAGCACGGTGCTGCTCGTGCCGGGGATCGTGAACGCGGAGGTCGGCTACGACGCGGCGTGGGAGCGCTCGACCGAGGAGATCCGGCGCTGCCTTCCGCTCGCGCGCGAGCTCTCGGTGAAGATCGCGCTCGAGAACGTCTGGAACCACTTCCTGCTCTCGCCGCTCGAGGCGGCGCGCTACGTCGACCAGTTCGACGACGACCACGTCGGGTGGTACTTCGACGTCGGCAACGTCGTGAACCACGGCTGGCCCGACCAGTGGATCCGCATTCTCTCGCACCGCATCCTCAAGCTCGACGTGAAGGAGTACAGCCGCTCGAAGCGCGACGCCGAGGGGCCCTGGGCCGGCTTCGCGGTGGAGATCGGCGAGGGGGACTGCGACTGGCCGGCGGTGCGCGAGGCCCTGTCGGAGGTCGGCTTCGGGGGCTGGGCGACGGCGGAGGTGGGGGGCGGAGATCGGGCCCGCCTGGCCGACATCGCGCGGCGCATGGACCGCGTGCTGGGCCTCCGCGAGCACTCCTGAGAACTCGTTCGAATCGAGCGCGCACGCCAGTGCGGCGCGGGGTAAGCTCAACTGGAAGAGCTCTGTCCCGGTGCCCCCCGAATCCCCACGGACGGGCACCGGAGCGGTGGTCCGGCCCCCTTGTCAACCCTGGGCTCGACCCCGGGCTCGTCCTCGATCCGCCCGGCGCTGCCGCGAGACACCCTCCTCGCAGCGTTGCCACGCGAGTTTCGATCGCTAGTTCCTCACCGTGAGTCCCCCCCAT
Organism: Planctomycetota bacterium; assembly: GCA_029259655.1. Classification (GTDB taxonomy): domain Bacteria; phylum Planctomycetota; class UBA1135; order UBA1135; genus OFTM220. The sequence continues at coordinate 7,203 of JAJDET010000098.1, forward strand.
CCGATCGCGCTCCTGCGGCGCCTCTTCGGCTCGTCTCCTGCGAGAGCCGAGGCCGCGAAGACGAGTCAGGCCCTCTCGCGTCGCGAGCTCGGCCGGCTCACGGGTCTCGCGCTCCTGGCGGTGGGCTGTTCGAGCAAGGGCGGCAGCTCGGCCGCGCTCGTGGCCCCGCCCGCGGAGTCCGCCGTCGGCTTCGCCCTGGAGGCGATCCCGGCGCAGGGCGTCGGGCCGGTCATGGTCCTCGACAAGAACTCCCTGGCCGAGGTCTTCGCGGTCGAGGGCTACAACTGTCGCCAGGGCATGCCGCGGAAGGACCTCTACGGGGGCGAGACGTTCGCCCTCGTCGACATCGTCCTGATCTGACGCCCGGGTTCGCGCCACGGACGCCGGAACCGCCGGCGTTATGATCCGTCGTTCGCGACGTCGTCCCATGTCCGCAGTGCACCTCAGAGTCTCCGTCCCGCTCGCGATCCTCGTCGCCGCGACCGCGGCCTGCGGCGACATGGGCCGGAGAGAGCTCCCGGACGTCCTGCTCATCAGCCTGGACACGCTGCGCGCCGACCGCATCTCGTGCTACGGCTACGAGCGGGAGACGACTCCGGTGCTCGATCGCCTCGCGGCCGAGGGCGTGCGCTTCCGAGCCGCCCACGCTCCCGCGAGCAACACGAAGCCGAGTCACATGAGCGTGTTCACGGGGCTCGATCCCCGGGCGCACGGCATCCAGCCCCACGTCGCGGCCGAGGGACTCTCGATCCGCACGCTGTCCCCGGACTTCCCGACGCTGGCCGAGGTGCTCTCGTCGGCCGGCTACCGGACGGCGTCGTTCTCGGACGGCGGAGCCCTGCCGCGAAAGGTCGGCTTCGAGCGCGGCGTGGACCACTTCGTCGCGGCCCAGGAGCCGCCCGACGTGAAGCTCGCGCGCATCGAGGAGTGGCTCGCGGAACAGGAGCCGGGGCGTCCCGTCTTCACCCTCTACCACACCTACTCGATCCACTCGCCCTACGTGGCTCCGGCGGAGTTCTACGGGCGCTGGTCCGATCCCGCGTACGACGGGCCGCTGCGCGCCGCCTCCGACGCCTGGCGCGCGTTCATCGCGATCGACGGCCGGGAGCACACGGAATCCCGGACGCGGCCCGAGTTCATGTTGAAGGGTCGGGAGAACGTGTCGCCGGAGGACGCCCGGTTCCTGTCCGACCTCTACGACGAGGGGATCGCCTACACCGACACGCTGCTCGACGACCTCCTGAGGGCGTGGGACGCCGCGCGCGACCTCGAGAACACGCTCGTCGTGGTCTTCTCCGACCACGGCGAGGAGTTCCTGGAGCACGGCGGTCTGGGGCACAAGCGGGGGCTCCACGGCGAGCTCGTGCGCGTGCCGTGGATCGTGCGCGGACCCGGCGTCGGGCGCGGGGTCGTCGAACGGCACGTCAGCCTGATCGACCTGATGCCGACCCTGCTCGAGCACCTGGAGCTCGGCGCACCGCGGATGCAGGGCCGTTCGCTCGCCGCCCTCCTGACCGATCCGGCGCGGGACGCGCGCAGCGAGCCCGTCTTCGCGGAGGACCGCGCCGCAGCGCACCTCTGCCAGAGCGTGTTCCACGAGGACCTGCACCTGATCCGGTCGCGCTGGGAAGGGGAGGAGCTCGTCCAGCTCTTCGACTGGGCCGCGGACCCCTACGAGCGACACGATCTCGCGGCGGAGAGACCGCAGGACGTCACGCGGCTCCTGGAGCTCCTCGACCGGCGTGTCGAGCGGGCGACGAACCTCGGCGACTCGGCCGTGGAAGCGGGCGCGACGCGCGTCAGCGCCGAGGACGCGGCGCACCTCGAGCTGCTGGGCTACGCCGGCGAGTGAGGCGTCAGTCGCCGGGAGTCGCGTCCTTCGCGGGCCTGGGCGTGCGCCAGTCCACGAGGTCGATCTCGTCCGGAGTCCGGTCGACGACCTTCCGCACCGTCTCCACGAGGAGGTCGAAGTGCGGCGAGTCGCGCCGCACGTAGGCGAAGAGCCAGAGCCCCCAGGCGCGCTCCCAGTACAGGGAGTCGACGGCCAGACCGACCAGGTGCCAGCCGTCGCGCAGCTCGCGCATGCGCGAGTGGACGATGTCCGCGTTCGCGCCGAAGAGACGCACGTCGACGACGCGCGTCCTCCGTCGGCGGATCAGGCTGTCCAGGACGTAGCCCTTCTCCATGAGCGGCTCGTCCTCCTTCTTCTCCGCGCCCGGCGAAGCGGGCGGTTCGAAGCCGATGTAGACGTCGGGTGCCTGCGCCCACACGTAGGCCTCGCGCTCCTCCGGGGTCGGATCGTGGCGGCCCGCCAGGAAGTTGTTGGCGAGGCCCCCGCGGTCGATCTGCCGGAAGTCGCTGAAGTACGAGACGGCGCCGGCGGAGTCGGCGACCAGGGTCGCGCGCGGACCGAGCCCGCTCTCGCCCAGGCCGCGGCCGATCTGCTCCATGAGCCGGACCATGGACGAGGGTCCGTGCACGCGCGGCGGGAAGTCGAGCTTGCCCTCGAGGTAGTTCCAGGCCCCGAAGTACGCGAGCACTGCGAGCGAGAGCGCGGTGAGCGTGTGGCGCAGCGCGGGACCGGCGCTCTTCAACGGGATCAGGAGCGCCGCGGCGCCGATGATCAGGAACGCGTGCACGGGGACGAAGAGCCGCACCTGCCCGCGCGGGATGTCCGCGAAGAATCCGAAGTACAGGAGGAAGACCAGGGGCGGGAGCACCGTCAGGAGGACGCGCGTGCGCACGCTCGGCTCGGCCAGGAGCCCGGGCCAGCGACGCGCGCCGAAGACGACCGCGAGCACGAGCACAGGCGAGAGCCAGAGGAGGATCCGTCCGTAGTGGTCGAGCGCGGTCGGGATCGCGAGCTCCGGGACCTGCGTGCCCTTGAGGTAGTAGGGGTTGGGCAGGAGGTGGCCGAAGTAGGTCAGCTTGAACGCGACGAACGCCGCGCCCGCGAGGGCCACGAGTCCGGCGGCGAGGAGCGCGGCGTTGCGCGCCGGTCGCGAGCGCTCGCGTCCGAAGGCGAAGTGCGCGAAGAGCAGGGCGAGGACGACGCCGCCGAACACCGTGCCCGTCGGTCGTCCGAGGGCGGTCGCGAAGCAGCCCAGCGCGACCAGGGCGGCGCGCGCTCTGCCGGGTCGTTCGAGGAAGCGCAGGGCCGCGAACCAGGTCAGCACGGTCACGAAGCAGAAGAAGACCCCTTCGAGCCCGTTCGTCGCGCCGCGCAGGATGCCCGCCTCGTCGGTGAGGTACGTGCCGAGCAGTGCGGCGCCCGCGGTCCCGAGCTTCCCGAGCCGCGGCAGGAGGACCCAGCCGGCGATCGCGATCAGCCCCAGGGCGGACACGGCCTGCAGCGTGAGGTTGGCGCGCACCGGCTCCAGCCCGCAGCGGACGACGGCCGCGAGGGTCACGGGGTGCAGGAAGCTCGTCCAGGCCTCCGTCGGCTCGCCCCCCGGGTTCCAGACCGCGCCGAGTCCGGCGGCCATGTTGCGCGCCATGCGCAGCTCGATGAACCCGTCGTCGAGGAGCTTCTTCTGGAGCTGCCACTGCCCGACGAGGAAGTAGGCGAAGGCCAGGGCGAGCACGCCCACCGGCGCGAGGCGTGCCGCGATCGACGGGGGGCTCGCCCCCTGCTCGGTGGACCCGGTGCTCATCCGCGACGCAAGTCGCACCCGGAGAACGAGTTCCGACGCCCGTGCATCGGAACAGCATACAGGGTCCCGGGTCGCAGCCAATGGAGCTGGACGGTCGCGTTCAGCGGGGTGCCGGTCGCGAGCCTCTCGGTGCTGGGCTTCGTGTCGGGCTGGGTCCGAAGGCGGCGCGGGGCTTCAGGGCTCCCGGTTGAGTCGCTCGTAGTACCGGTCGATCCAGACGCGATAGCGGGGCGGCATGTCGCCGCCGCCCTGCGCGACGAAGTGGCGCCGCGCGTGCGGCGGAAGGTCGCCCCAGCGCTCGGCGTCGGTCGGGTTCGAGCCGGGGCCCGTCGTCGACGCGGGGGTCGCGGTGGCGGGCTCGTTCCGTGTGGCCGCTTCCCGGGCCTCCGCGCTCGACGAGGGATGTCCCCCGCCGGGCGTCGCGACGTCCTCTTCACCGCCCGGTTCCGACGGAGTCGGCTCTTCCGCCTGCTGTCGGTTCTGCGCCCGATCGAGCGGACTCCCGTCGGCCCGCTTCGGTTCCTGGTTGCCCGGCGCACCGCCGGACGGCCGCGGCCGTCAGAGGCCGCTGCCGCCGCGTCAGGTGCCGCCCTTCTCGTGCTCGTGGTTCGCGAGCTCGAGCAGTCGATCGATGTCCGCGACGGTCTTGCGCGCGCGTGCGCGAGCCTCGTCGAGTCGAGTCAGCGGCGCTCGTTCCGCCCCGCGTTCCGATGCCCTCCACAGCATCCCGTCGAGCGCGAACATCCCGCGCTCGATCTCACCGACGAGGCGGTTGATCTCCTCGTGCACGTCGGTGTCGTCGGTGCCGCCGGCGTCGACGATCCGGGGTGCCGCTTCGCCTTGCAACGAGGCCCTGGCCCCACCGACGATCAGCGCGGCAACGACGATCCAGAGCGTGTAGCGGAGAGCCATCGAGATCCGTCTCCGATGCAGGAGTTCAGCCTACGCCCCTCGGCTCGGGGCCGGTAGTCCCCTCTCCGTAGCCCTCGTGCGGGGCTTCTCGCGCGTCCGAAGACGGTTCGTCTCGCCGAGCCCCTGGATTCGGTTTCGATCTCGCGACGGCGCGGGTAGTCCGACTCGTTCATTCGGGTATGGCCTGGGGTGGAGTGGAAGGGCGTCCTGCGCGCTCTCCGAGACCGGCCATGAAGACGCCCCTCTTCCGAGTCCTCGCGCAAGCTTCTCTCGCTCTCGTTGCCCTGTCCTCCGTGACGGAGGCCGGCTTGCTCCGGGTGGGCCCGGGACATCCCTTCGCCACGATCCAGGAGGCCGTCGACGCCGCGTCCGACGGAGACGTCGTGCTGGTGGAGACCGGGACCTACGGGCCGCTCGTGATCGACCGTCTCGGGGCCTGGATCGTCGCGGATTTCGGCGCGACAGTGAGCATCCGAAAGGGAACCGTCGTACGGAACCAGCGGGCGAAGAGCGAGGTCGTCCTGAAGGGGCTCGAGCTGTCCGCGATCGACCTGACGCCCGCCCTCGACCTGGTGGACAACCAGGGGGCCGTCCGCGTGGAGGACTGCTCGCTCCTGAACCCCACGAGTTTCGTCTCCGTCGGCACGGGACCGCTGCTCTGCGTGACGCGCTGTGACGACGTCGCCGTCGCCCGGACGACGCTGTCCTATTCGACCGGCGCTACGATCGCGAACCCGCCGGAGGACGGAACAGTGATCGTCGACTCCACGGTCGCGCTGTACGACAGCTCCCTGTTGGGCAGGAACGGCGTCGAGTCGTTCCAGGGGAACTTGTCGGACGGGTCCGCGGGACTCTCGATGATCGACTCGCGGGTCTTCGCCTCGGGTTGCACGATCCAAGGCGGAAAGGGTGCAACTGGCGTGGCCGGCCCGGACGCACCCAACGGCGGCGCGGGTCTCGTCGTGGACGGGGCGTCCAGCGTGTTCACGTCGCTGAACACGCGGCTCCGCGGCGGCGGCCCGGGGGCAATCAGCTTCCCGGTCCCGGGAGGCGTCTCGTTCCTCGGTCTGCCGGGACCGCCGTCGTCGATCCTCGCCGGTTCGATCGTCATGCTCCCCGGTTCCGCACGGAGAATGCGTCTGACGTCACCCGTTCGCGAGGGTGAGTCGCGCATCGTGTCGCTCGAGGGACTCTCCGGAGACATGGTCTTCTCGTGTCGCCGGCCCCTGCCCGTGCAACTCTACGTTCCGGCCCTCAACGGCGTGCTCGTGGCCTACCCCCGAAGGCTCGTGCAAGTGACGATGCTCAAGGGGACGGGCCTGACTCAGCTCGCCGGTGCAACGCCGTTCCTGCCCGATGGAGAGGAAGTGCAGACGCGCCTCTTCCAACCGCTCTTCGTCCAGCCCGACGGGACGTCCTACCTCGGTACGCCCACATCCTGGGTGATCCTGGACGAGTCGCTCTGAGGCGAGGCGGCGAAGAGCGGAACGCGTGGGGTGAGTGAGGGGACTCGAACCCCCGACCCCCAGATCCACAAGGGCTCCACGGCTCGGGGCGACGGAGCGGACGAGGACGGACGAACGGAGGCAAGCCGAGCGCCGGTCGAGCATTAGGAGCGGGCGGGCGGACTCGCCGTCCTTCCCCGTCCGGGGCCGCTCACCGCCATTTCTGGCAGCAAAGTGGCACGGCGCGAACGGGGTACCCCGTTTGTTGACGGTGATTGCGGGCCGGATTGTCCCCGAACGCCTAGCCAGTGGCGATCACCCTGCCTGTGCAGCCGAAACGTCCCGAACCAGAGCCTCTAACTCTTCACGCGCATCCGAGTCTAGTCTTGAGCGAAGCCAGGTTCTGAGCTTGCCTACCCCAAGCTCCGGGCAATCCGCTAGCAGAGCCAGAGCCTCAGAAGCCAGCTGCCGGCCGAGCTCGGCGATCCTGGCGTGCTGTTCATCGTCGGGGTTGAACTTTGGCCAAGGCACGTCCAGCGCACGCTTGTTGATATCGCGAGGGCCAAAGAGACCACGGTTGATCCAATCAGCGATGCTTGTGGCCACAAAGTCACTGTTCAGCATCGCCACGAGGAAGTGCGCCTCTTCCTCGGTAGAGAACGAAGCGTGGTACGTCCTGTCTCGCGCGACGAAGGGTACACGGAGATCCGACATGGGGAGGACGGAAGCGACAGGACGTTTCCCAGCCGCCGTGTAAACAACCACATGCGGCTGTCGCCCGTCCTGCGAGCTAAGCTGACCGACATAATCAAGCCGGCTGTGAAGAGGCTCTGTTTCGTTCTCCTTGCGAACCGACTCCCATTCAACCTCAGCCCACTGCAACCAGTCCGCGGTCTTTACCAGCCCCTCTGCTCGTAACCGGTCAGCGCCGACTGGGGTGAACTTGCCGGTGCCTGGATCACCGAGCACAGGAAGCAAGACCGTCCATGGTTCGCCGTGAATGGCGAACGGCACAAGATGATCTGCTGCAACCGTACAGAAGAGGCAAGAAGTGTCGACGATGTGATTGACGACGCCTGTCTTCTTCTTGGCGCGTTCGATGACATGCGGATCAGTTTTCACAGGCTCTCGGCGCTTTGATCGGTCTAGACCGTTTCGCCCGGTCACCACGAGGAGCATCTGTGGATAGAGAATCGCCCCTTGCCGGAAAACGGATGAGTATGGCTGTTGAGCCGCTTTGCCACCGGCCTGGGAGCTTGCTCCCTCTTCCCCATCCGACTTCCTCCACGCCGACCTCCGGCCTAGATAGCCCAGTCGGTACTCAACCTCCTGAGTCTCAAGCTTGGACTCTGAGACCTCGATAGGCGCGTCCTTCGCCGGCAACCGCCCACTGACCTCCCGACCATCGATGGCCTCTTCTGGATGGGGTTTCCTCGATGCAGCAAACAGGACGCAAGACGGCACATTGAATAGCGGGGTCACCCCATCAAGGTCCCATAGCTCAACGACATCGAGGGGCGTCTTGTGCTTGCCCTCGCGCAGAAACCGATGGTGTTTCGCCGTAAACACACTTCGCGGCATGACAAGTCCGATCCTTGCCTGTGAGCTCGCTTTGGATTCGGCTAGGTAGTCCTCAAGCGCAACAACTAGGAACAGCGTTGCGAGCTCGGTGTGGCTCTGCTCCCCAACGCCTCTTGCCGTGATCTTTGATGCTAGCGCGCGCTCAACTACTACCTCCTTGTATGACGCAACCTCTACGTCACCAACAGTGAGCCAGGGCGGATTGCCGACGACGAAGTCGAACGTCTTGCGAAGCATCGCCGGACGGTAATGGTTCTTGAGCATGAAACCATGCACTGAGTTTCGCCTCTCACGAATAAGCTCAGCGATGTACTTGGCCATCTCCCCCAGCACTGGCGCCAGTTTGTTGTCCGGGTCGTATTCCTTGAATCGGTCTCCCAGAGAAGCCGCTAGACTGCCTGGAGCATCTTCGAGGTTTGTGCCTTCGCGTCCATAGGAGCGAGCTACAGAGATCACCTCCTCAACACAAGCGTCATACGGGGAGCCGCTGTAGACGAGTTCGGCAGGTACCTCAAACTTGCGGCCGGCCACGTCCAATCCAAAGACCTCATGGCCGAACAGATCCGGCTGCCGAATAACCCGCGGCATCATCAGGGCATTCGCCAGGAAGACCGGCAGAGTGATGGGCTCGTCCGCGTGCTCGAGCAGATCCTGTATCGCGAGGAGGTAGGTCGTCCTGGAGACGATCACGGCGAGTGGATGTACGTCGATGCCCATCACCGATGACAGGATCGACGAGAGAAGCTCTCCGCCGGTCAACGAAAGCGAACCTCGCGCGAGCTCAATAGAGGTCTGTAGGAAAGTGCCAGAGCCGCAGGACGGATCAAGGATTCTCGGTAGACGATCCTCCCAGTCATGCGATCCCAGTAGTCGCTCGGTTACACGAGCGGCTAGCCAGTCCGGCGTGTAGAACTCGCCCAATGCGTGCCGTGTCTCAGGGTCAACGAGATCCTCGTACAAGGGCTTGAGGATGTCTTCCCCGATTGAGGACAGCTCGTAACCCGCAAGCTGATTGGCGAGTCCCACGAATACAGGAGCTGGGTCTGTTTCGCTCGGGATCATGTGCCAACGGAAGAAGTCGTCCTCAACCATGTTGGCGATCATCTTCCCCTCGAAGTAGATCCCACCGAGGACCTCGTCCAGTTCCTCTCGCTTGAGGGGACGACGCTCGAGGGCCGCCCAAACGAGCAGACGCGCCAGCGTCGCTAAGTAGGTGTGCTGGGCGAGAAGGTCGTGCGTCGTGTCGACACGGCCATATGCAGCCTGCAATGATGCGTCCCAAGCATCTCGCTGCACGATGAGCTGGGGGTCCTCGTTGAGCTCATCTAGCTTGCGCGTGAAGATCTCACGAGCACGCATGAAGCACGGGCTATGGAGCCCGAAGTCACGTGCGAAGTTCTTGGCCGTCGGGCTGATTAGGGACTTCCTGAAGAGCAGGCGATTCAGGAAAGCCCGCAAGCTCTCCGCGTCATCATCCGCTCCGGTTGCTTCCCAATCCTCGATGAGGACAAGCTCAACGTTGGACTCATCTATCGGGCCGGCCGGGTCCTTCAGCCGCGGAGAGAAGACTTGCCATCGATGACCATCAGCGGCCACCGCCAAGTACGCTCGATCGGGCGACTCGTCCTCCGTCCATGCGCCGGCGCAGTAGCCCCGCAGCTGATCCAGAGCGTGCGCGCCTGTCTTCCGAAGATCGTTCTCGAACTCGACTACTAGGTTTCCGAAGAACGAGTCGATCGCGCCCCTACGCAGAAGGCCCTGTCGCTGGAACTTGACCTGATACTCCGCGCCCAAGGCAAGCTCTGTGGAGAGCTGAGAGTCTCCGAACCCCGTCGCAGCCAGGATGACAAACGCCTCCCTCTTGGAAGTCTCGTTGGGAGCCTCAGCGACGGTGGCCAAGAACTGTTCAAAGGGCTCCACCTGAGTGTCGGTTGGCACGCTTGCTCCTCCTGGTCGTTCGAGGCTGTGCATGACGTGAGTTCGATGCAGACCTTGCATAGCAGGTCAACAAACTCGATGTGACGCTCCGTCTTGCTTGTACCCGCACCTGCAATTCCTAGGATGTTGCCTGGGCTAGAGCAAGTACGAGCATGCGCAAGAGGATGTCGCAATGACCAAGGACAGGCACGCCCCCCCTGCCGACATGCGGGACGCTCTAGGCCGCTTCACCAAGGGCAATCGAGGAGGGCCCGGGAACCCGCACGCCCGACAGGTCGGTCGGCTGCGTGCTGCCCTCCTGACCGCAGTCACCGACGAGGATGTCGCCGCAATCGTCCATCGCCTCGTCCAGCTCGCGTTGGAGGGGAACGTGCAAGCCGCTCGTGAGGTACTTGATCGATGCCTCGGCAGACCTGTGGAGGCCGACCTCCTCGAGCGGATGGAGGCCATTGAGGAGGCCCTGGTGGCGACAGAGGCCCGGAGGATCGCGTGAATCTCGGGCCCCGTCTCCGGCGCGCCGAAGCCGCCCTGGAGGGTCTATTCCCAGCCCCTACTTGTGAGACCTGCGGAGGGATCACCGGGGACAGCCCAGGATGCCTCGTCTTGGACCCATTGACTCCGGGCGGGGAAGAGCTGTTTGGCGGAGTGCTGGTGCAACGGGACTTTTCCTCGTGCGGCGAGTGCGGGTTCCCGCTGAACGAGGCCGGCCGCGCAGTCGGAGTCCTTGGTCACGGTGGCACGCCGCAGCCAGGCACGATCATCGAGCTCTACGCTGACCTTCTCGACGATCAACCCGGCAGCAGTTGAATACGAGCGCCGTCTACGGCGCGTCCTCAACAACCGGAAGAACCCGTACCCCGGGATACGCTGCTGGCGCTCATGTCGTCGGAGGTTATGACGTACGAGAGGCTCACGGGCTAGTCGAGCAAGATGTCCTCCGGCCCTAGCCTTGCGCGAACCGACCTCAGCGCCTCAATCGGACCAGCAAGATAGTGTGCACCGATCAAACCCTCACGAGGTACGACTTCGGTAGACGACTTTCTTCGGATTCGCTCGAACTCCCGGATCTGATGTACCTCTGATTGGAATTCCTTGGTTTTCATTCCAATCCAATCCTCGCCTGTTACGCATTCGGGAGGATCCGTGTGTATTCCGCGTTCAAAGAGCCGTTCGGTGTGACTCACCCATTGATCGAATAGTCGGCGGCTGACGTAACCACCTTCTGAGGTCTGCATCCACTTTCCGCGCCGTATCAGCGCGTCTATTTCGCCGCGCACCCTTTCGGCGCGACGTTCCGCCGGCTCGTTCTTGAACCCGGCTAGGCGCCGTCTGAACACAACGGCTTGCAGAAACTGTTGAATCTGGTCCTGAAAGCCGACGTAGGTTAGGGACGCCCCGGTCGCGAGTAGGAGCGCCTGAAGGAAGAGCGGCTCGTTTATCAGGTCCCACACGATCATGGCATCGCCGGGCGCACCAGCTACCCCCAGTAGATCCGCGAGCTTCTTGACGAAAGCCAGCACGCCTAGGACCAGCCCGACAGGACCGGCGACCCGGCTGACCTTGCGAAGACCAACACGCGCTTGAATCCCCTCGTCCATGCCGTCGAGCGTAACGGCCGGCCCCTCCCGGCTCCACTCCTGGAGTCGCGGGTATGGTGGCCCGCGGGTGTCTACGCGAAGAGGCTGTGCGTCGCGTGCAGATCGAGGCCCACCCCACTGGTTGACGGGAGCCCACGATAGCGTGGTGCCACAGCGCGACGACTCGACAGTCAGGGCACCAGCAGCACACTCGCAGGGTTGCTTGCTGCCGCAAATGTCACGAGGTCTGTCGATACGACTACGGAGTGCGAGACCGTGACCCCGGCAAACGCAGGGTTCAGGCCCGAAGGCAACTCAAGAACCGCAGCCCCCGTACCGTCGGCCGCGAGGAACCCAACGTAGTTCTCGAAGAAGGCCGAGTGCGGGTTCGTCAGGGTCATGGTCGTGTAGGCATCAGGGTTGAGCGGGAGGAAGATCCCACCCCCGAGGGTCACCCCGGGATCAGTCCCGCTCGTGCTGCCCAAGACCCAGTAGAAGGCCGAGCCGAGGCCGGAGCCGAAGTCGATCGAGAGCTTGTGATCTCCACCGGACGCGAGCGAAACTGAGAAGGGGCTGCCTACAAGGGCGGCCTTCTCGAGACCGCAGTAGACAACTGCCGCGCCCGCTTGATCCCCTTGAGTGGAGTCGTGGGCCGCGGACACGACGACGAAGGTTTCACCCAACGCGACAGAATTCCCGAAGTTCTCTCCGGTCACTCCACTCGAGTGCGAGAGCCTCGCCATCTCAGTCCATGAGGCGCCGTCGTGCTCGAACAGATACGCAGCCCCCGCTACCGGCTCGGCACCTGTAGCCCCCGGGGTCCCCACCAGAATCCGGTCGTTCAGGACCCGTACGTTCCAACCGAAGAGATCCGATGACTGGCCATCCAAGGGCCGTAGGACCTGTGTCTCAACCCACCCCCCCACCTGCTTCTCGAAGACGTAACCAGCACCAGATCCCGACGTGGCGCCATCTGCGAACGGAGCACCGACGAGTACTCTTCCATTGCTCGCCGACACAGACCAGCCGAAATCGTCACCTGGTTCGGTATTGCTGCCTCTCACTTCCGTAGACAAGACCCAGCTTCCCGAGACCTTCTCGTAGATGAGGATTCTCCCTCCCGCTCCATCCTGAGGGGCTCCAACAACCGCAACTCCGCTACCAATGGCGACCTCGCGTCCGTAGAAGCTGAGAGGAGGGCCTATCAGCTTGGCAACCTCCGTCCACGTAGCGCCGCTGTATTCGAAGAGGTAGGCGGCACCTGTAGTTGGTCCAGCTCCGTAGGCACCGACTATCGCGTCGTTGCCATCGAGGGACAGCGAGTATCCGAAGTAGTCGTTCTTCGCAGCGTCACTAGCGGTCAGCTTCGCTGTCTGAACCCAATCAGACCCGAGCCTCTCGTAGACGTAGGCGGCCCCCGCCCAGGGAGCTTCGCTGTTGTGAAGGCGCGCGCCTATGAGCGCCCGGCTGCCAGACATCGAAACCGATCCTCCGAACTGGTCACCGTCACCCACATCATTCGGCAGGAGCTTCTGCATGGGCACCCAGACTCCATTCACACGGTCAAAGACGCAAAGCAGCCCTGGTCCGCCGTTGCCAAGTTGATGTCCGCCGATCATGGCGGTCGTGCCCGAGACGGAAGCGGAGCGTCCCAGGATGTCTCCGTCCTGCGGTTGCGTTGAGTAGAGCACCGCGCACTCGTCGGGCACCGAGCCGCCTGTGACCACCGCGAGAGCAGCGAGAGCAGCACAGTGAATCAGCATCGCCATCTCCTCCTGCAAGAGCGTGTTCGCCGAACGGAATCTCCCCACCAGCGTCCGGGAGGTACCTGATGCTAGTGAGCTCGGACGCCAGGGGGCTACGCACACTTGCCGATCCCGGCCTACGAGAGCAGCGTAGCTCGCGAGCAGAGCTCGCGCTCGAGCGCGCCCCCGGCTACCGGGAAGATGTTCGAGGTCGTGGACGGCGCGGAGCTTCCCAAATGCCGGTCTTGCGGCGACCACATCGGTCCCGACGGCCGGGCGCTCGGCTGTCTACGCCCCGATGGGAGCACGGACCTGCGCCTGATGCACGTCGTCCGGCGTCCCGCCAACCTGTCGGACATCGTCGTCGTCGATAGCGACGGACGCGGTCCCAACTAGCCACCGGCGCCGCGCGCCGTCAGGGAGTCAAGTCGAGTTGGACCGCGTTGCTGGCGAAAACGGACACAGCGCCACGCCGCCCTCTCCTCACCAGGTATGCGTGGTGCAAGGTGACCCCGGCCAGGAGTGGATCGGCGGGCACGACGAGTTGCGATTTTGCCGTCCCGCCGCCGTCGAGGTTTCCGATGTCCGTCACCAGCGCGAACGGGCTCGCAAAGAAGGGCTCCTTCAACAAGTTGGTGCCGGACAGCAGGGGATGGACCACGCGCACCGGATCGAACAGGAGCGCGACCAGCGTGCTCAGGCTCTCGTTCGAGACCCCCGGCAGGTTGAGCGGCAGGGGGATCCCATCGCTGACGAAGGCGGGCGTGGTGCCGGCCGTGCTTGCCATCAGGACGAACCGGCGTCCAGCGTGCTCGCAACCGGCCTGTAGGGCAAAGCTCATGGTCCCGCCTACGGATGCGACAATCGAGCTTACGTCGGCGACCAGCGGCGTCGGAGGAGGAAGGACGATTTTGAAAGCGTTTTCGCTGACATTGCCTGTGACAAAGACCTCGGTGCCGCACAAGTCTGCTGCGACCGCGACCCCCCGGTTCAACGCGCTGCCTCCCCCGTCTCCGGTGGCGTCGATGATCTCCGTGATCACCCCGCCCGGCGTGATCTTGAACGCGTTGTCGGTGACGCTGCCCGTTACATAGACGTTGCCGAGCCCGTCCACGGCAACCCCGTGGGCGCCGGTGAGCGTGTTGCCTCCCCCGTCTCCGGCGCCGTCGATGATCACCGTGACCACCCCGCCCGGCGTGATCTTGAACGCAAGGTTTGAGCCCGTCACGTAGACGAAGCCTGACCCATCCACCGCGATATCGAGGGGACTGTCGAGCGTGTTGCCTCCGCCGTCTCCGGTGGCGTCGATGATCTCCGTGATCACCCCGCCCGGCGTGATCTTGAACGCGTTGTCGCTGGGGACGCCCGCTGTGTAGACATCGCCGAGTCCGTCCACCGCAATGGCTAGGGGGCCGTCGAGCCTGTTGCCTCCGCCGTCTCCGGTTCCGTCGATGATCTCCGTGATCACTCCGCCCGGCGTGATCTTGAACGCGTTGTCGCTGTCTCTCCCGCTGACGTAGACGTTGCCGAGCACGTCCACGGCAACGTCACCGGCGCCGTTGAGAATGTTGCCCCCCCCGTCTCCGGTGGAGTCGATGATTTCCGTGATCACTCCGCCCGGCGTGATCTTGAACGCGTTGTCGCTCAGAAAGCCCGTCACGTAGGCATTGCCAGCCCCATCAACGGCAACGCCGCTAGCGCCGTTGAGAATGTTGCCCCCCCCGTCTCCGGTTCCGTCGATGACCTCAGTGATCACCCCGCCCGGCGTGATCTTGAACGCGTTGTCGCTGCTGAAGCCCGTGACGTAGACGTTGCCGAGTTCGTCTACGGCGACGGAATAGCCGTCAGGAGAATTGAGCGTGTTTCCACCTCCGTCTCCCGTGGCGTCGATGATCTCGGTGATGTTCTGTGCGCTCGCAGCGGACGCGATGGACAGGACGCCGATGGCGGTTACGAGCAAGGGCTTCCTCAGCATGTCGATCCTCCTTCGACAAGGTTTTCTCTGGCGAGCCGACGACTATGGGGGACGGTCACCGCTGCGGCGCTCGATCCCTGCCTCGTGCCCGCGAACCTAGGCCAGGGTAGCCACCCTCGCGGGTTCATGCACGACCAGGCCGTCTCGACGAGCGAGGGCTCACATCTCGTAGGCTCCGACAAGCACACACGAACGCCCGACGAGGGCTTTGCAGGACTAGACCTCGCGACGACCGCTACGTCATCCTCGGCCTGCTCGTCTCGGTGCTGGCGGACAAGGTCGCCCGGAGGAGTTAGGGCTGCGGAGAGGGAAGCAGCGTGAGGACGCGATCGGGCCGTTGCTTACTGCTCCTCTTCCTCTTGATCCCCCCCTGCTTGATCCCCTCGCACGTCCTCGTCGCTCGCATCCCCATTGAAGATGTAGTAGACCCCCGCAAAGGGAATTAGAAGCGTCTTCGCTACGTCATGTGAGACGTACACGAAGGGCCTAAAAAGCATAAACACATCAAGAGCAACCCTCACCGTCATAAACAAAGGAGTAACCGCCGTCGCCCCAATTGCCTGGGAGTAGTGTTTCACTACTCCCTTCTCTTTGCTTCTAGGCCACCACCAGCCAACGGGGAGCATATTCAGCAAACCACCGTCAATTCCGCCGCCCCCCCAACGGTCCTGGCTTTTCTCCGCGGCCCCGCTGTTGAAGCCGAAGGCCGGATTGTAAATCAACTCAGGAGTCCTTAGGTGTCCGTAAAGCCAGGGCCGTTCACCTTCCAGCGTAGGTAGGCTCTGACTACGGTGAGGACCAAGTTTCTCTCCGCGCGGCCCCCGCACCCGCACCCATTCGCGTCCACGGCCAGCACGCTCACCCGTTTGTGGGTTGACCTTGTGGCCCTGACGCGTTGATGGGAAGAACCCTCCCCCCTCGACTGCATACGTCCGAGCTATCCCCGGCCGACCGATATACCAGTCCCCGAATCCGTCGTACTCTTTGAACTGAAAGATCGAGCAACTACTGGCGCTCGTGGCCAGGACGGCGCAAAGCAGGATGCGCGTCGAGAGGTGTAGGGAAGCGATCATCGACCAATGGCTCCTTGTGCGGCGCATGAGCATTCCTGATGGGCGTGCCATCGTAGCCGAGTGCGGCGTCAGGCGTCCACGAGGTAGCCCCAGGCGCGGCCATCTGGCGTCGCGACTGTCTTCGCGTCTAGCGTGACAACAGAGCCTCCTTGCACTACTAGGCCCGGCGGTATCTCTCGCATCGATACCGATTCGGACGATTCATTGAGGTTGAAGGACGAAACCACCGAGTCGCCATCTACCGATAGCTCGACCGAGTTCTTTCCGCCGTCCTTGCCAATGGCCGTAACCACCAATGCCCTGCCCATAGGCACGGTGTAGGGCACGCCCTCGATGATGCGCACATAGTCCGCTGGTGCCGGAGCGGCGATCTCAACAGGCCCCACGACCCTGACCCGGAGGGGCCTTTCGGGGGCCTGTACTGCGCTCGTCCCCAGCAAGACGACAGCAAGAACGCCGGCCCCTACCAGAGCCGACAGCGGGTGGACTTCAATCTGGATGCGGCGCATGACTCCTCCTTGGTTGGAGGGCAGCGTAGCGAGCAATCGCTAGGCGTCCACGAGGTAGCCCCAGGCACGGCCGTCACTACCCGATGCGCCGTTGTCGACATCGACAACGTCCCCCGCATTCGCCGTGAGCCCCGGTGGAAGGGGACGGACGGTGGGCTCGGTTGGGTCATTCCCGGAACCGTTGTAGGTCCGCAGCTCGGTGGCGCCGTTTATCTTGAGAGCCGCACTCGATCCCGACCCCGATACTCGCCCAAGACCAGTCAGCACGAACAACTTGCCCGTGGGCACCGTGAAGGGAGCGCCTTCGCGAACGACAACAGCGTCCCGAGGGTCGTACTCGCCGCTTATGCTCACCGGCCCGACGATCGTGACACGCTGCGGCCCGGGGTGTGTCTGAGAGGCGCTCGTTGCCAGTAGCACCAAGGCTAGGCCCGCGGCACCGGTCAGGGCCGACAGAGGGTGGGTCTCGAACCGAATACTACGCATGACTCCTCCTTGGGTTGGGGGAGCACAGTAGCGAGAGCACCCCGGTTGGCGTAGAAGTCGGGCTGCCGGGAACGTCTCCGGGTCGCTCCCGTAGGCGGGGCCGTCTCCCAGCGGCCCGTCCCGGCCTTCATCGAATCTGGGATCACGGCCTGGGAGGCGTGTGCATCGTGCTCTTCGGTACCGGCTGTTTCGTCTACTACAGGAACTGGTCCAATCTCCAAGCCTCGTTCCCCCTCGAGGAGTTCGCGGGGGTCCACGACGATGAGGTTCGAGGTGTGCTCAAGACGGTCCTCCTCAAGTGGGCCGAGGACCATCCCGAGGAGATCGCGTCCTGGAGACCTGATGGTGGGGTCGTAGAAACGAGGGAGCCCCCCCCACGGGAGAAGTGGAAGATCCCCGACCCGAGCAGCATCAACGAGTACCTAGAAGTCGAGTCTGGGAACAAGGGGCCTGTACCGACCCTCATTGACGTGTGGGACCTCGCGGGTTGGTACAGTGACAACCGTGGGCCACGCAAGTGGCCGAGGCTCTATGTGCTCCCTGGGCCTGGCAGGATGCACTTCATCCACGATGCGGAGGACGATGAGACCGGGCCCCTGATAGCCGGTGCCCTTCGCGCCCACTTCGAAGCGGAATGGGTGGACGCCGAGTTCGCCACCTTCCCGAAGGCGCAGCTGTCTCGTGAACGCCAACTCGCGGGACGCCAGTACATCCGTGACGCTCGGAGGTCGATGGAAGGAGATCCCGATCCTTGGTGGCAGAACCTCGTCTTCCCAGCCTTGGACGGCATCCTGGCTGATCTCGCATCACGTGTCCCGGCTTCACTCGCCACAAGAGAGCCCAATCGTGGAGAGGACCCTGAGCTGCCTCTGGAAGCATTGGAAAAGCTCTATGGCCTTCGTGAGGCGGAGAGCCAATTGACGGATCAAGAAGTAGCGACCCAGGGTGACGTTGCACAGTCGATCAATGAGTCCCGCCGAGGAATGGGTTGGCACGATTCTCTGTCAGCAGATGCTGTGGGCGCAACATTCAGGCGCTTGCAGGAGAAGAAGCGCGACCTTGTGAGGAAAGTCGGCCGGGGCTGGACTCTAGGGAGGGGTGGAAAGACGCTCCTCGGAACGGGCGAGGATTGGGTCGCTGCTCAGCGATCGCTGAAGTCCCGCGAGGAATCAACGACACCCCCTCGGGGTTGATCACGACACCCTCCGAGACTCCCTAGAGTGCCAGTATCCGGCACGTACGGCCGAAAGCGGCCAATCATCGTGCACATCACGACACCCCAAGATGCTGGGTGTCGTCTTTCGCGCGCGTGAACCGTCGTGGCTGTCATCTGGTGGGATTAGATCGCCAGCGGCCTCCTAGGGCCTGGTGATTGCACGACGCCTCGATACTCCGAGACTCTGTCCCAAGACCCTCCGCGACGGGTTCTCGCGGGGCCGCGTCGAACGCCCGCGTACGGACGCGCTCCCCATTGCGATCCTGAAGCGGTTGGATCCGCTTTCGCGGGGTGCACGACTCACCTACGCGGCCCTAACCCACCTGGGCAGCAACCCTCACGGGGCAGTATTCGCCCGTCGGGCAGCGATCGCGGAGAAGCGGAGTGAACTTGGGGCGCCCAGTACAGGCAACAGCCACCGCACGATTTCGGAGCATCTTGGCAGGTTGCTGGACGCGGCCCTTCTTGTGCGCTTGACACGCCGCGCCGAACGGTCCGACGGGAAACGGACGTGGTATCCCCTGGTTCTGCTACTGGGGTACAGCCCCACGGTCGATTCGATGGTCGGCCTCTCGGTCGAGGTCTGTATGCGACTCGCCTGGGGGGCAGAGGGCATCAGAGGCGCAATCGAAGAAGGCACACTCGAGGTCCCTCCCTGCATACCCGGACCGCTGATCGACCCCAAGAACCGGCGACGTGGTCGGCGACCGATCCGGCTGGACCAGTGCCTACCCCCACTGCGTCGCCGCACGTGCAACGGCATCCCGTACGACAACCGCGCCCGTCACGAGGCTCTCCTGCAAGAGATCCGGCCCGGCTGCCTAGAGCTGCTGACCCCCTCTCTTCAGGTGTGCCGTTTCTTGGCAGACCAGAACTCAGAGAGGGTCCCCTCCAGGTCCCCCGATTCCGCCCCCCCCGTGGCGGGATGTCCTTCCGCCCCTGTCGGGACGGACTGTACCAGCGAAGCCAGGAACGAAAGGAACGGCCAACCGCTGACTGCCGGTCGTACCCTCGGGACCGACTGCACCAGCTGGACTGAGAACGCCTCCACGAACGGTAGCCCGCTGGTTTCCGGTAGCAGGTCCTCCGAGGAGGGCTGTGCCAGCGAGACTGCGAACAGCTCCGCGAGCGGCAGTGCGAGTAGCCACTCCTCCCGTCAAAGCCCTCTTCGACAGTCCGCGCGTGAGCGCGGGACATCCCGTGCGCCAGCGCGGAAGCCTCCTCGTCCAGGGAGGGGAGGAGAGCAGGGATGAGCAGCCAGTCCCTCTACCGCTTCCTCCGGCCCCTGAAGCAGGCCGGCATCGTGCTTCTGTCCTCCACGCGGCCAAACATCGTTGGCTTCCTGAAGGAGGGCCTCGAGTCTGACGACGACCGAACGGAGTGGATCCGAATGGTGATCTACGTGGTCAGAGTCCGAGACGTGCGGATCCCTGGGGCTTACATCAAGAAGCTCGCGGACGAACACGTCCACATGCCCCTGACCCCCGCTGAGCTCGAACTCTACAAGCGTTCCCGAGAGGAGAGGCAGCGGTCGTGAGAGACCTCGACCATTACCTTCGCTGTCTTGTCCGCGATGAGGTGAGCGAGTTGCTAGAGGGGTACCTTGAGGCTCTCGAGGACAGGCTGGTGGCGCGGCTCGTCGAGGCGTTCGCTGAGAAGGCACCACCCGCGGGGGATGCCTTTGACCAACTCCTGACCCGTAGGGAGGTGGCGGAGCGGCTGGGCATCGACTACCGGACTGTGCCCCGGCTCGTCCAAGCCGGCGACATCCCTCGGCCCGTCTCGGTCGGCAAGCGCCAGCGTTGGAGGAAGGGCGATCTTCCCGGAGCCGTCGCGCAGGGGGATCAGTCGTGTTGAGCCGCCCCACGGACACACGGCTCCCTGGACAGCCCCTCCTCCGAACGTATCGGATGAAGGGTTCGGCCCCACCTTGCTTTCTGCCTGACAGAACCATATTGTGCCTGACACAATGGAAGTTGCCATCGACATCAGAGGAGGAGCGCATGGCCAAACGACAACGTGAGGCCCGTCCGAAGGGACGCCCGCCCATCGCGGGCAGGGCGCGGCTGGAGAAGGTCACGCTCAGGCTCCACGCCGATGAAGTCGCGGCACTCAAGCAGCACGCGCGGCTCAACGGACAGCCGTACACCCGGTTCGCAGTCTCCGTCCTGGAGAATTCGGGCGTGCTCAAACGACCGGCACAGCGCAGGAGCAAGCGATGAGTCGAAAGCCGGGCAGGGGCCGCATTCGTCGAGGGCGTCGAGGGGGCCGCTGGGTGTACCTTGGCGATTGGAGCGACGCTGCGGGCCGACGCCACCGCGAAATCCTCGCGGGTGACAGGGAGACCGCGCAGCGCATCCTCGAGGCGAAGATCCGGGAGCGAGACCTCGAGCGAGAGGGAATTGTCACGGGGCGTGGGCGCGAGGTGCTACTGGTGGATCTCAGCCGGGAATACACCGAGGACCTGGACAGCCGATGCAGCCCAGCCCACGTCAAAGAGGTCCGCCGACAACTCAAACGCCTCTTCACCGAGCTGCGACTCACGCGCGTCCGCGACGTGGATCCGGTAGCCTTCGAACGCTGGAGACGTAGAAGGCTCCGCACCGTCGCTCGCGCCACCGTCAACAAGCAGCTCGCAGCCTTGGGCGGAATGCTCAAGTGGGCGCGGGGTCGCCGACTCATCGGGTCCAATCCTCTGGAAACGGTCCACGCGCTGCCCGAGGGCGAGGCGTACCAGACGCGTCCGCGTCGGGCGCTGACCGCAGACGAGACCGACAGGCTCATCGCTGCTGCGCTGGCCGACGACAGGAACGAGGCCGAACGCAAGGCTGCCGTGCGTACAATCGTCGGCGGTAGCAAGGGGCGGCGATACGCGGAGCGACCGCGAGCTGCCCGCGTGCCACAGGCGGCACTATGTCTCGCGCTCCTGGAGACGGGCGCGCGTTGGGGCGAGTTGACGAGTGTGACGTGGGCGGACCTCGACATCGCCGGCCGCTCCCTGACGCTACGAGCCGAGACGACGAAGGGAAAGCGCGCGCGGAGGATCTTCTTCCACCCCGAGTCTCCGACCCTGGCAGCACTCCAGGCCCTTCCTGAGGCTCACCACCGCGTCCTGGGGCGGATGCCTAGACAGGCCGCCCCGATCTTCCTGACGCCCACCGGGCATCCCTGGACGGATCAGGACCGCGCGAACGCGCGCCGGACCTTGTACCGGCTCCTGAAAGCCGCGGACATCCAGCGCGTGGACGACTTCAACCGCCGGATCGACCTGCACGCCCTGCGGCACTCCGCGCTCACTCGTCGAGCCGGGCACATGGACCCTTACTCTCTCCAACTCTTCGCCGGGCATCGCGATCCGCGGACGACCGAACGCTACCTGCACGCCCGTGACGAGCAGGTTCGGAGCGCGTCCGACAAGGTTCCCCCTCTTAGGATTCCGCAGCCCCAGGAGCACGCAGAACCCCGCGAGGCAATCGGTGGCAGCGCCAATTGTGGCAGCAAACTGGCACCGCATACGCGCGCGGCCCGCAAGGGCGCGCAACCTCCCGACCCAACTTCGGACACTAGCGGAGGTTGTGGTGGGGTGAGTGAGGGGACTCGAACCCCCGACCCCCAGATCCACAATCTGGTGCTCTAACCACCTGAGCTACACTCACCATGCCGGGAGCCGCGGGGAGCGGCTGCCGTGCGGCCGGAGAGGATCGGAGGCGGGCGGGGAGATGTCAAGGGCGGCCGGTGGCGCCCCGGGGAGCTCGCGATTTGGGATCGGGCGCGCAGGCGTCGATAGAGAGGGACGATGCGCAGGATCATCCTCGGACTCGCCCTGGTCGCGGGCTGCGTCGCTCCCACGATCTCGACCCGCCAGCGGATCGGCGCGCTCTCGATCGACGGGGACGTCGGCGTCTCGACCACCGGCGGCGGCGCCACCTCGAGCGCCGACGGGCTCGGGTTCGAGCGCGACGACGAGGTGTTCCAGCCTCGCTTCGACATCGACTGGGCCGGGACCCACCTCGCCCTCAACGTCTTCCAGAGCCGGCACGCCGGCAACGGGATCGCCGAGAGCGACCTGAACCTGGTGCCGGGCGGCGACACGATCTTCGCCGGCGACCTGGTGCGCTCCGACCTCGACCTGATGCTGTCGACCCTGGCGCTGACCTTCGACGTCGTACCGACCGACTTCGTCGACGTCGGGATCGGTATCGGGCTCGGCGCCTTCGAGTACGACGCGTTCCTCGAAGCACCGCTGACGGGCAGCGTCATCTCCTCGGACGAGACCTTCCCCATCGGGTTCGTCGCGACGCGCGGCGTCGTGCGGCTCGGGAAGCTCGCCTTCGAGGCCGACGTCAACGTGCTCGAGTACAGCTACGACGACGACGACCTGCGCTACCTCGACCTCGACCTCGCGCTCGCCTACCGCTTCTTCGTGCAGGTCGGCTTCGCCGAGGCCGTCATCGGCTACCGCCTGCTCTCCACCGACTTGTCCTACGACGATGGCGACGGCGAGGTGGACGCCGACCTCGACTACGACGGCGTCTACCTCGGGTTCACGGTCGGGCTCTGATACCTTTGGGGTGAGGCGCTCCCCATGGCAGCCCCCGAAACCCCGAGCCCCCCGAACGAACCGACCGAAGAGGACCCCGAGAAGGCGAAGCCCGCACCCGAGGACTTCGTCTACTACCGGGAGTCCGAGGACGAGGCCGAGTGGGACCGCCGCTGGGGCGCGGAGGAGTCGCACAGCTGGGGCGACGTCGACGAACAGCACTGGTCGAAGACGCGCGGCGACCGGAACGACGAGGTCCTCGACTACTACCGCCGCCGCTCGAAGGCGCCGGGCGTCGCCGAGGGCGGCGCGTCGCGCAACCAGTACTGCATGGAGTGCGACGGCGTCATCCCGCTCTCCTACTCCCAGATGGAGCCCGCGCAGAAGAAGAAGCAGAACTGCCCCCACTGCGGCGCCACCCTGGAGGGACGCATCCACCGCATGTTCAACTGGGTCGAGATCGACCAGCCCCACGAAGGCGACGTGCGCGCGTTCCTGCCCTTCCTGATCGGCGGCGGACTGCTGCTCGCCGCCGGCGTCTGGTTCCTCTTCTTCCGATGAGCACCACCGACCGCTTCGACCGCCAGGTGCGCTTCGCCCCGCTCGGGCCCGAGGGCCAGGCGGCGATCGAGGGCGCGCGCGTGCTCACCGTGGGCTGCGGCGCGCTGGGCGGCGTGCTGGCGCAGGAGCTCTGCCGCTCCGGCGTCGGCGAGCTCGTGCTCGTCGACCGCGACGTGGTCGAGCTCTCGAACCTCCCGCGCCAGGTGCTCTTCGAGGACCGCCACGCCCGAGAGGGAACGCTCAAGGTCGAAGCCGCGCAGGAGAGCCTCGCGCGCATCGGCGGCCCGACGCGACTCACGGTCCACGCCGATCACCTCGACGCCGAGAACATCGCCGAGCTGGCGGAAGGCTGCGCGCTCGTCCTCGACGGCACCGACAACCTCGCCACGCGCTATCTCGTCAACGACTGGTGCGTCGAGAACGACGTGCCCTGGGTGTACGGCGGCGTCGTCGGCTCCGGCGGCCTGGTCATGCCCGTGCTGCCCGGCAAGAGCCCGTGCCTGCGCTGCGTGTTCCCCGATCCTCCCCCGCCGGGGACCCTCGACACCTGCGACTCGGCCGGCGTGCTCCTGCCCGCCGTCGCCGCCATCGCGTCGCTCCAGGCCGGGCTCGCGCTGCGCATCCTGGCCGCGCGCGACCTCGAGAAGCTCGAGCCGGCGATCCTCTCGGTGGACGTCTGGGACGGCGAGCTGCGGCGTCTCTCCGGGGACCGCCGCGAGGACTGTCCGTGCTGCGGCGCGCGCGAGTTCCCCTGGCTGCACTCCCCGCCCGGTCGGCGGCCGGTCGTCCTGTGCGGACGCAACACGGTGCAGGTCCCGGCCGGCGGCGACCGCCCGGACTTCGCGGCGCTCGAACGCCGGCTCGAGCCGACGACGCGCGAGCTCGTGAACCTCGGCGCGCTCCTGCGCCTCGCGGTCGACGACTTCCGCGTCACGCTCTTCCCCGACGGACGCGCACTGATCGAGGGGACCGACGACGTCGATCGCGCACGCGCTCTCTACGATCGGTTGTTCGCATGAGCCCGGGCCTCGGACACCTGGCTCCCGTGCTGGCCGTGCTGGCAGCGGGCGAGAGCCGCCGGCTCCGCGAGTGCAAGGCGCTCGTCGATCTCGGCGGCCGGACGGCCCTCGAGCGACTGCTCGCCGCCGGGAGCGTCGTTCCCGGACCGCCGCTCGTCGTCGTCGGGGCCGACGCCGACGACAATCGCGCCACGCTCCCGCCCGGGGTGGAGGTCGTCGTGAACGAGCGCTGGATCGAGGGGCGCAGCGGGAGCGTGCGCCTCGCCTTCAGTGCTCGACCGGGACGCGACACGATCGTCGCTCCGATCGACGTCCCGCTCGTTTCCCAAAGCGTCTTCGAGGCCCTCCTCGCCGAATGGGATCGAGCCGGCGCCCCGGCCCACGGCTGGCTCGCGCCGGCCACGAACGGGGACGGCCTCCGGCCGGGTCACCCCGTCATGATCGGGCGGAACCTGCTCCCGGAGCTCTTCCTCTGGGACCCGGACACGCCGCTCTCCCGACTGCGCGGGATGGCCCACCCGCTCTGGATGGTCGAGGTCGACGATCCGGCCATCCACGACGACCTCGACACGATCGAGGACCTGAAAAGACTTCGCGACCGCGGGTTCGACCGGGCCTGACCGCCCTTCCCGGCGGGTCGCGCAGCAGCCGCGGAGGGATCGCTTCGCGACATAAGGAGGGAGGGTCCGCGTGCCGATAGGGACCCCGAAAGCCCTCCCCACCCGTGACAGGCCGGGTCCTACTCCGGACCGACCGCGCGGGAAATCGCAAGCGCGACAGAGCCGAGCAGCAAGGAGACCCCACACGAGATGAGCTTCCAGGGTGACGTCGCCGGGATCGGCCTCGGCGAGCTCTTGCAAGGCCTGGCGCGCGGCGGACGCGATGGCGTCCTGACCCTCGACGGCGAAGGCGGGTTCTCCTGCTTCCTCGGCCTGCAGGGCGCGCAGATCCACTTCCTCTCCGGTCCCGCGGAGGACACCGACACCTGGCGCGAGCGCTGCAGCCGCGCCTGGGCGGACCTCCCCGACCCGAACCTCGAGAGCAAGCGCCGCGCGTCCATCGCGCACGCCTCGCGGCGCGAGACCTTGTACTCGATGCTCGAGGCCCCGAACCTCCACGTCCGCTTCGAGCCGGGCGCGCCCGGAAGCGCGTCTCTGGCTCGCCCGGACGGTCTCGAGGCCGCATCCGGCGGCGGGGAGTCGGGCTGGGGCCCGGGCTACTCCGTCGAGTTCCTCCTGCTCGACCACGCCCGCATCCAGGACGAGGCCGGCAGCTCCCTCGCATGCGACCTCTCCGCCGGCGACATGCCGCGCGCGATGGACGCCTCGGGTCAGTCCGACGACGCCCGTCTCTTCCTCGAGCAGTGCAACGGTGTGTCGACGCTCGAGGAGATCTCCGATCGGCTCGGGTGGCCCGTGCGCCAGACGCGCGGCGTCATCGGCGAGCACATGAAGGCCGGGTTCGTCCGGATCAGCGACCACCGCGAGCTCCTGGTCGCGGGACAGCGCGAGCTCGAGCTCGGCCGCATCGGCCGGGCGGCGTCGCGCCTCGAGCGCTGGGCCGATCTCGCCCCGCCGGGCCCCGTCTTCCACGAGGGCGAGGCCGAGCTGCTGGTGAGCGAGTGGAACGCCGAGCGGCTGATCCTCGCGCTGAACCTGATGGAGGCCAAACGGGCGCGGGCGATCATGCGCCGGCTCGACCTCATCTCGCCCGAACGCGAGGTCGCCGTCACCCGCTGGAAGGAGTTCTCCCAGTGCCGCCGGCGCGACGGGATCATCGCGTTCAAGTGCGCGATCCTCTCCGCGACCGATGAGCTGTCGACCGGGTCCGAGGGAGTCGCCGGCGACCTCCTGGCCATCGCGCGTTCGCTGCAGGACAAGGAGTGTCCGTGGCGCGCGCGACCTGTCCTGAAGCTCGCCGCATCCCAGCTCTCCGACAAGATGTCCATGCGGCTCGAGGTCGGCGGCCGCATGGTGCAGGTCGGGCTGGTCGACGACGCAGCACCGATCATCATCGAAGCGGCCCGTGAGCTGATCAGCAACGGGGAGGCCGAGAAGGCGATCCCCGTCCTGCGCGCGCTCGTCAACGCCGCCGGGGACAACCGCGAGGCGAACGGCCTCTTGCACCAGGCCCGCGCCCACAAGACCACGATCCGGCGCAAGCGCCGCAACACGGTCGTCGTTCTCGCCCTGGTCCTCGTCGTCAGCGTGACGGCGTTCATCAGAGTGCACACGCAGAAGGAGTTCGACCAGAAGCTCACGCAGGTCACCGACAACATCCACCAGCCGGAGACCGCGCTCGCACTTCTGGACGAGTACTTCCCCGACGACGAGTCTCCGCGGGTCGCGGCGCTCCGGCTCGCCCTCGAGGAGCACAAGTCGGAGCTCGCGCGGGAAGCGCGCGACAAGTGGACCGATGCCTTCGAGGCGATCGAGCAGGAAGTCGAGCTCGGAGACCCGCTGCTCGGCCTGCGTCGAGCGCTCGAGCTGGCCGCTCCGCCCGCGATCGCGGGGCTCGGCGACTGGCCGACGCACCAGGACCTGTTCGGGATCCTCGCCAGGCGTCTCGAGCGGACCGCGAACACGATCGCGCTCGGCATCGACGCCACGGTCGAGGAGCAGCACGCGGAGGACCGCGTGGTCTCGCTGCTCGGCGAGGTCCTCGAGATGGCCGAGAGCCGGACGGGCGTCGCGGGGCTCGAGGACTTCTCGTTCTTCGTGGGAGGCCTGCGCGACGGAATCCTCGAGGATCAGGAACATCGCGCGGATGAGCGCCTGGCCCTGGAGACCAAGCAACTCGAGGAGCAGCAGGACATGATGCTCGCCGCCGCGCGAGCCCACTCGCAGGCAGGCGACCTCAAGCGAGCCGTCGGGATGTACGACCGCCTGCTCGCGCTCGATGCCTCCGAGGCGCTCCGACCGCTCCTGGCCGATGAAGTGGACCAGGTCCGCCAGCACTACGACGCGCTCGGACGCGCGCTCGAGCGTGCCCACGCCGGCGACCACACCGGCGCGCGGGATGAGCTCGAGGGCTTCTGCCCCAACCTGTCCGAACACCAGTTCCCGTTCCGCGTCGAGTCCGAGCCGGGCGGCGCCCACGCGAGGTTCCGCGAGAGCGTCCGCGCCACCCCGTTCGTCGTGTACTCGCGGTTCGGCGAGGAGCTCGAGATCGAGTTCTCGATGGCGGGCTGCGAGACCCGGACCCTCGAGGTCGACGACCCGCGCGACCTCCTGGTCCACATGTTCAGAATCCCCGAGCGCTCCTGGGAAACGGGGCACCGGATCGAGGCCGCCCCCGTTCCCGTCGGAGGGGATCACATCCTCGCCGACCGCTCCGGCCGACTCGTGCGGCTCGGTCCCGACGGCGAGACCAAGTGGTCGCTCGAGCTCGAGTCGCTCGGCGGGTTCGCCCGCACACCGGTCTTCCTCCCGCGTCGCCCGGGGTTCGTGCTCGTCCTCTCCGAGGACGGTCTGGCCTGGCTGGTCGGCGTGGACAACGGCACGACCGAGGGTCCCCACGACCTGGGGCGCCCGCCTCTCGAAGGCCCGATCATCACGCGCAGCGGTGTCTCGGCCCGGTTCACGGATGGCCGTGTTGCGCTGTGGAAGGACGACCTCGTGCCGACGACCTTCGACAACGAGGGCCTGTTCCAGAGCACCCAGCGTGCGAGCTCGGGCGACAACCCGACCCACAGCATCGCCGTCCTGTATCGCTCGGCCGCCGCGGAGACCTCACTGGCCTCACCCTGGTCGGACTGGAAGATCGTCGTCGAGGACGACCTCTTCCGCGCCATCGGACGCGGCGGGGAGTCGTTCACGGTCCGGCGGGACGGCGACTGGAGCCTGGTCGCGTGGGAAGCGCCGAACGCACTGGTGCCGGACGGACGCTTGTGGGTGTCGGATACCTCGGGGATCCGGAGTTTCAGGCCGTTGGAAGGTCCACTGACGCGCGGACTCTGAGCTCCGTCCGAGCCCGTGCCGTGTCCGGCGCGGTGAGGCGTTGCGGCGTCGGGTGACTGCGGCGCTGACGCATCCCGGCACTGAGGGCCGACAGCGCGATCAGCGCGGCTGAGAAGCGACGACCGCACGGGGGGAGTTTTCGGGCACGGGCGCGGGCACGGGCACGGGCACAGCGGCGGCGAACCGGGGCCGCTTTGCGGCCCCGGTTCGTCTCCGCTGTCAGAGCGCGATCCGATACGGCGCAGAGACCTCCAGCGTCCACACATCGATCGTCACGAACGTCCACCCCGGCTCGCCCTCGAACCCCACACCCCCGAAGTTGTTGACGGGGAGCCCCAGGATCTGCGTGTAGAACCCGTTCGCATCCAGCCGGATGACCTGGGTGGGCAACATCGAGAGCCACGGGTCGTTCACGTCCAGGAACACGCCTCCGAACCCGGTCGCGATCGCCTCGGTCGAGACGAAGCCCGCGTTTCCGGCCAGGAAGACCAGGAGCGGGTGGTTGGCTCCCCCGCGCGCGAACTCCGCCACCACCGTCGAGCCCGGCGAGGAGCTGTGCTCGGAGAAGTGCAAGCGCCCGACGTCGGCCAGCGGGTTCAGGACGAACAACCCGTCGAGCTCCGCTCCGTCGAGCCCGAGGTCGTCCTCGTCGTACTCGATGCGCGGTACGGCACCCAGCACCAGGACGCCGCCGTCCGCAGAGCTCGGGCTCTGGATGCCGACCCAGACCTCCCCGGCCTGGAACTCGAGCGCGAGGACGTCGCCCACCGACGACACGAGGCCCGTCGCGGCCGAGTACGCCGACTGCACGTCGGCCTCGAAGAAGACGCGCGACACCGTCCCGTCCGCCTCGAGCCGCAGGACGTCGCCGTCCTCGATCGGCCCGAGCACCGTGGCCGCGAGGTTCGCCTGCAGCGAGAAGAGGAGCCTCCCCTGATCGTCGTAGGCGATCGCGTCCAGGTCGAAACCGCTCCCGTTGAACGCCAGCGCCGCCGCGAGATCGGTCTCGGCGTGAACGACCTCGAAGCCGCCGCCCTGTGCGATCGTCAAGACGTCGCCGTCCTCGAAGCCGCCCTCGTCCGACTGCATCGTGAAAGCGAGCGCGCGGTGGTCCGCGGGATGGAAGCTCGGCCGCACGGCGATCCCGTCGACATCGCCGGGCACGCGTCCCGCGGCGCCCTGCCAGTGGCCCTCCGAGAAGTAATGGGACGGCACGCCGCCCTTCTCGACGCGCACCAGGCCCGCGTCGTCGATGGCGTCGTGACCCGCCGTGGCCGAGAGATCCGCGCTCGTCGACACGACGAGCGGCGGGGACTGCGCCGCCGCGGGCAAGACGGCGAGCGCCGCGGCGACGCCTGTCGCCGCCGCGCGCAGTGAGATTCGATCCGTGATGACGCGAGACGATCGCGCCGACGATCCCGGAAAGTCCGGGGTCCTGAGCTCGTGCATTGGGTTCACCTCCGCGCCGAGGACGGTCCAACTCCGATCCGGTTTCTCGTTTTCGATGGCGCCGCCCCGTAGGATCTCGGGTCCGATGCAAGCCGTGCACGCCGGCCACACGCTCGTCGCCCTCACGCTCGCCTCCGCCTGCCTCCTCGGGGCCTGCGCCACGAGCTCCGCTCCCGCCGAGCCCGTTCCGACCACCGAGCTCCCGCAGGGCTGGCGCGAGGGCAGCCCGACCGCGTTCGAGCGGCTGCTCGCGGACGCCTTCCCGGGGGAGCCCGTGCGCCTGTCGGACCCGGCGCTGGGCGAGCTCGCCGACGCGCTCGGCGCCGATCCCGCCACCGCCGTACGCGCAGCGGTGCTGCTCGGGCGGAGCGGCGATCCGGCGGCCGCGGAGGCCCTGCTGCTGCGCCTCGAACGGCGCGTGCTCGGCCCCGAGCGCGCATCCGATGCGGGCGACGTCGTCGCCGCGTCCGCGCTCACGAGCTCCGCACGGGACGACCTCACCGAGCGGCTCGTCGACCTGGCCGCGGGTCCGCAGCCGCACCCCGACCTCGAGGTTCGCGTCGAGTGCGCGCGCACCGCCCTGCGCCTCGGCGAAGACGCCCCGGTTCCGTTCCTGCTCTCGGTGCTCCGGATCGGAACGCCCGAGGGACGCGCCGAGGGGACCTTCTGGCCGGCGCCGGCGCGCTCGGCCTGGGCCCGGGAACGCGCGGCGGAAGTGCTCGCCTGGCGCGCCGAGACCGACAACCGCTACTCCGCCGACGCCTCTCTCGCGGATCGCGAGGCCGAAGCCGGACGGCTCGCACTGCTGCTCGAAGCGGCCGGAATCGCGGCCCGCTGAAGGAACTCGCATTCCAGGCGACGCGCGCCCGCCGCGACTTCCGAAACGCGGAACGGCTCGACGCTCTGCGCGCTGTTTTCTCCTGGAACGCCGTCCGACACGGTGGCACAAAGAGCGCGCTTCCGTTCATTCACGCAATCCAGGGCACCCGATGGAAATCACACCCGAAACGCTCCTCCTGGTAAGCACCGTCGGCCTGGGCTCGCTGGCCTTCGGGTGGTACGCGCGCGCGGCGCGGCTGGCCTCGGGGCAGCGCGTTCAGGAAGAGCTCTGGATGCGCAAGCTCCGGCTGGCCGAGCAGGACCAGCACAAGGCGCTGCAGGTGATGCGCCAGAGCACGGCCGAGGTGAAGGCCCACCAGAAACGCGTGGACGACGCGGCCGGCCTGATCGAGAGCCAGGACCAGGAGATCGTGAGGCTCGGCGGGCGTGCGAAGGAGCTCGAGGCGGAGCTCTCGGCGCGCACCGAGGAGGCCGCGAACCGGACCGCCGACGCCTCGCGCCTCGAGGCCGAGCGCGCCGAGCTCTCCGCGGAGCGCGAGCGGATGAGAAAGGAGCTCGCGGAGCTCGCTCCCCTGCCCGAGGAGCTCGCGAAGTCGAAGCAGCGCTGCTCCGCGCTCGAGGCGCGCGAGAAGGAGCTGTCGCCCCTGCCGGCCCGGCTCGCGGCGCTCGAGAAGAACCTCGAGAAGCGCGAGGCCGAGCTCGCGACCTGGAAGGACGAGCTCGCCGCGCTCGAGAAGGAGTCCGGCGCCCGGACGAAGGAGCTCGAGACCAAGGTCCGCGAGGTCGAGGAGCTCACTCCCGAGCTCGCGACCGCGCGAAGCTCTCTGGGTGAGCGCGAGCAGGAGGTGAAGGAGTGGGTCCGGCGCCACAGCGAGCTGACGGAGAGCTCCGACGACCGCGCGCGGGCCCTCGAGGAGCGGATCGCGGAGCTCGAGCCCGTCGCGGAGAAGGTCCCGGTGCACGAGGCCGAGCTCGAGCGGCGCGCCGAGCGCGTGGCGGAGCTCTCGGAGCGCTGCACCGAGCTCGAGGCCCGCGTCTCGGACCTGGAGCCGCTGCCGGAGCAGCTCGCCGAGCGCGAGCAGGAGCTCGAGGCGCGCGGGGCCGAGCTGGCCGAGCTCTCGAAGGCCAGTCGCTCGACCGAGTCCGAGTGGGAGAAGCGCTGCGCCGCGCTCGAGAAGTCGAGCGAGAAGCTCACGGCGCGTGTGACCGAGCTCGACACGCGCTCCGAGGAGCTCTCCGGGAAGCTCGGCCAGTCGGAGAAGACGGTCAAGGCCACGCAGACCGAGCTGGACCGCGCGCGCTCGCGCGTCGAGGAGCTGGAGCCGGTCACGGTCGAGCTCGAGAAGAGCACGAAGGAGCTCGATTTCTGGAAGGAGAAGTTCGAGGCCTTGCGCGAGGAGAAGAACGAGGAGACCAAGGCGCTGCGCGAGCGCGTGACGTCCCTCGAGAAGGCCGACGCGGAGCTGGGCGCGACGAAGAAGGAGCTCAC
The DNA here is from genome assembly GCA_029259655.1 of Planctomycetota bacterium. GTDB lineage: Bacteria > Planctomycetota > UBA1135 > UBA1135 > OFTM220. The sequence goes on from JAJDET010000098.1 coordinate 39,170, forward strand.
GTCGACCCAGTCCCGCATGCGCAAGGCGGAGAAGTCGCTCGCCTCGCGCGAGTCCCGCCTCGAGAACCTGGAGGCGCGACTCGAAGCCGCGCGCGCAACCGCCAAGGAGACCAAGGCGGAGCTCGCCAGGACCCAGAGCGAGCTCAAGTCGAAGGAAAAGGAGCTCGCCAAGGCCGGGACGCTCGTGCCCAGGGCGCCGGCGAAGAAGGCTCCGGAGAAGAAGAAGGTCGCGGCGAAGAAGGCGCCGGCCGCGAAGAAGGCGCCCGTCGGGAAGAAGGCGCCGGCGAAGAAGGCGACGACGCGCAAGGCCGCCGCGCGTCGGGGCTGATCCTGTCGCGCGGGCGCGATGCCGCGAGCGGAGCGCGTCATGCGCTCTCGCTCGTGAGCCGACCGCCCTAGGCGATGTCGGCGTGTTTCATGTGGTTTCTTCCGCCCGCCGGAGGCATCGCGCCGGGTACCGGCGCATCCATCGGAGGAGTGCCGTGGTGCCTCGCAGTCGCGCGTCTTACCCGGCGTGACGTGCCGCGGGCGCCCGCAGTGAGTCGGGCGCGCGTCTCCCCGCAGTGCCGTACTCTCCGCGCACAGGCGGATGCCTGCGTGCGCGAGGAAGGCGCCCCAGCGCCGGTCCCTCGTGAGCCGACCGCCCTAGGCGGTGTCGGCGTGTTGTCCATCTGGTTTCTTCCGCCCGCCGGAGGCATCGCGCCGGGCACCGGCGCATCCTCGGCGGAGTGCCGTGGTGCCCCGCAGTCGCGTATCGCACCCGGGCCGACGAGCCGCATGCGCTTCGGCTCCCAGTATCGCGATGCTCGTCGGGCGAAGCCCGCGAGCGAGTGCGCATTGCGACGTCCCGCCATCGACGTCCCGCACGTGTCTTCGCCTCCCGACGCCTCGCTTGCGCGGGCTTCGCCGCGCAAGCATCGCGAAGGCATTCCGACCCCCCGACACCCGCAACCCGTGGAAAGCAACCCGTCCGAGGGCACCCCGACACCAACCGGTGAAGCCGCGGTACCCGCGGCGATGCCTCCGGCGGGCGGAAGAAACCACATGAAACACGCCGACACCGCCTAGGGCGGTCGGCTCACGAGGGACCGGCGCTGGGGCGCCTGCCTCGCGCGCGCGGG
>JAJDET010000099.1 GCA_029259655.1 Planctomycetota bacterium
GAAGGCACCCGCCCACGCCCGACCCGGCCTCCTGCGCCAGTTCCGCGACCAGGCCCGGCGTCGTGTCGAGGGCCGCGTCCTGCGTGACACCCCTCCGCCTCGCGAGCAGCTCGAGCACCTCGAAAGCCTCGAGGGCCGCGAGCGGATGCGGGCCCTGCTCGAGCTCGAGCGCACGAAGATCCGCTCGCGCGTGAAGAAACACGGTCCGCCGCCCGGGCTCGACGCAGAGCGCTGGAGCGAGCTCGACGAGCTCCCGACCGAGGAGTTCTTCGCCGACTGGCAGGAACGCACGCGTGTTCCCCGGGGATTCAGCTTCGACGAGGAACGGCGCTTGCCGTCCTACGAGGATCACAACCCTTGGATGCACCGCGGACGGGTCGCCGACGAGCTCGCCGCCACCGCCCATCCCACGCTCGAGGACCTGGTCGAGATGTCGGACCTCGCGCCGCGTGACCGCGAAGCCCGCATCGCAAGGCGGGTGCGCGACCGCTGCAAGAAGCTCCTGGAGGAGTATCCGATCCTGCCCGAGGAGGAGGTCTCGCGGCTGGAGGGTCTCTCCGACCGCGAGTACACCGAGGGGATCCGCAGGCTCCTGCGCCACGTCGATCGCGAGTGGCGGCCCAGGACCTACCGCGATCGGCGCCCCGAGGAGATGCGCGACCGGAATCGGCCGGGCGGACCGGGGAGCCGCGGGAACCCGCGCCGCTTCTGACCCCCGGAGGAGCCTCCGCTACGATGAGCGGCTCGATGGTCGCTCACTCGCTCCGGGAATCCGTACGCGTGCCCGCGGTCGGCGTCGCCCAGGCCCTCTCCGCCGAGGTCGTGGTCGACCTCCGCAGCCCCGCCGAGTTCGGAGAGGACCACCTTCCGCGCGCGAAGAGCGTGCCCTTGTTCGACGACACGGAGCGGGCGCTCGTCGGGACCCTCTACCGCAAGGAATCACCGGAGGCCGCCTTTGCCAAGGGACGCGAGCTGGCTCGGCAGCGGATCCGCGCGCTCGTCGACGAGATCGGAAGCGTCTGCGGGTGGACTCCGCCGGAGGCGGACTTCGAGAACCGCCTCGACGGGATGACGCGCACCGGGTTTGCCGGCCTCGAGCTCGAGCTCCTGGGCGTCGACCCTCCTCACGACGCGGTGGTCCTCCACTGCTGGCGCGGCGGGCTCCGCTCCCAGAGCGTCGTCGCCTTTCTCGCCGCGCTGGGGTTCGCTCGCGCCGTGGTGCTCGAGGGCGGCTACCGCGCCTATCGCCGCGATGTCGTCGCGAGTCTGGACGGGCTCCAATTGCCGCCGGCGGTCGTCCTGCGCGGATTGACCGGCGTCGGGAAGACGCTCGTCCTGCGCGAGCTCGAGCGGGTGCGCCCGGGGCTGACGATCGACCTCGAGGGCCTCGCGGGTCACAGGAGCTCGATCCTCGGCATGGTCGGGCTCGAACCGTGCTCGCAGAAGGCCTTCGATTCACGGCTCCTGGCGCGGGTCCGCGCGGGGCTCTCGAAGGTCGTGGTGTTCGAGGGAGAGAGCCGCAAGGTGGGCGACGTGATCCTCCCCGAGCGCGTCTGGAGCTCGCTCGCCGGCGCCACCAACGTGCAGCTCGGTGCGTCCCCCGAACGCAGGGTCGAGGTCCTGATCGAGGACTACCTCGCCACGGACCTGCGGCGGGACCAGCTGCGTGGACAGCTCCCCTTCATCGAACGGCGGCTCGGACCGGTGCGCTGGCAGGGCGCCCTGGTCGCGATGCTGGACGAGGGCCGCGAGGACGAGCTCGTCCGCACCCTGCTGGAACGGTACTACGACCCGCTCTACACCCACTCGGAGCGCGACAAGACCTACGCGCTGACCCTCGACGCGACGGACCCGGCTCGAGCGGCGCGCGAGCTCGCGGACTGGATCGACGCTCGAGCTCCTTAGGATCACGCGATCCCTTGCGAACCCGAGCCCGAAGAGTCCACGAGCGAGCGCAGGCGCGCACCCCTGCGTCCGTCGCGGGCGCGCTGATCCTCGGCTCGCTCCTCGCCTGCGCTCCGGCGGAAACGCCCGAGCCGCCGGCGGTCGAGCCGGAGGAAACCGCCCCCATCGCGGCGAGCGACGAGCTGGGCCTGCGCGCGAACCGCGCGGGAGCGTTCGAGGGCTACATGATCTTCTCGCCCATCCGTTCGCGGACGATCTACCTCCTCGACCGTTCGGGCGAGGTCGTCCACCGCTGGGAGGGCGAGAACGGACTGGGCTCGCCGGTGTACCTGCTCGACGACGGGAACATCCTGTTCAGCTACCGGGTCGAGGAGAATCCCGTGTTCCACGGGGGCGGGATCGGCGGTCGTCTGATCGAGATGACCTGGGACGGGGAGGTCGTCTGGGAGTACCTGCTCTCGAGCGAGGAGCGCATCCAGCACCACGACCTCGAGCGGCTCCCCAACGGGAACGTCCTGGCCATCGTCTGGGAGCGCGTCTCACCCGACGAGGCCGTGGCGAACGGACGCGACCCGCTCCAGGTGTCCGAGTCCGGTCTGTGGCCGTGCGCCGTGCTCGAGATCGAGCCGGTGCGACCGCGCGGCGGCAAGGTCGTGTGGGAGTGGCGCTCGTGGGACCACGTGGTCCAGGACCGACGCCCAGGCCTCTTGTCCTACGGCGATCTGGCTGCCGAGGCCGGCAAGCTCGACATCAACGCCGACCACCGCTACCGGGTCATGAGTCCGGAGGAGATCGCACGCCGGCAGGAGGTCGAGGCTCAGATGCGTGCCGTCGGCTACATCGGGGGCGAGGCCGGCGGGGAACAGGAGGCGTCACCCGCCGAGGACGGCCCGCCGCGCCGACGCAACCCCGACTGGCTCCACCTGAACTCGGTCGACTATCACGCCGAGCTCGACCTGATCGTCGTCAGCTCGCCCTCCCTGAGCGAGATCTTCGTGATCGATCACTCGATCACGACGGCGGAGGCGGCGGGCCCCGCCGGCGATCTGCTCTACCGCTGGGGAAACCCCCGCAACTACGCCGCGGGCGGCGACGCCGAGCGCCGGCTCTACGAGCAACACGATGCGCAGTGGATCGCGCCCGGCTACCCCGGCGCGGGAAACGTCCTCGTGTTCAACAACGGGCCGCGCAGGCCCGACGGCGACTACTCCTCGGTCGACGAGATCGTCCTGCCCCTCACCGGCAGGCGGTTCGCCCGCGCCGAGGGCGAGCCCTTCGGTCCCGCGGATCCTGCGTGGAGTTACGCGGACCCGGAGGGCTTCTACTCGTGGTTCATCTCGGGCTCCGAGCGCCTGCCGACCGGAAACACGCGGATCTGCGCCGGGGTCCAGGGGCGTCTCTTCGAGGTGACGCCCGAGGGTGAGGTCGTCTGGGACTACTGGAATCCCTTCGGCGGCGAGATCCCGGCGAGCATCGGACGCGGTCCGGTCCAGGCCGACTTCCTGCCCCAGGGCGCCGTCTTCCGGACGACCCAGGTCCCGCCCGATCACCCCGGACTGCGCCGGCTCGCCCCGAGCGGCGAATAGCTCAGCGGTCGGCCGAGCGGGTCAACGCTGCCCGAGAGTCCGGTGCGTGGACCTCGGAGGCGTTCAGCGCGCGCAGCGCGAGGGCTCCGAGCACGAGCAGGAGCCAGATGGTGAAGGAGGGACGGCGCATCGGACAAGTCTTCCCAAAAGGCTATCTCCGCGACGGACCCCCGGTCGCTCACCGGGGAGCTTCTTCCCGGAAGGCACTTCCCTCCACGGGTTTCTTGCCCCTCTGAGAAGGGGTCGGCAGGCCCGGGCTGCGCCTTGGCCGGTGGAGGCGAGCTCGCTCGCCCCGGACCGGGCTCTCCGCAATCCTCCTGATGGGGGAGGGAGAGGGAACCGACTCTCTCCCTCCCGTCGCCCTCCCACCGCCCCGGCCGGCGCGTATCTTGTGCGCGTGTCCATCGCGAGCGAGACGGGTGTCGGGAACAGGGGCAGCCTGGTCTGCCGCTTCCTGATCGCGAGCGCCGCGCTGGTCGTCGTGAGGGGGGGGCTCGTGCTCGGGCGCGAGGCGAGCGGGTTTTCGGACATCGATGGTCGCGTGCTGGCCGGAGCGGTCCGCTTCTTCCCGATCGACCTGGCCCTCTCCCTCGCGGGTCTGGCCCTCGCGTGGGCTCTGCTCCGGATGCTCGGGGGACGGCTGCGCTTCCCGATCGCCTCGGCCTGCGCGCTCCTCGCGTTCGCCCATGCGAGCTTTCGGTTCCCGCGCACCGAAGTCTTCGTCCCGCCGTTCGCGACCTCACCGCTCGCCAACGGACTCGTGGGACTGATCGTGGCGCTGGCGGTGTGGATCGCGCTCGGAGGAAAGCGCGTGCCGTTCGAGCGACCCCTGGCGGGGCTCGCCGGCATCGTCCTGGCGGCCGGGATCGCGCTCGGATTCGCCGGCCGGACCCCGCCCGCGAGCTGGCCCGAGCGACCGAACCTCGTCCTCGTCTCGCTCGACACGCTCCGGCCCGATCACCTCTCGTGCTACGGCTACGAGCTGGAGACGAGCCCCGAGCTGGATCGCTTCGCCGCGAGTGCCGTGCGCTTCGACCGCGCCTACTCTCCGCAGGCGTGGACCCTGACGGCTCACATGACGATGCTCACCTCGCTCCAGCCCTTCGTCCACGGCGTGACGCACGGGAAGTCGCTCTCCCCCGCGGCGCGGACGCTCGCCGGAGAGCTCGCAGGCGCGGGGTACCGGACGCTCGCCGTCGTCGACGACTGCATGTGGCTGGCGGAGCACTGGGGCTTCGCGCGCGGCTTCGACCTCTACTACCGCGTCGGCAGGCCCGCGGCCTTCAAGGTCGACCAGATCCTCTCCCTTCTCGACATCAACGGTCCGCAGCCGTTCTTCCTCTTCGCGCACTTCTTCGACGCGCACTCCGACGTCGACCGGCTCCAGTACGACGCTGGCGAGGAGGACCTCGCGACGTTCGCGTCCTGGTACGAGGGAGACTTCGACGGTTGCGACGAGGAGGGCCGCTGTGCGTCGCGCTTCCTCAAGGCGACGAACCGGCTGAACCTCGACGTGCCGGAGGAGACCCGGCGCTACATCACGAGCCTCTACGACGCGGGCATCCGCAGCCTCGACCGCGAGCTCGGGCGGCTCTTGCGCGGGCTCGAAGAGCGCGGACTGCTCGAGACCTCCGCCGTGCTGATCACCGCGGACCACGGCGAGGAGCTCTGGGACCACGGGCAAGTGCTCCACGGTCAGGGGTACGACGAGTGCCTGCGCGTACCGTTCCTGCTGCGCACGCCCGGGACGGACGGCGGCGTGAGTCGCGCGACCGTCTCCCTCTCGGACGTCATGCCGACTCTGCTGGACCTGGCCGGACTCGACCTCGCCGGTCTGCAGGGCCGCTCCCTCGCTCCGGTCCTCGCCGGCGCGACGCTGCCCGACGTCGCCGTTCCCACGAGCACGACCGACCGCGTGACCGGCCTGCGCGACGGCGATACGGCGATCCTGTTCACCGAATCGGGGATCCAGCGCTTCGATACGCGAGCGGATCCCCGGCAGGCTCACGACCTCGGTACGGGCGCGGACGAGCAGCGAGCATTGCGCGACCTCGAGGCCGGCATGGATTCGCTCCGCAGCCTCCTGGGCCCTCGGGCCGATGGTCGACGGCTCTCGGCAAGCGAGCGCGAGGCCCTCGAGGACCTCGGCTACCTCGGCGACTAGAAAACTAGCCCGCATCCCTCACGGGTTCGCGGCCAGAACACCACGAACGGCCGGCTGCGCCGGCCTCTCGGCTCCTGCCGGCACTTTGCGCGCACCGGCGTCCTCGACGACCTGTTCAAGGTCGACTGCGGGGCCGGCACGCGC
>JAJDET010000100.1 GCA_029259655.1 Planctomycetota bacterium
ACGTTGGTCTCGCAGGCCGACAGGACGGCCAGGTCGCACCGCGAGAGGTCCGCTGCCGCGAGCTCTTCCGCCGTCAGGATCCCGCCGGACGGGTCGGCGTTCGCGCCCGCGAGAGCCAGGCCCGCGAGCGCGAGCGGAGCCGCGTCCGTGACGCGCTGCCCGAGCGCCATCGGCGTCCACGCTCGCCCTCCAGCGTCCGGATCGAGCCATTGCGCCGGCGCGAACCACCCGTGCGTCGCGAGGTGGACGTACCTCGCACCCGCCACGCCGCCGACGACCGCCGGACGCGTCGCCTCTTCCCCGAGCACGAGCGTTGCCTGCCGCTCGTGGGCGCGCGCGAACGTCGCGGCCACGGCGCGCACCTCCCTCTCCGTCGCCGGGAGCGGCGCGAACGCGCCTCCGTCTCCGTACGCGACCGCGCCGGTCAGGAGCATCACCGGCTCACCGCGCGGAAGCCGAGGCGGGCGAAGGAGGTCGGCGAAGGACGTCTGGACCACGATCCGCACCCGGTCGCCGACGTTTCCGCCCTCCAGCGGTAGCGCGTCGAGCGGGACGAGGAGGGCGGCATCGTCGGGACAGACGAAGAGGGTCCTCGCATCCGGGCCCGCGGCTCGGAGCAGAGGATCGACGAGCCCCTCTCGCAATCGCTGGCCGAGGAGCTCCGCGTCGACGACGTCCCGCGCTGCGGAGGCCAGCCCCCGCGCTGAGCCGGATGACCCCAGGGCGACGCGCCATTCGCGGACTGCGACCTCGAGTACGCGCGCGGAGCCGACGTCCAGGATCTCGAGCCGCCCATCGGGTCGGAGCACGTGCGCCAGGTACCCGTCCTCCTCCTCGACGACGGCGCCGCCCTCGACCCGCAGCCCGCCGTGCCGCAGGAGCCCCACGGCGGCTCCGTCGGGCGGGAGGGCCCGGGCAAGGTCCTCGGCGTCGATGCTGCCCCGCACCAGCCCGCGCTCCACGAGCGCCGTGCGGATCGTCCTCTCGGCCCGATCGCGCTCCTCGACCAGCTCCTCGAACCGCCGCGTATCGGTGGAGCCGAAGGACGCGCGGTCCGCCAGGAGCGCGCCGAGCTCCGCCCGGGCGGCGGCCGCGGACCGCGCGAACGGGGCCAGCGAATCGCCGGCCTCGAAGCGTCCCGCCGGAGGCACGGTCGCGGTCCCCGTCAGCCGCCGCGTCTCCACGACCTCGACCAGCTCGCGCCAGGCCCGCTCGTCGGCGCTGCGGCAGAGGAGGACGACGGCCGCGAGCAGGGGAGCGTCGTTCCACACCAGGCGCCGCGCCTCACGCGGAGACAACGACAAGGCGAGCTCCGCGCGCCAGCGGAGGAGCGCGACGAGGTCCTCGAGGAGTGCGTGAGCCCCCTCGGCATCGCCCTGCGCGAGGCGAGCGAGCGCCAGGGCTCGCTTGCCGTCGACCACGGCCGGATGGCCGGCGGCGTGGATCCGCGCCAGCACGGGCACGACTTCCTCGAGGAGGGCCAGGGAGGCGCGGTGGTCCCCGGAGCGGGCGAGCGTGTCGGCGAGGTTCATTCGAATCCCCACGACCTCCGGGTGATCGGGCGGGAGGACCCGCTCGAGTGCGGCGAGCGCCCGCTCCTCGAGCTCCCGTGCACGGCCCACCTCTCCGAGCTGCTTGATCGAGCCGGCGAGGTGCATGCGCGCGAGCTGCACGTCCGGGTGATCGTCGGGGAGCGTCCGGAGGCGAGCCTGGAGCACGTCCTCCTCCAACACGCGTGCCTCCTCCAGCTCGCCGAGCTCGTGGAGGCAGTGCCCCAGGAGCTCCTTCGTGTTGAGCACCTCGCGGTGGTCGGCCACGAGCGCGCGCTCGCGGAGCGCGAGCACGTCCTCGAGGATCGCACGCGCCCGGAGCATGTCCCCGAGGCGGAACAGCGTTCCGGCGAGCTGGTAGCGGGCCTCGACGAGGCTGGCATCCTCGCGTGGCAGGAAGCCCTCGAGATCCTCGACCAGGCGCTGGAGCACGCGGCGCGCCGGCGCGACGTCGCCGACGAGGGCGCACAGCCCGGCGAAGTTCCGGCGCGCCCCGAGGAGACCGCGATGGGTCGGGGGGTAGGTCCGCTCGCGGTGCGCGAGCGCGTCGCGGAGCGCGTCGAGCGCGAGCGGCTCGTCCTCGAGGTCATAGGCGTGGAGGTGGAGCTCCCAGAACATGCGGCCGACGAGCCCGCTCGTCGCGCCGCCCTCGACCGCGCGCAGCTCGGCAAGGAGAGCGGCGATCCGATCGTGGGCCTCGCGCTTCTCTGCGGCCAGGCCGCCCCCGCTCTCGATCAGGTCGACGAGCTCGCGGGAACGCTCGCGCACGAGCGTCGCGACCGCGCGCGTCGCCGCGGTCTCGGGAGCGGCGATGCAGACGAGCTCACACTCCCCCGGACCCGACGAGTCGACGTGCACCACGAGGCGATCGCCGGGTGCGACGTCGAGCTCGAGGTAGGGCGTCTCCGCACCGCCCGAATCGTCGTCCGCTCCGAGGGCGTTCCCGGCGCGGTCGCTCACCTCGATCGCGAGGTCGAGGTCTGACCGCGTCCACAGGTGCAGGCGGCCGGAGAACGCCGGTTCGAGGTCGACGCGGACCGGTCCCGGACCGGAGAACCTCAGCTCGTGGACGTCGTCGAACGTCGAGGGGGGCGCAACGCTCTGCAACAGGCAGAGAACGAGCCGGAACGACATCGCACCAACCTACTTCCCCACCAGGAAGTGGCACACGTCGCTCTCGCGCATCGCGTATTCGCGGCCCTCGACGCGCATCTTGCCGGCCGCCTTGATCGCGGCCTCGCTCTCGTGCTCGACGAGGTCGTCGATCGCGTAGACCTCGACGCGGATGAAGCCCTTCTCGAAGTCGGAGTGGATCACGCCGGCGGCGACCGGCGCCAGGTCGCCCTTCCGGATCGTCCAGGCGCGGATCTCCTTCTCGCCGGCGGTGAAGAAGGTCTGCAACCCGAGCACGTCGTAGATCGCGTGCAAGAGGCGCGGCTGGGCGAGCTCGGTGACGCCGAGCTCCTCCTGGAACATCGCCTGCTCCTCGGGATCCTCCATGCCGAGCAGCTCGCACTCGATGTCGCCGCACATCGCGATCCAGTCGGCGCCGGCCTTCTCGGCATGGGCGGCGACGGCGCGCGCGTACTCGCCCTTACCCTCCATGTCGCCGTCGCCGACGTTGGCCAGGTAGATCACGGGCTTGGTCGTGAGCAGGAAGAGCGGGCGCAGGGCCAGGAGCTCCTCGCGCTTCCAGTCCACCGTGCGCAGCTGGACGCCGTCCTCGAGCAGCGCCTTCGCGCGCTCGAACACGTCCTTCTCGAAGATCGCGTCCTTGTCGCCGGTGCGCGCCTTCTTTGCGACGCGCTCCACGTTGCGCGAGACGGTCTCGAGGTCGGCCATGGCGAGCTCGAGCTCGAGCACCTCGATGTCGGCGGCGGGGTCGACCGGGTCCTCGCGCGCGAGGTCCGTCTTCTCGAAGCACTGCACGACGTGCAGGAGCGCGTCGGTCTCCTTCACGTGGCCGAGGAACTTGTTCCCCATGCCCTCGCCGGACGACGCGCCCTTCGCGAGCCCCGCGATGTCGACCACCCGCACCTTCGCCGAGATGATCTTCTTCGTCTCGATGAAGCGGTGGATGGTCTCGAGCCGGACGTCGGGCACGTCCACCTCGGCCACGTTCGGCTCGACCGTGCTGAAGGCGTAGCTCGCCCGCTCGGCCCCCGACTTGGTGAGCGCGTTGAAGACGGTGGTCTTCCCGATGTTCGGGAGTCCGACGATGCCGCAGGCGAGGGCCATGGTGTGGGTATCCGGGAGTCGAGGACCGGGGAGTCTACTCCCCTCCGAAGACACCTCTCAAGCGCGTAGGTGTGGGAGGAACCCGAGCGTAGAGCGGGCGCTTCCCCGCCGATCTCCCCTGCAGGTCTCCCGCGCGTGGCCGGCACGGCCTAGAGTCGAGTTGACGGAGCCGCGGCCCGGCGGGCGGGCCTCCGGACCGGGCGCCGCGCAAGGAGCACTCGTCATGCAAGCGAAGAAGCTGCGCGACTACCTGGACGACAACGAGGTCAAGTACTTCACGATCACCCATTCTCCGGCCTTCACGATGTCGGAGATCGCCGCGGCGGCGCACATCGGCGGCAAGAGGGTCGCCAAGGCCGTGATGGTCAAGGTCGACGGAGAGATGGCGATGGCCGTCGTACCGTCCAACCTCAAGGTGGACTTCGACCACCTGAAGCACACGACAGGCGCCGAGTCGATCGAGCTCGCCACGGAAGAGGAGTTCATCAACCTCTTCCCGGGCTGCGAGCTCGGAGCCATGCCGCCCTTCGGCAACCTCTACGGGCTCGACGTCTACGTCTCGCCCGAGCTGGCGAAGGAGGACGAGATCGTCTTCAACGCCTGCTCCCACACCGAGCTCATGCGGGTCGCGTACGCGGACTTCGCACGGCTCGCCCAACCCAGGGTTCCGGCGGAGTCGTTCGGGGCCTAGCGCCGTCGGGCACGGGCACGTCTTTCAGACGGCGAGCGCAATACAGTCGATCTCGACGTCCACGCCCTTCGGGAGCTCCTTCACGGCGACCGTCGCGCGCGACGGCGGCGTCGTTCCCTCGAAGTAGCGTGCGTAGACCTCGTTCACGGCGGCGAAGTCCCCCATGTCGGCCAGGAAGACGGTGCAGCGAACGGCCTGCTCGAACGACGTCCCGGCGGCGCGCAGGACCGCGGAGAGGTTGTCCATCACGCGCTCGGTCTGCTTCGCGACGTCGCCGCCCTGGAGCTCGCCCGTCTCGGGGTCGAGCGCGATCTGCCCCGAGCAGAAGACGAGGCCGCCGGCGACGATGGCCTGGCTGTAGGGGCCGATGGCGGCGGGGGCAGCGGGAGTCGAGACGGCGTCTTTGCTCATGGGGAGATCAGGAAGTGCGGGGGAAGCGGCGTCGCAGGGCTCGATCGACGGGCGGCGGTACGAGCCGCGCCGTGTCGCCGCCCAGGCGTGCGATCTGGCGCACCAACGTGCCGGTGATGTGCGCGTGGGTCGGGTCGGGGACGAGCAGCACGGTGTCCACGTCCTCCGCCAGCACGCGGTTCGTGCGCGCCATCTCGACCTCGTAGTCGAAGTCGCGCGGATTGCGGACGCCGCGCACGAGAACCTCCGCGCCGAGGCGATGCGCGGCCTCGACGACGAGCCCCGTGACGCGCACGACGTCGACGTTCCCGAGCGGCTCCGCGAGCTCCTCGAGCAGCGCAATCCGCTCCTCGATCGAGAACAGGGGGTCCTTCTCGGGGTGGTCGGCGAGCCCGATCGTGACGCGCTCGAACAGCGCGGCCGCGCGCTCCACCACGCCGAAGTGGCCGAGCGTCGGCGGATCGAACGTCCCGGGGAAGAGCGCGTGGACCATCGCCGAGCATTGTAGGGCCGGAGCCGTCGGTTTTCCGCGCGCCGGCGCAACCGGACTGCGCGGCGAGCGTCATCGTGAGGTGGAGACACGCAGGCGAGCCGCACCGCGTCCCGTGCTGTGGCTCGGCCTCGCGCTGGCCGCGGGGTCCGTCGCAGGTCATTCGGAAGCGTTCCGAGACGCTCCCGTCGCGGCCGTCCTGCTGGGAGCCCTCCTGTTCGCGGCCTGGCCGGCGGCGCTCCGTGCGGGAGTCCCGGGCAGCGCGCGCGTCTGGCTCCCCGTCGTCGTCGCCCTGGCGTGTCTGCGCGCGCAGAGCTGGCCGGGGCCGCCGCCCGGCCCGGCCGAGCACTCCCGTCAGGGGATCGAGCTCGGTCGCTTCCGCGCCCTCGGCCCGACGCAGGGCTGGCTGGAGCCCGAAGGGGAGCCGGGCGTCCGGCGGCACGTCGAGCTCCTGGACCCGGGAGCTCCGGCGGACGGGGAGCGCATCGCGCTCGCTCGCCGCGCGCTGCGCGTGCCCTGGGCGCGCGGGCTCGAGCCGGGCTCCATGGCGAGAGAGTTTCCCGACGGGACGCGTGAGCTCCTGCCCGACGAGGTCGTACGGCTCACGGCGCCGATCGGTGCGGCGCTCGCGCGCTTCGTGGCCGGACTGCGCGCGGACCTCGGCCGTCGGCTCGACGCCTCGCTCTCATCGCGCAGCGCGGGCTTTGCGCGCGCGATCCTGCTCGGTGACCGTTCCGAGCTCGACGCCGGCCTCGCCGACCTCTTCACGCGCACCGGGACGCGACACGTGCTCGCGGTCAGCGGGCTGCACGTGGCTCTGTTCGCCGCGCTGCTCCCCTGGCCCATCGCGGCCCTGATCGAGCGGCGTCTCGGCCGGCGGCGCCTCGCGTTCAGCGTCCGCGCGAGCTCGCTCGCGCTGTTCGCGCTCATCAGCGGCGGCGGTTCGCCGGTCCTGCGCGCCGCGATCGCGCTCGCGTTCGCAGCGCTCGCCCCGTTGCTGGCGGGACGGCGCGGCTCGCGCGGGACCGGTCGGCGAGCCGACGCGCTCTCTCTGTGGGGCCTGGCGCTCGCGCTCGAGGTGGTGAGCGATCCCCACGCCGTGCGCTCGCTCTCGGTCCAGCTCTCCTATCTCGCGACGCTCGGGATCATCGTCGGGACGCGGCCGCTCGCTGCCCGGATATCGACCGCCGCCGAGCTCGTGCGCGGCCGGGTCGCGGATCCGACGTTCGGCGGCACAGGGCCGGTGCGCGCGATCCGGGCCCGCCTCGTGCGCACCGCGAAGCTGGGCGTCGCGGCTTCCGCGGCGGCGGTGCTCGCGACCCTGCCCGTGGCGTGGAGCCGCTTCGGCGAGCTGGCTCCGATCGGAGTCGTGCTGACGCCCGCCATCGTGCCGCTCCTCGTCGCGACCATGGCGACGGGGTGGATCGCGTGCGTCGCGCCGGGCGAGGGCGCGGCGCGTGCCGTCGAGCTCGCGATCGAGCT